>NZ_JBKDTZ010000291.1:0-14691 GCF_046339755.1 Acidovorax sp. | reverse complement strand
GGAGGCCGGGTCTCGGCCCGGCGGCCGAGGTACCTTTCTTTGCGTCGCCAAAGAAACGTACCCCAAAGAAAGGCGACCCCGCTGCCCGTGTCCCCCTCGCCGGTGGCGAGGGGGCAGCCTGCGATGCTCGGTCCTGGGGTGCACCGCGGAACTCGCTGCGTTCCCCCTGCGGGTGAACTCCGCTCAAACATCCGCGGTGAGTCAGACAACGATGCACGAGTCCTTCGGCACGTGCTCACCCCAGGCCCTGCGCTTCTCGGCACGGTCAGAAGGGGGTGGGAACGGGCTCCACACGGGCCATTGCTTCGCTCGGCCTGTGGTCCTTCGCTGCGCTCGGCTCGCTAGGGCGGCTACGCCGCCCGTCGGCAGCGCGCAGCGCGAACCGACACCAGGCGCAGCTGCAAAAGCAGCAGCCGTCTTTGACCCCGCGCCCCACCCCTTCTGGCTGCGCCGAGAAGCGCAGGAACTGGGGTGGGCGTGTGTGCCGAAGGACACAAACGCTTCGTCGTCTGGCTCGTCGATGCTGTTTCTTTGCCTACTTTCTTTTTGCGCAAAAAGAAAGTAGGTGCGCCGCCGGGCGCACATCCTGGCTCCCGCCCTCAACAAAGGCATGCAGTCACCACAAAAGCAAAAGCCGAATCACCCCAACGGCTTCCACTGCGGCGCTTCCGGCTCCGGAAACAGCAGGGCTTCGCGCGCCGGGCGCTGCATGGCCTCCCACTGCCGGCGGCGCTTGATGTCGCGCGGGCGGAGCTTCTCGGGATGGGTGCGGTGGGTGCGGGACATGGCCGTCTCCTCATGGGCCCCGGACAAGGGGCCATGCCTCCATTGGCGCGCTGAAGGGGCGTCGCGCGTGTCGGACGGGTTCGACGCGGCCTATCGGTGGGCTGGCAATGGAGATGCAGGGCGGTGCCGGGCTGCAGCGCATGCATTCCACCAAAAAAACAGCCCGCTGGTGGGCGGGCTGCAACTTGCTGTCTAGCAAGGGAGGGGTGGGTGTCGATGCGGTATCGACAGGTGAATACTAAGGACCTCGCCCGCCCCGTTTTGTAGGACGACAGCCCATTGATGCGTATCCAAAAAGAGAAGCCAGGTCCGGGTCGGCTGGTCAGGGCAGCCATGGTGCAAGCGCTTTGCCGCGTAGGAATTATCCGACCCGGCCATATTGCAAAAGACTGCAGGAAATTGTTGCAGTGCGTTCTACGCTTGGTGCATCTTCACGGAGGACCACATGCCTATCTTGGGAATCGTCTTTGGCATCCAGGCCATTGCCATTGTTGCCGCACTGTCGTTGAGCCTGGCCATTTACTCCTGACCAGACTGGCGTTGTTCGAAAGGCCTGCTCAGGCTTGAGCCGTCCGCCGCAGCATCAAACCCAGCGCCGCAAGCCCCAACGCCAGCAGCGCCAAGCCAAACCCCAGCGCCGTGGCGTGCAGCCCAAAATAGCCTGCCGCCAGCCCTGCCGCAATCGCCGGCAGGCTGAATGCCAGGTAGCTCAGCACGAAAAAGCCCGACATCAGCCCCCCGCGTTCCGCCGCGGAGGCCGTGCCCACCAGGCTGCGCAGCGAGCCGTTGAAGCCCGAGCCGAACCCCACCCCCGCCACCACCGTGCCCGCAAAGAAAGCCGCGCTCGAATGCAGGGCCACGCCGGCCAGCGTGATGGCCAGCCCCAGCACCAGCGCCCAGGTGCCTACCAGCAGGGCCTGGTGCGGTGGGCGCAGGCGCACGAAGAGAATGGCCACGGCGGCCGTGAGCACCAGCGCGCAGATGAGCGCCCCGCCCAGTACCGGCGCATGGCTGCCCGTGATCACCCGCGCCAGCGTGGGCCCGAGCGACAGGTAGAAACCGCCCAGCGCCCACAGCGCCGTGTTCAGCGGCAATATGCGCGCCAGCGTGCTGCGCGAGCTGGCCGGTATGGCAATGCGCGGGCGCAGCGAGCGCCAGGCGCCCCGGCGGCGTGCCACCGTCTCTGGCAAAAACACGGCGGCAACCGCCTGCGCTATGAACAGCACCAGCAGCAGCTCGAACACCAGCGCCGTGTGCGTGGGCGCAAACTGCACCAGCGCGCTCGTTCCCAGCGCCCCCAAGGCCATGCCCAGCATGGGCGAGACGGTGTTGACCAGCGCGCCGCGCTCGGTGTGCAGGTCGATCAGTGCCGCGCTGAGCACGCTGGTGGCAATGCCCGTGGCCAGGCCCTGCACGGTGCGCGCGGCAAACAGCCAGGCCACCGAATCGGCCTGCCAGAACAGCACGGTGGAGGCGATCTCCAGCACCAGCGCCAGCAGCACCACCTCGCGCCGGCCCCGGTGGTCCGAGAAGGTGCCGAACACCAGGGCCGTGGTGAGCAGGGCAAAGGCGTAGCTGGCGAACACCAGCGTCAGCGTCAGCGCCGAAAAGCCCCAGTTGTCGCGGTACAGCGCATACAGCGGCGAGGGCGCGCTCGACGCCGCCAGAAACCCCACCAGGATGGACGCCAGCAGCCACAAGGCCGGGGTGCGCCCCATGCGCCGGGCGGGCGCCGTGGGAGCGGGGAGGGCAGCGGCAGCCGCCGTGGGATTGAGTGCCATGGAAATTTCCGGTACGCCATTAAAGCAAAGACTTTGCTTTTGCGGTATTAAACCACTAAAGCAAAAATTTTGCTTTAGCATGGCGGCATGAACCTTCGACCCAACCTGCGCCCCGGGGGCCGCAGCGCCCGCGTGCAGGCCGCCGTGCACCGCGCCACCAACGAGCTGGCCGAGGAAATCGGCCGCGCCCAGCTTACGGTGCCGCTGATCGCCGCGCGCGCGGGCGTCACCCCCTCCACCGTGTACCGCCGCTGGGGCGACCTGGCCGAACTGCTGGCCGATGTGGCGCTGGACCGCTTCAGGGCCGAGACGGAGCCCGTGGACAGCGGCAGCGTGGAGGGCGACCTGCAGGCCTGGGCGGAGCAGTTCTTCGAGGAAATGGGCTCCGAGGTCGGGCAGACCATGCTGCGCGACGTGCTGGCCGGTCGCATACAGGGCAGCATGGCCGTGCCCAGCCAGTGCGCGGCCTACACAGCCAGCCAGATCGAGATCATCATCACCCGCGGCCTGGCCCGCGGCGAGGCCGTGCCCACGGTGGAGGCGATCATGGACGGCGTGGTCGCGCCCATCATCTACCGCACGCTGTTCGGCCCCGCCCGGGCCAGCCATGCGCTGGTGCGGGGGCTGGTGGCGGGCTGCATGGCCGGCGCGGGCCGGCCGGGCGCGCAGCGCAGCGATGCCGCCGTGGCGCTGGATGGCCTGGCGGGGCCGATGCTGGAGTAGGGCAGCGCGCTCCGTGTGGCACCACCACTGCGGCATGGCCGCAGGCGCGGATCAGCCGGGATGCGGAAAAGGCCAGCGCTGCGGGCCTGCCCAAGGGCGCAGCAGGTACCTGCACCTGCGGGCCCACCGCGTTCGTTGGCTGATGGGCGAGTGGCGGGGTGGCTTAGGGGTAGCGCTGCGGGTTGGCCACGGGGCCCGTGGGCTTGAGCTTGCGCGTGGCGCGCCAGTCCCAGGGCGGCAGCGGACTGTTCTGCACCCACAGCCCGCGCCCGGCAGCCTGGGCGCGCAGCTGGATGTCGGCCAGCGCCTCGTAGCCCAGGCCCACCTTGGGGTCGAACCAGGCCATGCCGGCGCGCAGTTGCTCGGCGGCGGCGTCCTTGCCCTGGCATTCCACGTCGGCCACGGTGCGGCCGTGCACGTCCACCGAGAGGTTGCTGAGCTTGACCTTTTGCGGAATCAGGCACAGGTTGACCAAGTTCTTGTGCGACATGTCGCCGTAGGGCTGGCGCATTTCGGGCGCGTCAATGGCGCGGATGGCGACGAAGGTCTCCTCGTTGCGGGTCACGTCGCCGCAGCGGGCGCGGAAAGAGTCGCCATCGTGGATGGCAACGACCAGGCAGAGCAAGGTGGCGGTGGTCAGGGGCATGGCGTGGCCGGGTGCTGCTGGGTGGGGGCTGCAGCGGCGAAGGCGGCGCGCTGCCGCGCCGCGGCACGCGGGCGGTGCCTGTCGTCGATCCGTTCTGCCATCCCTCTCACCCCGATGTGTGTGTTGGTGGAATTTTTGTGGCGCTATTTTGCTATGACTGGGCCGGCCTGCAACGGCTCCAAGTGCGGTTTTGGGGGGCTCACCCAAATGCCTGGGCATGTGCAAAGGGACGCAGCGCACCGGATCGCCTGCCTTTGCGCGGGCCGTCGGGTATTCGCGGCGGCCACCTGCCCGTGTGCCGCGCACAACGCCTGCAGCGCAAGGCACGCCCCGCGCGCCCTTGATGGGTAAGAATGCAGGCCCATGCGACCCTGCATGCCCGCGCCTTCCTCACGCCTTGCCGGTTGGACTGGCGTACTGGGCGCCCGACATGCTGTTGCTGGGCCACTGCCGGCGTTTGCCCTGGCGCCCGCGCCCATCGGGGCGGTGCTGTTGTGTGGAAGTGCCAGCATTCTGCTGTTCGTCTTATGCTGGTGCACGTGGGCATGGCCCGGGGCGGCCGTCCGTCATGAAAGCCGTGCATGATTGCCGTTTCCGGGGCCTGCCGCCGCGCCCGGAATCTTCTGTTTCTTTCTTCATTTTCGACAGGAAGGTAGCGCCATGTCCGATGCACAGCACAACCCCTATGAAGACGCCACGGCTGCCTATGACCGGGGGCACCTGAACAAGGCCTTCAAGGGCTTTCTGGCGGGGGCGCAAGCGGGCGATGTGGACTGCATGGCCATGGTCGCGGTGATGTACGGCGCGGGCGAGGGGGTGCGCATCGACCTGGCGCAGTCCATCGAATGGGACAAGAAGGCCATTGCCGCGGGCAGCGAGCTGGCGTTCCTGAACATCGGCATCAGCTACCGCTGCATGGGCGACATGGTGAGCGCCAAGCGCTGGTTCCTGCGCGCGCTGGATGCCGGCGACGCCGAGGCCGCGCTGCAGCTGGCCAAGCTCTACATGGTGAGCGAGCTTGAATCCGACCGGGTGAGGAAGTACCTGGCCATGGCCATCGACAGCAGCACCGCGCTGCAAGAGACGCAGGAGGAGGCGCGCCGCCTGCTTGCGCAGGTGCCCGGGCGCGAAAACTGACATGGGCGAGGGGCCATGCACACCGTTTTCGGGGTCGCGAAGGTCTTTGTCGGCATGACAATCCCGGCGCGCAGGCAGGGGCCCTGCCTGCGGCTGGCCCGATATTGGGGTTGACCGGACCGGGGCCGGGAGCGCGCCTGCGCCTGGCCTGGCATGGCAGCGATTTCGGCAGATTTCTTTCTTGAATGGCCTGCCAGCTCAGGACACCAGGACAGGCTCAGGCGAACTCGATGCCGCTGGCCGCCAGCCCCACCAGATCGATGCGCGCAGCCGTCGCATCCAGGTGCGCTGCCATCACCGCCAGTTCGGCGCCCGAAACGCCACTGGCCAAGATGTCGGTGAGGATCTTAAGTTCACCCGTGCTGCCGGCGCGGCCGGCTACGTTGGTCCAAAGGGTTTGAGCGATCTGCGTCGGTGTGCCCGCGCCCAGTATTTGCAAGCCCGCACCTGCAATGGCCTGGCTGCTGAGGCCGGCGTCCAGCATGCGGATCACTTCGCCCACCAGGCCCTTGTTGGCCAGGGCTGCGGGGCCGGCCAGTGCACCCAGCAGGCGGGCGGCTTCGCCGGCATGGCCATGGAGGTCCAGCGCGATCCTGGTGTCGGTGAAGGTCACGCGCTCGACATTCGTCGCATCGAGCATGGCACCGTCGGTCATGCGCTGCAGCGTGTAACTGCCGTCGGCGCCATGCTGCACACGGGTCTGCGCCAGCGCTGCGGGAATGACCAGCGTGTCGATTCCCGCCCCGCCGTCCACATACCGGGCCAGGCCCAAGGTGGGGGTGATCACGTTGTTGCCCGCATCGCCAGTGACCGTGACCTCGCGCACCGCATCCACGCGGATGGCTCCCGCGGAGGGCATGCCGTCGAGCAATTGGGCCGCGGTCTTGCCTGCGGTCTCGGTCGGAAACAGCTGTGCGAAGGCGCTGGCCACCTGCTCGGCGCTCCAACCGGATACGCCCTGGATGGCGGCGCCTTCGCCTTGGCCCAGGTCGCGCCCCAGCCACTTGGTGAAGAGGTACGCGGCAGCCTCTTGGGCAGCACTGTGCGCGATGGTGAGAGCCGGGCCTGTTTCGAAGCGGACCTGCTCCACGTCCACCAGCCAGTCGGACACGCCCGATGCGATGTGCGTGAGCTTGATGCCGGCTCCGTCCAGGGTGACGGCGTAATCGCTTCCCTTGCCCTCTTGCAGCGCCACATCGAAGCCGGTGCCGCCATTGAGCCGGTCGCTGCCTGTGCCGCCCGACAGCATGTCGTTGCCGGCGCCGCCGAAGACGGTATCGTTGCCCGCATCGCCAAACACCTGGTCGTCGCCGGCTTCGCTGCCCACCACATCATTGCCGGCACCGCCGTGGATCACGTCGTCATCGGGACCAAGCACGATCCATTGGGCACCGCCATCACCACTGGCAATGTTCTGGCCTGCACCGCCAATGACGCGCACATCGCCCACCACGGCGACGAACTCGATGTTTTCCACCTGGATGACGGTGCCGCCGGGCAGGCTGCGGGCATCGATGATGATGGCCTGCTTGCCGTCCGCAGCGTTGGTGCTGCCGTTGATGACCAGAGGTTGGCTGCCGTCATACCCGGGGCCTATGGTGGGCTTGAGGATCTGCACATTCAGCTGCTCGCCTGCGGCCAGGGTGGCGTAGAAGGCGTTGCCGGCATTGGTCAGTTCGGTGTTGGGGCCGGTGACGCGTTCGATGCGCAACCCCAGTTCGGCCAGCGCCGCAGCGCCGCTGGTGCTGTTGGCCAGGCCTTCGGCCGTGAGGCCTACGCCGTTGGGCACGCCGACAGAGACCACGGGCTGGCCGCTGGGGCCGGTGGCGATGGGAATGTCCGCCAGGGGCGTCGTGCTGCCAGGTGTTTCAGGGCGCGTTGGCTGTACCACGGGCACCGTGATGATGGTGGAGCCACCGGGGCCCGGTGCGGTGGTGACGGGCACGCCATCGACAATGGCGGAGGGCGGGGCGACCGGGTCGGGCGGAAACACCTGCTCACTCACCACAAGCCGGAAGGTGTCCGCCGCTGTTGCGCCCTGGCTGTCGGCAGCAACCACCTCGATGTCCAGCACGCCTACGTCACCGGCCGCCGGAGTACCGCTGAACGAACGCGTGACGGGATCAAAGTGCAGCCATGAAGGCAATGCGGCCCCGCCATCCAGCCGTGCACTGAAGCTGAGGGTGTCTCCCAGATCGACGTCGGTGAAGGTGTTGGCGGCGACTTGAAAGTTGAACACCGATCCTGCCGTGGCGCCCTTGTCGGCAAGGGGTGCATGGAGCGTGGGCGCGTCGTTGGTATTGGCAACGGTGATGCTGAAGGTGTCTGTTGCCGGCGCGCCATGTCCGTCGCTGGCACTGACGGTAATGACCAGGGTGCCAACGTCTGCGTTGGCAGGGGTTCCACTGAACGTGCGCGTCGCAGGATCGAAGCTCAGCCATGCCGGCAGCGCATCGCCATTCGAGAGCTGGGCGCTGTAGGTGAGGGTGTCGCCAGTGTCGGCGTCTGCAAACGCATTGAGCGGAATCACGAAGCTGAAGGCCGCGTCTTCTGGCGCGGTCTGGTCTGCGAGGGGATTGGCCAGCGCGGGATCGTCATTGACCGCCGTCACATCGATGCCCTTGGTGCCCACGGCACTGCTTTTGACCCCGTCGTTCACGCTGAAGCTGATGGTGCGGCTGTCGGTATGCGGGCTTTGGGAGCTGTTGCTGTATGACACGTCCCGCAGCGCCGCCTGCCATTGGGCCAGGCTGGCCGTGCTGCCTGCGGAAGCCAGCGTCAACGTGCCCGTGGCAGTGCTGAAGCTGCCAACGATATTGCCGTAGGTCGCGCTGCTGGTATTGGTGAACTGCAACACGTCTTCACCACTTCGGTAATTCTGCGAGACCTGTACCGTTGCCGCCGTGAGGGTGCTGTTGTCCAGGTCGGAAACCATCAGCCCCGGGTCGATCTTCACCGGGCCCTGTCCCTCGGTGAAGGACGCACTGCCACCGGTGAGGTTCAGCAGCGGGGTCTTGTCGACCGTCACCACCTGGATGGTCCTGGTCGGCGCATTGCTGTTGCTGGTGCCGTCGTTGAGGGTGAAGCTGACCGTTCGGGTAGACGCGTTGGGGGTGATCGCAGTATCGGTGTAGCGCACCGTGCGCAGCGCCGCCTGCCATTGCGCCACGGTGGCCGTGCTCCCTGCCGAGGCCAGCGTCATCTCACCTGTTGCGGCGTTGTAGCTGGCGGTGATGTTGCCGTAGAGTGTGGCATTGTTGTTGACAAACACCAATTGATCTTCGCCACCGCGGAAGTTGCCTGTGATGGCGACGGTGGCGTAGGCCAGCGTGCCTGTATCCACGTCGGAGACGGTGAGGCCCGCATCAATGGCCACCGGTGTCGACGCCGTGTTGTCGCCAGCGGTGAAGACCACCGGGCCCCCGCTGGTGGTCACGATGGGCGCGTCGTTGACCGACAGCACGGTGACAGTGGAACTCTGCAACCCGAATGCCGTGTCCGCACCGCCATTGGCGGTGCCGCCGTTGTCCTTGAGGAAGGTGATCGACGCCACGCGGGAGCCGGTGCTCGGGTTCTCGCTGGCGTTGCTGTAGCTGATACCGTTGAGCACCGTCCGCAGGGTAGAGCTCACGAGCGAGGAGCTGGCCAGCACTGTGACGGTGGCCACGCCTGCGGCAACGCTGACCGAGACCTGCAGGCCGTTGTTGGCGGTGGAGCCGACCGTGTTGCCGTTGAAGAGCGCGACGGTGGAGCCATCGATGGCCAGCGACTCGCTGGACCCATCGTTCACATTCGTGATCTGCAGGACGAATGAGGTGAAACCCTGGCCCTGTTCCACCGTGCTGGCGGCGCTGATATTGAACAGGTTGACCCGACTGCCGCCTTCGGTGAAGGTGGGCGACAGACCCGTGCCCGTGAGCGTGGGCGCATCGTTGATGGCGTTGAACTGCACCTGCGAGGTGTAGGTGGGCGAGGTGCCGCCGCCGCCATCGGTGAGGCTGTAGCTGATGGTGCGCGTCAGCTTGACCGGATCGTCCGGATGGCTGTTGAGAAAGCCCACGGTGCGCATCAGGGCCTGCACCGCCGCCGGCGTGGCGTTGCTGTTCAGCGCGAAGTCCAGGCTGTCGTTCCCGGTCCCGCCGCTGAACGTCGCGAAGGCCACCCCTCCATAGCTGACCGTGTTGCCGCTCACTCCGATCTGCCCGGCGCCGTTGCCCTGGTTGATCACCACGAGCGAATCGTAGGTCACCGAGCGGTTGGTGATGATGTTCACGCTGAGCAGGCCACCGGCGAAGTTGGCGCTGTCGGTGTCGGTGACCAGCGCATCGCCGCCGGCATCGAGTGCCACCGCCGGGCCCCTCTCGGTGGCGCTGACGACATCACCACCGATGTCGCTGATCACCGGGGCGGTACTTGGAGGCACCGCTGCGCCGATGATCAAGTCATCGATGGATATCGAGATCTCGGTCTGGCCGCCGGAGCGCACGATGCGGACCTCGTCCAGGTACTCCCACGGCTTGCCGGACACCGACACGATGATTCCGCCCGACAAATTTGCAGCAATCTGGAAGGTCTGCCGAGCGTCGTCAACCGCTTGCCCATCGCGATAGCCCACCAGCGCGTAGTCATCGCCAGAGCTCTGGAAATTCTCCACCGTGACGGACTTGAAACTGAACTTCCCGCCGTCGGTGGATTTGAGCACTGCGGCGGCCTGGCCCACGGAATTGTAGAAGTCGCCTTGCAGCACCAAGGCCTTGTCGCTGTTGTTATTCGCCAGACCGGTTGTACTGGCGTCGTTGGTATAGGCAAGAACGCTACCGGGATCAATGCTCCCATCCCTGCCGATCACCGAGAACGTCCAGCCTTCGAAGTTCGCGGCTTGACCCTGTGGCACGTAGGAGAAACCGCTACCGTCGAGGATGACAGTGTCAAAGAGCTGGGAGGTTGCGGCCCCGAGCAGGTTGGCGTAGCCGCCCAGGCCGGCAGCGGCGGAGAGTTGGAATGCCTCGACGGGGCCCGTGCTCTGCTCCAGCACCCAGTTGCCGCCCAGGTGCGCGGCACCGGTGTTGTCGGTGGAGCCGCCAACGTCTGCACCCGTAATGGATGCAATGGTGTCGAGCAGCGCCTGCCCTTGCCCCCCCTCGGCCACCTTGCAGCCATAGAGCAGCAGGTCCCCGTCGACCGCCAGGGACTGGCCAATCCGCTCCAGATCACTGCGGTGGTCTTGCATGGTGTGTGCCGAGAGCCAGGCCGACCCCGCCTGCACGGCGCCTGGGCTGCCGTGGGAAATCAGGGTGATGGAGTCGATACCTTCCCGCCCCGCGAGATAGGCGGCCATCTGGGCAAAGCCGTTTTGCGCCGGGTTCAGAATGAACACTTCTGCTCCCTCTGGAAGGCCCTGGACGATCTGCTCTGCGCTTTCCAATTGGCCGTCGACAAAGAAAATGTCTGTGCGGGTGGGCTGGGCCGAAATCGCCGCTGGCGCTTCAAGGCTGACCTGGGATGCGCGATTGCCGTTGTGGGTTTCTGCTGGCTGGTAAGTCATGGAATGGCGGTGTAGGATCGCAGGCGTTGCCCGCACCACAAAAAGTGTACACATACTATTGTGGAAATGGGTTGGAAAATGCGCAAGCAATGCTTTGCCAAGATGGCTTTCCCCATCCACTGAGCAGGCGCCTGCTTGGTACGGCGGCGATCCTCCGCGCCGCTGACTGCTTTGCACCTAGCATGCGCGCGGGCCAAGATTGGGGGCCGCGCACGCATGCCAAGGCCAATTCGCTGTTGCCGAGGCAAAGATCCAAGCCCGGCATGGGACTTGCGCGGCCCTGAAAAGATCGTCAATACGTTCCTGGAGCGGAAGGCAGACGCTTGTGGCGCCTTTGCCGCGTGTTGTCGCACGGCTTGCCCCTGTTCCACCATGGGCTGCGCCGCACTTGGCACACCCATCCGCATGCCGGTGTCAGCGCGGTGGTGAAATGAATGGTGATGCATGAGTGGTGATGCGCCTTCGCCACAACCGCTTCGCTGGGTCTTGTTGTCCGCTTTTGCCACTCGCCGTGGCGCTACCATCAGGCATTGGCCGAAAGCATGGGCGGCAAGCCTGCCGCACGCCTTCGCTTGCTGGCTCCCTCCCTTCGATGTCAAACCCTGTTCCATCCAATGCGCCTGCTACCTCCGTTCTCGCTTGCCTTGATTGCCACCTTCGCTGCCATGTCCGGCCCTGCGGCCGCCCAGGCCCGCGACGATCTGGAGCTGAAAATCACCGGTGTGACCTTCATCGAAGCGCCGCCTGGTCGAGACAAGAACCTCACGGCCTTTGGCGCATCGCCTTCGCAAGAGAAGGTAGAGGTGAACGCCGTGGCCGTGAGCCGCAGCCTGCAGTTCGTTCAGGAGACCGGCGGCTTCATGGACAAGGGCGAAGTGAAGGTCACGGCCATCTTCCCCGACAAGAGCAGCCAGGCCTTCGGAAGCGCCGAGGTGAGCGGCTTTCCAAAGTTCTCGGCCGACGGGCGCACGCGCAGCTTTAATCTGGCCATCAACCGCCTGCCTGACAGGCCCGTGAGCGGCCTGGTCTTCGAGGGTACGGTGCCCTTGACCGTGGCCACCGGCAGCAGCAAGGCCGCGCAGGCGCTGGACCCGCAGCGCCCTGGCGCTTTCAAGCTGGGCGGCGTGGAAATTCGGCAGTTCAAGGTCGAGGGCAACAGTCTGAACATCGAGGGCAACGATTCGCTGCAGCGCATCAAGACGCTGTCGTTCAAGCTGCCCTCGGGCCAGGTGGTGCACGGCGAGCGCGGCGGCTGGCAGCGCATGAACGCTGACTACCGCCAGACCTGGAAGTTCGATGCCCCGTTGCCCAAGGGCGAGTTGCAGGCCGAGCTGTACGAGGGCCTGCGCACCGTGCGCCAGCCTGTGCGCTTGGTGGTGGGACGGCCCTGGTAAGGGAGGGCGCCAGCCTGCCGGCCTGCGCGTGCAGGCCAACGGCAGGCAATGGGGCCTGCCCGCCGGTCAGTCGTCCAGCCGCTCGCTGAGCACGCGGCCGGTGTGCGGGTCCAGGCGCAGTTCCACGGACTGGCCGGCGGTGTTGGTGGCGTCGGCCTCCCAGAAACCGTCGTCGTACTCCACGCTGCGCACGCGGGTGTAGCCGGCCTGCTGCAGGGATTGGCTGATCTGCGCGGCCGCGAGCACGGGTTGCCCGCCCACGGTGCCGCCGCTGCGACCCACCTGGCTGAGCACTTCCAGCGTCTGCGGGTGCAGCACGAATTCCACCTTTTCGCCCAGCAGGTTCTGGCGCGCTTCGGCCTGCCAGAAGCCGTCGTCCAGCTCCAGGTCGTGCACATAGGTCCAGCCGCCGGCGCGCAGGGCCTGGGCCACCTGGGCCACACCGGGCAGGGTGCTGCCGATGTCGCTCTTGCGCACGGCGGTGAAGCTGGCGTCGGCGTCCTTCACGAGCACGGTGGCGCGCTGGCCGTCGTTGGAGATGGCCTTCGCCGTCCAGTAGCCGTACTGTTTTTGCAGTTCGTGCACGGCCACGTACTGGTTCTGGGCGATGACGTTGAGCGCGTCCTGCGCGCCCAGGGCGAGGGCGATGGAGGGCAGGGCGGCGGCTGCGGCCAGGGTCAGGGTGGCAAGGGTCTTCGGCTTCTTCACGGTGCTTTCCTTTCGGGTTGGTCGGTATGGAGGGCAGTGTGGCCAGCCCTGCCTAAACACGGTGTGAAGCCCTTGTTCATGGGGCGTTTAGATTCGTCCGCAATAATCCGCGCGATGGAACGAAGGATGAGCCGAAGGATGAGCATCAGGGCCGCGTGCGCGGCGCTGCTGCTGGCCTGTGCACCGGCGCTGGCGGCGCCCCCGCTGGGCGTGCCCGCAGAGCAGGAGGTGGCGCGGCGCGGGGTGCTGAGCGGCCAGCTCAAGCCGCTCAACAGCGTGATCGCCGAGATCAGCCGCCAGTACAACGGCCGCGTCATCGATGTGGAGACCGAGCGCGGGCGCAAGGGCGAGCTGCGCTACGAGATCAAGCTCATCGACGCGCAGGGCCGCAAGCACGAGGTGCTGGTGGACGCCGCCACGGGTGCCGTGGTGGCGCAGGAGAGCGACTGGCCCACCCAGCCCGTGGCCCCGGCGCAGATGGCGCGCTACATCAAGCGGCTGGAGCAGCGCTATGGCGCGCGCGTGTCGGAGGTGGAGTTCGAGCGCGATGCGCAGGGCCAGGCGGTGTACGAGGTCAAGCTTTCCGAAAAGCCCGCGGGCCAGATGAAGCTGCTGATGGACGTGTCCACCGGCGAGGTGATCCACCCGCCCCAGGGCGCCGCGCCCAAGGCGGACATCAAGCCGATGTGGGCCATGCTTGAATCGTTGCACCCGCGCTTTGCGGGCCTGGTGCTGGAGGTGGAGCTGGAGACCGACCACCGCCGCCAGCCCCACTACAGCGTGGAGCTGCTGCAGCCCAACGGCCACAAGCTGGAGCTGGAGTTGGACGCCATGACGCTGCAGGTACTGCGCCAGAAGGTAGATGACTGAATGCGTGTATTGGTGGTGGAAGATGACGAGGCGCTGGCCGGCCAACTGCGGCAGGCGCTGGAGGCGGCGGGCTTTGCCGTGGATGTGGAGCACGATGGCGAGGCCGCGTCCTTCGCGGGCACGGCAGAGGCCTACAGTGCCGCGGTGCTGGACCTGGGCCTGCCGCGCAAGGACGGGCTGAGCGTGCTGCGCGACTGGCGCGAGGCCGGCTGCGGCTGGCCGGTGCGGGTGCTGACGGCGCGCAACCGCTGGAGCGACAAGCTCGCCGGCTTCAATGCCGGGGCTGACGATTACCTGACCACGCCCTTTTTGATGGACGAGGTGGTGCTGCGCCTGCGCGCCATGCTGCGGCGCACGGCGGGCGTGGCCGCCAGCGTTCTGCGCGCCGGCCCGCTCGAGTACGACGTGGTGCAGGGCCGCTTTGCATTGCAGGGCCAGGGCCTGCAGCTCACGGCGCAGGAGCACCGCATACTGGCCTACTTCATGCACCACCCGGGGCGGCTGCTCACGCGCGGCGACATCAGCGAGCATGTGTACGCGCGCGACCTGGACCCGGACTCGAACACGCTGGACGTGCTGATCGGCCGCATCCGGCGCAAGCTCGGGGGCGCGCCGAGGCTGGTGACCGAGCGCGGCCCGGGCTTTCGGCTGGAGGCCGGGCCCGAGGATGCAGCCCGGGGGCCGGCCTGATGGCGCTGGCCCAGCGGCTGGCGCTGCAACTGGCGCAGTGGCCCATGGCCACGCGCATCGTGCTGCTGGCCCTGGTGCCCATGCTGGTGCTGGTCGGCGCGGGCGGCTGGTGGCTGCGCATTCAGATGCACCAGAGCCTGCTGGCCAGCTTCGAGCAGGTGCTGCGCGACAAGGCCCAGCGCGTGGGCGCGCGGCTGCTGGTGGACCCGCAGGGCGGCCTGCGCGAGCAGGCCGGGGCGGTGGACGAGTTCAGCGCCATCTATGGCGGCTGGTACTGGCGCGCGCAGGCCGGCAAGCAGGTGCTGCGCTCGCGCTCGCTGTGGGACATGGACGCACCGCCCGCCGCAGCCGGGCCGGCGCGCGGCTCGCCCGTGCTGCACATGGCCACGGGGCCGATGCAGGAACCCCTGC
>NZ_JBKDTZ010000290.1:0-21216 GCF_046339755.1 Acidovorax sp. | reverse complement strand
ATCTGGGGTGGTGCCGATGAACTCGCTGCGTTCTTCGAACTTCGCTCAAACAGCATCGGCAAGCTAGAGCACGAAGTGCATGTGTCCTTCGGCACATGCACCCACCCCAGCTCCTGCGCTTCTCGGCGCAGCCAGAAGGGGTGGGGAGCGGGTACCACACGGCTGCTGCTTTCGCAGCTACGCCGGGTATCGGATACGCGCTGCGCGCTGCCGATGAGCTGGGCGATCACTCTGGCGAGCCGAGCGCAGCGAAGGACCACAGGCCGAGCGAAGCAATGGCCCGTGTTGGTTTCCCACCCCCTTCTGACCGTGCCGAGAAGCGCAGGGCCTGGGGTGAGCGCGTGCCGAAGGACACGCGCATCGTTGTCATGCTTGCCGCAGCTGTTTGAGCGGAGTTCGAAGAACGCAGCGAGTTCTGCGGCACACCCCAGGACCGAGCATCGCAGGCTGCCCCCTCGCCCCCGGCGAGGGGGACACGGGCAGCGGGGTCGCCTTTCTTTGGGGTACGTTTCTTTGGCGACGCAAAGAAAGGTACCTCGGCCGCCGGGCCGAGACCCGGCTCCCGCCCTCCATCAAGGCACGCAGCAACCACACCGACAAACCAAAGATCACCGCCCCCGAATCAAATCCGCCACCTTCATCCTCTCCAACCCAGCACTATTCCAAAACGACCCCAAACTCTCCACCCGCTCCAACAGCAACTTCTCCACCAGCGGCTCAGCCGAAGTAGCCAAAGGATCCACCAGCAGCAGATACCGCGGCTCGGCCACATCCGCCGCATCGGGGTCGCTGGTGGCATCGTTGACCTGCCCGACCCAATCGAGAGACAGCAGCGCATCGAGCACCGGCTCAAGCTGCAGCACATCGAGCCGCAGCAGCAGTGCCAGCTCGCTCGCACGCAAGCCCTTCTGCGCATGGCGGCGCGCCAGGTACAGCTCCTGCAGCACCTCCACCGCCAGCTGGAAATTCCAGCCCGCCACCGTACCGCGGCGGGCCACGCCGGCCAGCAGGCTGGGCAGGTAGGCCGTGACCACCGCGCCCAGCAGCACGATGACCCAGGCCACATAGATCCAGACCAGCAAGATGGGCAGGGTGGCGAAGGCGCCGTAGACCACCGAATAGGTCGGTACATTGCTCAGGTAGATGGCCAGCACCCGCTTGGCCAGCTCGATGCAGACCGAGACGAACAAGCCGCCGGCCCAGGCGTGGCGCCACTTCACCGGGGTGTTGGGCACGTAGTGGTAGAGCGCCGCCATGCAGCCGGCCAGCACAAAGAACTGGATCGAGTCGAACAGCAGCTGCACGCCGCTGGGCAAGGCGCGGACCAGGCCGCCCGAGGCGGACATGACGTACGAGGTGACCGCCAGGCTCACCCCCAGCAGCAGCGGGCCCAGGGTGATGGCGGCCCAGTAGATCAGCACGCGCTGGCCCAGGGGGCGCAGGCGGCGCACGCGCCAAATGTCGTTGAGCGTGCGGTCCATGGTCAATATCAGGGCCAGCGCCGTGGCCAGCAGGATGCTGAAACCCGCCACGCCCAGGCTGCTGGCCTTGGCCGCGAACTGCGTGAGGTACCCCAGCACCTGGCGCGAGATGCTGTCGGGCACCAGGCTCTCCACCAGCCAGCGCTGCAATACGTCCTGCACCTTGCCGAAGATGGGGAACGCGGTGAACACCGCCAGCGCCACCACGAAAAAGGGCACCAGCGCCAGCGTGGTGGTGAAGGTCAGGCTGCTGGCCGTGAGGCCCAGGTGGTCTTCGCGAAAGCGTTCGCGCAGGGTCTGGGCCGTCGTCTTCCAGGGGAAATGCGACAGCTGCGTGATCAGCGCTTCGATGCGCGAGGCGATGGTCTGCAAGGTCAAGGGCATGGCCGATATGATCCCAGGTCCGGGATGGGACCACAGGGTGGTGTGGGAACGCTGCATCGCAGGGATGCGCCAAGCGCATCCAGCACGCATTGTGGGCCCAAGCGCGGCGCAGGCCAGCAGCGACAATGGCCACCGCTGCGACACCCATTCTTCCATGCACTGCGCCACCCTGCCCCCTGTTCGTTACCTGACCTGCCACCGATGACCGCTCCCCTACCCGTTTCCGACCATGCCATCGCCGCCACCCGCTGGGCGGCCACCGGCAGCGTGATGGCTCTGATCGTGCTGTGCCTCGCCTGGGAGCTGGTGCTGGCGCCCGTGCGCCCCGGCGGCTCGTGGATCGCGCTCAAGGCCCTGCCGCTGTGCATTCCGCTGGCCGGCCTGCTCAAGAACCGCATGTACACCTACCGCTGGGTGAGCCTGGTGATCTGGCTGTACTTCACCGAAGGCGTGGAGCGCGGCTGGGGCGACAAACCGCCCTCGCAGTGGCTGGCCTGGGCCGAGGTGCTGCTGTGCCTGGTGCTCTTCACGGCCTGCACGCTGCACGTGCGGCTGCGCCAGCGCAACGCCAAGGCCATGGCAGCGGCCAAAGAATCACAGGAAGGGCAGGAGGCACCGTTCTCACCCGCCGCCTGACACGGTACAAGCCCCACCCGACAATCCACCATAACGCTGCAATCAATGCCCTGGCGCCCGCCCCGGCAGCAGCCCTGACCGCTGTAGACGAAAGGCCAACGACATGACCACCACCCTCCTCGACACCCTGCGCACCCTGGTCGGCCCGGCCAACGTGCTGGCCGATGGCGACCTGACCGCCTGGGAACAGGACTGGCGCCGCCGCGTGCGCGGCAAGGCCCTGGCCGTGGTGCGCCCCGCCAGCACGCAGGAAGTGGCTGCCGTGGTCAAGGCCTGCGCGGCAGCCGGCACGGCCATCGTGCCGCAGGGCGGCAACACCGGCCTGGCCGTGGGCTCCACCCCCGACGACAGCGGCACGCAGATCGTGCTGAGCCTCACGCGCATGAACACCGTGCGCAGCATCGACACCGACAACCTCACCATGACGGTGGAGGCCGGCTGCATCCTGCAGAACCTGCAGGACGTGGCGCAGAACGCGGGCGTGCTGTTTCCCCTGTCGCTCGCAGCCGAGGGCAGCTGCACCATCGGCGGCAACCTGGGCACCAATGCCGGCGGCACGCAGGTGGTGCGCTACGGCAATGCGCGCGACCTGTGCCTGGGCCTGGAGGTCGTCACCGCCTCGGGCGACATCTGGAACGGCCTCACGGGCCTGCGCAAGGACAACACCGGCTACGACCTGCGCGACCTGTTCATCGGCAGCGAAGGCACGCTGGGCATCATCACCGCCGCCACGCTCAAGCTCTACCCCGAGCCCGCCGCGCGCCTCACGGCCTGGGCGGCCGTGCCCTCCATGGAGCATGCCGTGGCCCTGCTGGGCCTGGCACACAAGCACCTGGGCGCAGGACTCACGGGCTTCGAGGTCATGGGCCAGTTCGCGCTGAGCCTGGTGGGCAAGCACATGCCGCAGTTGCGCGTGCCCTTCCTGGGTGACGAGAACGCGCCCTGGTGCGTGCTGCTGGAAAACTCCGACAGCGAGTCCGAAGAACACGCCCGCGGCCGCTTCGAGGCGCTGCTGGAAACCGCCTTCGAGGCCAGCTGCGTGACCGATGCCGTGGTGGCCGAGAACCTCACCCAGGCCCAGCAGCTGTGGCACATCCGCGAGAACATCCCGCTGGCGCAGGCCGAAGAGGGCCTGAACATCAAGCACGACATCTCCATCCAGATCTCGCGCATCCCCGCCTTCGTGGCCCATACCGATGCCGTGCTGCGCCGCGAGATCCCCGGCGTGCGCCTGGTGAACTTCGGCCACCTGGGCGATGGCAACCTGCACTACAACGTGCAGGCGCCTGAGCAGGGCGATCCCAAGGCCTTCCTGCGCGACCACGAAGAGCATGTGCACCAGCTGGTGTACGACGCAGTGGCCGAGTTCGGCGGCTCCTTCTCGGCCGAGCATGGCATCGGTGAGCTCAAGGCCGACAAGCTCGAGAAGTACCAGTCGCCCGTGGCCCTGTCGATGATGCGCGCCGTCAAGCAGGCGCTGGACCCGCAGGGCATCATGAACCCCGGGCGCGTGCTTAACCGCTGAATAACCGAGCACGCATGGCAACCTCAGTGAACGTACGTCCGGTCACGGCGAGTGACTACGCTGCCTGGCGCCCGCTCTGGGACGGCTACAACGCCTTCTACGGCCGCTTTGGCGCCACGGCCCTGCCCGAGCACATCACGGCCAGCACCTGGCAGCGCTTCCTCGATCCGGCCGAGCCGGTGCACTGCCTGGTGGCCGAAGAGGGCGAAGGCAGCAGCGGCACCCTGCTGGGCCTGACCCACTATCTGTACCACCGCAGCATGACGCGCATCGAGCCCGTGTGCTACCTCAGCGACCTGTTCACCCGCGAGGCGGCACGCGGCCGCGGCGTAGGGCGTGCACTGATCGAGGCCGTGTACGAACAGGCGCGCGCAGCAGGCTCCTCGCGCGTGTACTGGCAGACGCAGGAAGGCAATGCTGCGGGACGTGTGCTGTACGACAAGGTGGCAAAACACCACGGGTTTATCGTGTACGCGAAAGAGCTTTGACGGGCCTGCTTTCCTGCCTCCAAACGTAAGCCCTGCAAGCGGCAGAAAAACCTTGCGGCATTGCGGCCCGTAAGGCCAAAACGGGTCCGTAGCGGTGGTTCAATCAGCGCCTTTTTCGCTTTTTGACACCGCGTTTTGAACCTGCATTTTTCCTGGCCGCGCGCCATGCGCGTGGCCACGGCGGCCATGGCATTGGCCCTGGGTGCCGCCCCCTCCTTCGCACGCAACCCCTCCTCCAGCTTTCTCGACAGCCTGCCCGGCCTGCGCAGCACGCAGCCCACGGGCTTCGCGCATTGCCCGCAGTTCTTCGCGGGCGGCAAGCCGCCTGCAGCGCCACGCCGCGCGCTGCAACGCGAGCTGTGCTACGAGGCCTTTGCCGTGCTGCACAGCGGCCAGACGCGCACCCCGGTCTACGTGGCCCAGCGGCTGAACCGCGCCATGCTCGATGGCACGCGCGAGAAGCGCTCCGACAAGTTCTTCGCCGACGCGCGCCTGCCCCGCGGTGAGCGCGCCGAGCTCGACGACTACAAGCGCTCGGGCTACAGCCGCGGCCACATGGCCCCGGCAGCGGACATGGACACGCCCACGGCCATGGCGCAGAGCTTTTCCCTGGCCAACATGGTGCCGCAGGACCCCAAGCAGAACGGCGGCCCCTGGGCCCGCATCGAGCAGGACACGCGGCGCTATGTGCAGCGCGCCCGGGGCGATGTGTACGTGATCACCGGCCCGGTCTTTGCCACGGGCGGCCCGAGCATCGGCGCGAACCAGGTCCGCGTCCCCTCGCACCTGTTCAAGCTGGTGTACGACGCCAGCACCCAGCGCGCCTGGGCGCATTGGCAGGCCAACCGCCCGGACGAGCGGGCCGGGCCGCCCATCAGCTACCAGGAGCTGGTCAAACGCACCGGTGTGGAGTTCCTGCCGGTCCTGGCGGCGCCGCACTGAGCGCCAGCGCCCCTCCGCACGGAAAGCGCATCTGCTAACTCGCATTCCTTCGTTGGAATGCGTGCAGCGCCTGCCCACAATGGCCTGGCGCGGTCATGACTGGATGGATGCGCCACGGGGCCTGCAGGGCCCTCGGTTGATTTGGTGATATGCAACTGACGCGAAAGTCGTTCTTCGCCAGCCCCGGCTTCGGGACAATTGCGGCACCCCACGGCCACCGGCATCCATCCAGCGACCCGCCCCATGAACACCCCAAGGAGCTCCGACATGCTGCTGCCCGTGACCACCGAAGACATCGACCTGGCCCCGCCCGATGGCGCTTTCTGGAAAGTGCTGCGCAATCTGGCCGTGGGCCTGGTCATGGCTTGCGCCATTGCCTTGATTGCCGGCTTTCTCGTCGCCACCGCGGGCGGGGGCGCATGATGGCAAGAACAACAACCACCACCGCCACCCCGCCCCAGTCCCCTGCCGAACGCGTTCTCGCACTCACGGCCAAGGCCTGGGGCATTGCACAACCCTCGCCGGCCGCCCTGGTGCGGCGGGCACCCCATGGCTACGTGCGCCAGCGGGTGCTCCGCCGGGCACTGCAGGGGGCGACATGCCTGCCCTTTCCAGTCCCGCTGCTGGCGCACTCCTGGTGATGGTGCCCACCTTCTCACGCATTCATTCCACCTGGCACTACAGCCACCCCGGCCCCTCGCACGAAGGGCCTGCCACCGCATCCCGATCCGCATGACCTCCTCCCGCCCCCAGATGCACCTTGGTGCCTTCTTCTTCGGCGTAGGCCACCACCTGGCCGCCTGGCGCCACCCCGATGTGGACCCGGCCGCCGCCAGCAGCATCGAGTCGCTCAAGGAATGGACGCGCATCGCCGAGGCCGCCAAGTTCGACGCCATCTTCTTCGCCGACAACGTCGGCCTGCCCGGCCCGCCGGACGAGGTGGTGGCCAGGAATGCGCTGTGGTACCCGCTCGACCCGCTCATCAGCCTGGCGGCCCTGTCGCAGTCCACCACGCACATCGGCCTGGTGGCCACGGTGTCGTCCACCTACCTGCCGCCCTACCACTTGGCGCGCAAGTACGCATCGCTGGACCAAGTGAGCGGCGGGCGCAGCGGCTGGAACCTGGTCACTTCTGGCAGCGATTTCGAGGCGCGCGCCTTCGGGCTGGAGCAGCAGCTCGCCCACGCCCACCGCTATGCCCGCGCGCACGAGTACGTGAAGATCGTCAAGGGCCTGTGGGACACCTGGGAGGACGAGGCCTTCATCCACGACAAGCAAGCCAACCGCTTCTTCGACCCCGCCCGGCTGCACCGCGTGGCCCACACGGGCGAGCACTACCAGGTGCATGGCGGCCTGCAGACGCCGCGCGCACCGCAGGGCTACCCGGTCCTGGTGCAGGCAGGCTCTTCGGGCGATGGCCAGGACCTGGCGGCCACCACGGCCGAGGTGGTGTTCACTGCGCAGCAGAGTGCCGCCGAAGCGCGGGCCTTCTACAGCGGCCTCAAAGCCCGGCTGCCCGCCTACGGCCGCACGCCCGACCAGCTCAAGATCCTGCCCGGCATCTCCCCTTTCGTCGGGCGCACGCGGCAGGAGGCACAGGACAAGTTCGACCAGCTGCAGGGCCTGATCGACCCGGTACTGGGCGTGGGCCTGCTGTCCACTTTCCTGGGCAATGTGGACCTCTCGGGCCACGACATCGACAGGCCGTTTCCGCAGGACCTGCCGGTGACCGAGGGCTGGAAGAGCCGGCAGGAGCTGTTCGAGGGCATGGCGCGGCGCGAGAACCTGTCCATCCGCCAGCTCTACGAAAAGGTCGCGGGCGCGCGCGGGCACTGGACCATCGTCGGCACGCCCGAGTCCATCGCCGACGAGCTGGAGCACTGGTTCACCACCGGCGCGGCCGATGGTTTCAACGTGCTGGCGCCCACCCTGCCGCACGGCCTCAAGGACTTTGCCGACCTGGTGATCCCCGAGCTGCAGCGCCGCGGCCTGTTCCGCACGGAGTACCAGGGCCGCACGCTGCGCGAGCACCTGGGGCTGGCACGCCCGGCGCACCCTGCGGCACGGCAAGGCACCAGCGGCAACACGGCGTAACACGCGCAGCGCGTGCCATCTTCACCACTACCATCGCCCAGGTTGTGACCAAGGGAGAGGGCAGTGGTGCATCTGGAAGAACTGCGCACAACGCGCACGCAATGGTATGAAGCCTATGTGGCCGGCGACACGGCGCGCCTGGCCGCACTGGAAGACCCGGCCTTCTTTGTGGTGAGCGAGGCGGGCATCGAGGCCGGCGGAGGCCGGCTGGCCGGCATTGCCAGCGCCGTCCGTGCGGGCCGCTGGTTCCCGGCGGGCAGCCACGCGCTGGACGCGCAACTGGAGCTGCATGCGATCGGCGACGGCATCGTGTCGGCGCGCGGCCTGGGAAGCATCACCACGCCGCGCGGGGCTCATCCGCCGGTCCTTTTCACCGAACTGTGGCAACGCTGCGCCCAGGGCTGGCGCGCGCTGCACCTGCACTACCACCAGCAACAACGCCCATAGATGAGTTGGTTCTTAGGAACCCACGATTGCTTCGTTCCCCCGCACACGCCTTCCCCCTAGAGTTCGTCCCCTGCACTGCACCACCACCGGTGGTGACGGTGACGATCAACGAACGCAAGGGAAAAAGGAATGTCAGGACGGGATGGTAAAAAGGGACAGCGCTGGCGCACCCTGGCGGCGGCAACGCTGCTGGGCCTGGCGCCACTGGTGGCGCAGGCCGAGGGCAAGATCAGCATTGCACAGCAGTTCGGTATCGGCTACCTGATCCTGGACGTGGTGCGCGACCAGCAACTCATCGAAAAGCACGGCAAGCAGCAGGGCATCGAGGTGCAGGTGGACTGGGCCAGCATCTCGGGCGCCACGGCGATGAACGAGGCCCTGCTGGCCGGCTCGCTGGACGTGGTGTCGGCCGGCGTGCCGCCCATGCTCACACTGTGGGACCGCACGCGCGGCAAGCAGAACGTGAAGGCCGTGGCGGCCCTGGGCTCGCTGCCCAACTACCTGCTGACCAACAGCCCCACGGTCAAGACCTTGAAAGACCTGGGCGAGAAGGACCGCATCGCCGTGCCCGCGGCGGGCGTGGGCTTCCAGTCGCGCACCTTGCAGATCGAGACGGCACGCGTCTTCGGCAAGGACGACTTCAGGCGCTTCGACAAGATCTCGGTGAGCCTGCCGCACCCCGAGGCCACGGCCGCGCTGATCGCGGGCGGCTCGGAGATCAACACGCACTTCTCCAGCGCGCCGTTCTACTACCAGGCCCTGGCCGCCAACCCCAACATCCGCAAGCTCATCAGTTCCTACGACATCCTGGGCGGCCCGGCCACCTTCAACGTGCTGTACACCACGCAGAAGTTCCACGACGAGAACCCCAAGACCTACAAGGCGTTCTACGCCGCGCTGGTCGAGGCCGCGCAGATCATCAAGGCCGACAAGGCCAAGGCCGCCGACATCTTCATCCGCGTGCAGAAGTCCAAGCTCGCGCCCGAGCTGGTGCGCAAGATCGTGGAAGACCCTGAGAACGACTTCACCGTGTCGCCGCACCGCAGCTTCGTCTATGCGAGCGAACTGGAAAAGCTTGGTGTGCTCAAGAACAAGGCCAGCTCGTGGAAGGACTATTTCTTCGAAGAGGCGTACGCACAGCCGGGCTCGTGATGCCGGACAACAGGGCGTGGGTCTGGTAAGGTCCGCGCCCATGTTGTTGCCCGCCTCTTCTCTGCACCCTTCCACGCCCGCCCTGGCGGCGTCACTGATCGACGACCCGTTCTACCAGGCCGTCACCATCGACTTCGCGCACGACGAAGCCATGCGCATGCAGGTTCTGCAGCACTACCTGGACTGCGCCGTGCGCGAGGCGCAGCATGGCGGCCTGTGCCACACGCCCGACGATCCGCGCCTGGGCATGGCCATCTGGAGCCTGCCACGCCCGGCCGATGCAGAACAGGCCGATGAAGAGGCCAAGGTGGCGCACCTGCAGACCGTGCTGGGCCCCCAAGGCATTGACAACTACCACCGCATCATCGCCTTCATGGGCCCTCGTGCGAGCGGCGCCGAACTGCAGGGCGCCTGGTACCTGTCCATCCTGGGGATCGACCCGGCGGCGCAGGGCCGGGGCCTGGGCGCCCGCCTGCTGGCCCCGGCGCTGGCCTTGGCAGACGAGGCCGGGGTGGCGTGCTACCTGGAGACGTTTTCGCCGCGCAACGAAAGTTTCTATGGGCGCATGGGGTTTCATGCGCTGGCCTCGCACCTGGAGCCGGTGACGGGTGCGCCCTACACTGTCATGGTGCGCCCAGCACAACGGTAAAACCATGCACCTCCCCGACCTGCACCATGCCGTCACCGCGCACCGCGGCGAATTCACCTGCGAGCGGATCAACCACCGGCCGCAGCAAACCAAGACCGTGCACTTTGCCCACACGGTGACCCCGCCCGGCGACAAAGCCGGCCTGCCCGCCGTGGGCCGCCTGGCCGATTTCTACGGCACCTTCGGCAGCGTTCTGTTCTATGTGGACGCGCTCACTGGAGAAGCCGCCAAGCACATCGTGCACCCGAGCCAATGGGCCTTGACGCACGACGACTTCAACGACTGGATCGAGCAACTGGACGAGCAAGAGCGTGCCGAGATCCTGCCGGAATGGATAGACCGCTGCACCGCCATCGGCGAGACCCCGCGCTCGGGAAATTACATCCTCATGGTGTTGGAGGGCGACGAGGCCGGCAAGGTGTTCGAGTTCGACCATGACGGTTTCGAATTCACCGAGCGCGCCGACGACCTGGTGGCTTATGTGCAGCGGCTGTTGGACCTGGATGCCGGCCTGCTGTTGGACATCGCCTCGCACATGCGCTTCATCGAGGCCGACCAGGTGCAGTGGTGGATCCTGGAGATGGTGGACAACCGCGGCAACCGGGTAGGCACCAGCGCCTGATGCGCCACGCAACCGGTCTCAGGCCGGCTGGTCGAGCGCTGGGTGCTGTGCCGCCCAGTCCTGCGCGGCCTGCCAGTTGGGCGGCACGCAGCCACGCTCCTGCACGCACAGGCTGGCGCTGGCCAGGGCGTGGTGCAGGGCCTGCTGGTAAGAAGCGGCAGGCAGTGCCGCAACGAAGTCCGCCATGCCTGCAGGTGCCAGGCTGGCCTGCTGCGCGTGCGCGCGCAACAGGCAGGCCAGCAGGCCCGCGAGAAAGCTGTCACCGGCACCCACGGTATCGACCACGGCCAGCGGCTCGGCCTCCTTGGCGAACCATTGGCCGCCCGCGGCCCCTTGCTGCAGCAACCAGGCGCCCTCGCCGCCCAACGTCAACGCCATGAGGCGGGCACGGGGGTTGGCGGCCAGCAGGTGGCGCGCGCGGGCCAGCGGGTCAGCACCGGGCACCTGCAGATGGTCCAGGTCCTCGTCGCTGGCCTTGATGATGTGCGCTTCGGCCAGGGCCGCATGCACCTGGGCCCGGTAGGCCGGCAGGTCGGGCATGACGGAGGGGCGCAGGTTCGCATCCACCACCACGCAGCGGCCGGCGGCGCGCTGGGCCTGCAGCCACGGCAGGTAGATGGCGGCATCGCGTGCGTCCAGGGCCAGGGCGCCGGTGCAGACCAGTTGCAGGCCCCAAGCGGCCATGCAGGCCGCGTTCAGGCCCTCGGACGTCACGGCGCGGTCGGCCACGCCTTCGCGGTAGAAGGCGTAGTCGGGATGGCCATGCTCCGTGAGGTTGACCACCGCCAGCGAAGTGACCTCGGCCACGGGCGTGGGCTGGGCCAATTGCACGCCATCGGCCGCAAGCTGCGCCGCCAGTTCCCGGCCAAAGCGGTCGCGCGACAGGGGGTTGAGGTACAGCGCACCCACGCCCTGGCGTGCGAGCGCACGACCCAGGTTGTAGAGCGCGCCGCCCAGGCAGGGCTCGTAGTTGCCGTCGGCACGGCGAATGAGGTCGATCAGCGCTTCGCCGGCAATGGCGACCTGCACAGGGGAATGTGTGGACATGGACAAGGAAGGGTTCAGAAATGGGGCAGCAGCGCAGGGTACAGCGCCTTGAAGCGCGCGTGGCGCTCCTGCAGCAGGGCTTGCTGGGCGGGCTGAGGATTGAAGCGGGCTTCGCCCGGCAGGCCCTGGCACCACAGCGCTTCGTCGCCACCGCAGGCCATGGCGGCCAGGCGTGCGGCGCCCAGGGCGGCTGCGGCATGGGCGCCCTCGGGCCGCTCCAGCACGCAGCCCAGGCCACTGGCCAGCATCTGCGCCCAGGCATTGCTGCGCGCACCGCCGCCCACCAGGGCCAGCGGGGCAACAGAACCCGCATCGCCACCGGCCGCCGCCTGCATGGCCTGCAGCCCGTCCATGAGGCCGAAGCCCACGCCCTCCATCACCGCACAGGCCATGTCGGTGGCATCGTGCTCGGCGCGCAGGCCCATGAAGACGCCGGTGGCCGCAGCATTGTTGTGGGGCGTGCGCTCGCCGCTCAGGTAGGGCAAAAAGATCGGCGCCTGCGCGTGGCGCGCCAGGGCCATGCCCTGCACCGCGGCGGAGAGCTGTGCCTCGCTCTGGCCCGTGATGCGGGCCAGCCAGCCAAAGGCGCTGGCCGCGCTGAGCATGACAGCCATCTGGTGCCAGCGGCTGGGCAGCGCATGGGCAAAGGCGTGCACCGCACTCTCCGTGGCCGGCGCGAACCGGTCGGACACGCGAAACACCACACCCGAGGTGCCGAGCGAGACAAAGCCCTGCCCTGCCTGGCGCGCCCCCACGCCCACCGCACTGGCGGCGTTGTCACCACCGCCGCCCGCCATGACCACACCGGCGGGCAGGCCCCAGCGGGCGGCCAAATCGGCACGCAACACACCCGTGGCATCGCTGCCTTCGGCCAGGCGCGGCATGTGGGCGCGGGTCAGGCCGCAGGCGGCCAGCAGGGTGTCGCTCCAGTCCCGGCGGGCCACGTCCAGCCACAGGGTGCCTGCGGCATCGGACATGTCGCTCACGGCATCGCCGGTGAGCTGCAGGCGCAGCCAGTCCTTGGGCAGCAGCACGGTGCGCGTGCGCGCAAAAACCTCGGGTTCGTGCGTGCGCAGCCACAGCAGCTTGGGCGCGGTGAAGCCGGGCATGGCCAGGTTGCCGGTGATCTGGCTCGAGGCAGGCACGGCCTGCTCCAGCGCCGTGCACTCAGCCGCGGCACGGCCATCGTTCCAGAGGATGGCAGGGCGCAGCACCTCGCCCGCCTCGCCCAGCACCACGGCGCCGTGCATGTGGCCCGACAGGCCCACGCCGCGCACCCGGGCCCAGGCCTCGGGTGCCTGCGCACGCAACTGCGCCACGGCGGCCTCGGTGGCCGCCAGCCAGTCGGCGGGGTGCTGCTCGCTCCAGCCCGGCTGGGGGCGCTGCAGGGGCACGGGCGCATCGGCCACGGCGTGCACCTGCTGGTCTTCTCCCAGCAACAGCAGTTTGACACCCGAGGTGCCCAGATCTATCCCCAGGTACATGCACTAGTCCTGCAGCAGTGGGAGAAGTGCGGTCATGCCTTGATCCCGAAGCGGCCCGCGCCCTGCTTGCGGTACTCGGTGGGCGTCATGCCCTTGATGTCCAGAAAGCGGCGGTTGAAGTTGGCCATGTTGTTGAAGCCCACGTCGTAGGCGATGTGGGTGATGTAGCGCTCGGACTCCACGAGCAACTGGCAGGCACGGTTCACGCGCACCAGGTTCACGAAGTCGGTGAAGGTATTGCCCGTGGCCCGGCGGAAGAAGCGCGAGAAGCGGCTCTCGGTCATGCCCAGTTCCTGCGCCAGGTCGGCCGCCGACAAGGGCTCGGCCAAGTGGTCGGTGATGCGGCTCACGACCGCATTGATCTGGTCGAGCTGGGTGTCGTTGTCCTCGCTTTGCAACTGCGTGCTCGACAGCAGGCGAAAGTCGGTGCAGCGGGCCAGGTCGCTCATGAATTCGCAGAACGCGCCGAACCGGGCCAGCCCCTGGCGCGCCTTGATGCGGTGCCAGTGCTCCTGCGCCTGCGCTTCCATGCCGAAGAACTCGATGCCGTGGCGCGCCCTCTCCAGCAGGGGCAGCACCTCGCGCAGCTCGGGAATGCTCTCGCTGCTGGCCACCAGGGGGGCGTGCGAGAACTGGATCACCAGGTCGCGCAGCGGCACGCCGCCCTCGGGCAGGTCCATGCTGATCCAGTTGTGCGGCAGGCGCGGCCCGGTCAGCACCAAGTGGCCGGGCTGGAAGGGGCCGATCCAGTCGCCCACGAAAACCTTGCCCGATGTGGCGGTGATCAGGTGCAGCTCGTACTCATCGTGGTAGTGCCAGCGTGCCAGCGGCGTGGGAAAGCCATGCGACAGGCAGCGGATGAAACCCGCGGTCTCGGGCGGCTCGTAGCCCAGCTCGGGCGAGCGCACATAGTCGTGCTCCAGCTCGGGCTTGGTCTGGCGCGGGGAGACAGGCGTGGTCTTCACGGTCATGGCGTCACTCCTGTTGAGGGGCCGCTCAACTTACCCCTGGGATTTTGCACGCTCGGCCACAAAGGCCTGCACCCGCGCAAAGGCCTGGCGCAGCGCCGCGACCAGGCGCGGGTCCGAGGCCATCTCGCCCCACAGGGTCGTGTCCGCTGCATAGGCGGCGACCGGGTCGGCGGCCTCGCAGATGGCATGGGCCACGGCCGGGTCCATGGCCTGGTCCTGGTAGGCGTACGGGATCTGCCCGGCATGCCAGCGCTGCAGGTAGGCCAGGAACAGCGCCGGCAGCATGGCCACGCTGTCGAACAAGCCGCCACGGGCCAGCTTGTCGCGGATGGTGGGCGCGATCATGCCGGGGATCTTGGAGAATGCGTCCATCGCCACGCGCTGGTTGGTGTCGGCGATGGCCGGGTTGCCGAAACGGTCCAGCACCACGTCGCGGTAGCGCTCCAGGTCGATGGGGCACGGCAGAAGGACAGGAATCGCGTCGTCGGTCACGTAGTCGTAGGCCATCTGGCGGATGGCGGGGTCGTGCGTGCCTTCGTGGATGTACTGGTAGCCCGCCAGCGTGCCCGCCCAGGCGATGCAGCTGTGGGTGGCGTTGAGCAGGCGGATCTTGGCCTCTTCGTAGGCCTGAACCGAGTCCACCATCTCCACGCCGACCGCCTCCCACGCAGGGCGCCCGGCGATGAAACGGTCCTCGATCACCCACTGGATGAAGCTCTCGCCCATGAGGGCGGCCTTGTCGTCCCAGCCGGTGGCGGCCTTCACGCGCTCTGCCACGTCGGGCGTGGGGCGCGGCGTGATGCGGTCGACCATGGCGTTGGGGCTGCTGGTGGTTTCCAGACCCCAGGCCTTGAGCGCTGCATCGCCCAGCGCGTCGATGAACTGCAGCAGACCGCCGCGCGAGCGGTCGCCGTTGTGGCGCAGGTTGTCGCAGTTCATCAGCGTCACGGGGCCGGCGCCAGCGGCCATGCGCACGCGCAGGATGCTGACCAGGCCACCATAGAGGGTGTGGCCCGCCTGGCCGGCCTGGACGGCCGCGAGGTCGGCGCGCAGGTCCGGAAAGTTCGCCCAGTCGAGCTGGTTGGCAGCATCCAGGTAGTAGCCGGCCTCGGTCACGGTGAACGAGATGATGCGCGTGGCGGCATCGGCGCCCACTGCGATCAGCGGGGCCAGGTCGTCCTGGTAGGGGATGATGCGCTCGATCGATTCGATGCGCATGTAGCTGCGCTCGCCCTGGGGCGTGACCGTCTCCAGCGTATAGCGGCCACCCTGGGCCTGCAGCGCGGCAATGGTCTCGGCCATGTCGGGGCGCAGGTTGCCGCCGGCAATGGCCCAACCGGTGTCGCCCTGTTGGCGCAGTTCGTGGACGTAGACAGCCTGGTGCGCGCGGTGGAACGAGCCCAGGCCCAGGTGCAGGATGAAATTCATGGTGCGTAGATGCAAAAAAATTTGCTGCTCAGAGATCGAAATTGGTCGGCATCATCACGACGTCGCGGATGGTCATGCCGCGCGGGCGGGTGAGCATGAACAGCACCACCTCGGCCACCTCGGAGGCCTCGATGAGGCTGCCATTGGCCTTGGCCTCGGCCAGCTTCTCGGCCGGCCAGTCGGCCAGTAGCGAAGTGATCACCGGCCCTGGCGAGATGGAACCCACGCGGATGCCGTGCTTGAACACCTGGCGGCGCACGGTCTGCACGAAGCAGTTCACCGCCCACTTGGACGATGCGTAGACGGGCTCCCACGGTGTGGGGAAATGCGCGGCGAGCGAGCTGGTGACGATGATGTCGCCGCGGCCGCGCCCGATCATGTGGGGCAGGACGTTGTGCACATTCTTCATCACCACGTTGACGTTGAGCTGCAGCATGCGGTCGATGGCGTCGGGGTCGGCGTCGACCAGGTCGCCGCCCACGTAGAGCCCCGCGTTGGCATGGAAGATGTCGAGCGGGCCCGCGATGGCCAGCGTGCGTTCGAGCAGGCTGGCGCACTGCTTCGCGTCGAGCAGGTCCAGCACCAGTGGCGAAGCGTTCTCGCCGATGGCGGCGCAGGCCTTGGCCAGCGCCGCCTCGTCACGGTCGATCAACACCACGCGCGCGCCGGCGTTCGCCAGGGCCTGGGCGCTGGCAAAGCCGATGCCCGAGGCCGCGCCGGTGATGGCGGCCACCTGTCCGTTCAAGGCATGCATCGCTGTCACGCGCCCTGCTCCGCCACGACACGGCCGGCCTGGTCGAACCAGTGCGCCTGCGAGGCATCGATGTCCAGGCTCACGGCATCGCCCGCGCGCAGTCCGGTGCGCTCGTTCTGGCGCGAGACGAACTGCGCGCCGCCGGGCGTGCTCACGTAGATCAGCGTTTCGGCGCCCAGGGCCTCGACCAGGTCCACCTGGCCGCCCACGGGCGTGGCACCGGTGCTGCGCACGGCGACGTTCTCCGGGCGCAGGCCGATGCAGCCGCCCGCCGCACCGGCAGGGGCTTGTTGCTGCACCGGCGCGGGCAGCTTTTGCAGCGGCACCACGTTCATCTGCGGTGTGCCGATGAACTGGGCCACGAACTGGTTGGCCGGGCGGTCGTACAGCTCCAGCGGCGTGCCGACCTGCTCGATCAGCCCGTCGCGCAGCACCACCACGCGGTCGGCCAGGGTCATGGCCTCCACCTGGTCGTGCGTGACGTAGATGGTGGTGGCGCCCAGGTCGCGGTGCAGCTTGGCGATCTCCACCCGGGTCTGGCCGCGCAGCGCCGCGTCCAGGTTGGACAGCGGCTCGTCGAACAAAAAGACCTTGGGCGCGCGCACGATGGCACGGCCGATGGCCACGCGCTGGCGCTGGCCGCCCGACAGCTCCTTGGGCGTGCGCTCCAGGTAGGTCGTGAGGTTCAGGATGGCGGCGGCGCGCTCCACCTTCTCGCGCACGATGGCCGGGTCCACCTTGGCCAGCTTGAGCGCAAAGCTCATGTTCTCGTACACGCTCATGTGCGGGTACAGCGCATAGCTCTGGAACACCATGGCCAGGTCGCGCTTGCTCGACGGCTGGTCGGTGATGTCGCGGCCGTCGAGCATGAGCGAGCCGCCGTCGATGTTTTCGAGCCCCGCGATCAGGCGCAGCAGCGTGGACTTGCCGCAGCCCGAGGGGCCGACGAAGACGATGAATTCGCCCTGCTGGATGGTGAGGTCGATGCCCTTGATGGCGCGGTGCTCGCCGAAGAATTTCTCGATGCCGCGCAGTTGGAGGTAAGCCATGGAATCGGGTCCTGAAATCTTGATTGCTGTAGGAAGGAGAGCTGCGCGTTACTTCACGGCGCCGAAGGTCATGCCTTGGACCAGTTGCTTCTGGCTGAACCAGCCGAACACCACGATGGGCGCGATGGCCATCAGCGAGGCGGCCGAGAGCTTGGCCCAGAACAGGCCTTCGGGGCTGGAGTAGGAGGCGATCAGCGTGGCCAGCGTGCCGGCCTTGGCGGCGCTCAGGTTCAGGCTCCAGAAGGCCTCGTTCCACGACAGCACCAGGCACAAGAGGCCGGTGGACGCCAGGCCGCCCATGCCCAGGGGCAGCAGCACCAGGCGCACCTCCTGCCACAGGGTGGCGCCGTCCATGCGCGCGGCCTCCAGGATCTCGCGCGGGATGTCCTTGAAGTGCGAATACAGCATCCACACCATGATGGGCAGGTTGGACAGCGCGAACACGATGATCAGCGCCAGTTGCGTGTCGAGCAGGTGGCTCTTTTGCGCCAGCACGTAGATCGGCACCAGCGCGCCCACGGCGGGCATCATCTTGGTGGAGAGCATCCACATCAGGATGTCCTTGGTGTACTTGCCCTTGAAGAAGGCCATGGCGTACGCCGCGGGGGCGGCCAGCAGCAACCCCACCACGGTGGAGAGCACGCTGGTGATGACCGAGTTCTTGGCATACAGCAGGTAGTCGCTGCGCTCCTGCACCTCGTGGAAGTTCTCCAGCGTGGGCGTGAAGACGAACAGCGGCGGCACCGCAATGGCCTGCAGCTCGGTCTTGAACGCGGTCAGCAGCAGCCAGGCCAGCGGAAAGAACAGCAGCAGGGCCACGCCCCAGGCGGCCACGGTGCGCAGGGCCAAGAGGCCCAGAGGGTAGGAGGATCGGCGTCGGGTGCTCATGTCGGTGGTCCTTCTTCTTGTCTTTATTTATCGAGGTTCTTGCCGACCATGCGGATCAGGAACACCGCCGCGACATTGGCCAGCACCACGGCGAAGAGCGCACCGGCCGAGGCCACGCCCGCATCGAAGTTGAGCAGCGCCTGCTTGAAGATCAGAAAGGTGACGTTGGTGCTCGCATCGCCTGGCCCACCGCCCGTGGTGGTGTAGATCTCGGCGAAGATGCTGAGCAGGAAGATCAGCTCGATCATCACAACCACCGCCACCGAGCGCGCCAGGTGCGGCACGTACAGGTAGCGCAGCTGCTGCAGGTAGTTGGCGCCGTCCATGCGCGAGGCCTCCAGCTGCTCGTGGTTCATGCTTTGCAGCGCGGTCATGAAGATCAACGTCGCAAACGGCAGCCACTGCCAGGACACCATGACGATCACCGAGAACAGCGGGTGGTCGGTGAGCCAGTCCACCGGCTGCGCGCCAAAGAACATCCACACCTGGGCGAGCACGCCGTAGATGGGGTTCATCATCATGTTCTTCCACATCAGCGCGTTCACTGTGGGCATGACGAAGAACGGCGAGATCAAGAGCACCCGCACGATGCCCCGGCCCGCGACCGGCTCGTTGATGAGCAGTGCGATCGCAATGCCGAACACCACCGTGATGAGGATCACGCTGCCCAGCAGCAGCAAGGTGTTGACCACTGCCGTGCCGAACGAAGGGTCGGTGACGAAGTACTCGAAGTTTTCCAGCCCGGCAAAGCCGGTCTGGTCCGGCTGCATCAGGTTGTAGCGGATCAGCGAGAAGTAGATCGTCATCACCAGCGGCACGATCATCCACAGGAAGAGCGTGGCCATGGCTGGCGTGAGCAGCAGGCGGGGGAGCAGGCGGTTCATGGGAATCCCGGGAGAAATCTGGCGTCGCCAGACAAGGTAGACACCGGCGCCAAGACCTTCGGTAGGCCGAAACTCCCCGCCACACGGGCGTGCAGCGAGGAGTCGCGGGCCCCGATCAGCCCTGGTCAGCCGGCTGGCGGCTTACTTGTAGTAGCCGCCCTTCTTCATTTCGCGGTCGGCCGACACCTGGCTCGCCTTGAGCGCCGCATCCACGCTGGTCTTGCCGGCCAGGGCTGCGCTCATCTGCTGGCCCACGGCGATGCCGATGGCCTGGAACTCAGGGATCGCGGCGAACTGCACACCCACGTACGGGCTCTTGGGCAGGGTGGAGTCGGTCGGGTTGGCCGAGTCGATGGCGACCTTCTCGGCCGCAGCGAAGCGGGCCGCCTTCTGGAACTCGGGGCTGGCGTAGGTGCTCTTGCGGGTGCCGGTGGGCACGTTGGCCCAGCCGTTGGTCTTGGCGACCAGCTGGATGTAGTCCTTGCTCGTGGACCAGGTGATGAACTTCTGTGCGGCGTCTACCTTCTTGGAACCGGCCGGGATGGCCAGGTTCCACGACCACAGCCAGTTGGCACCCTTGGGCGTGTTCATGGTGGGCGCCTGGGCAAAGGCCATCTGGTCGGCCACCTTGGACTGCTTGGGGTCGCTCACGAAGGATGCGGCGATGGTCGCGTCGATCCACATGCCGCACTTGCCCGAATTGGTCAGCGCCAGGATTTCATTGAAGCTGTTGGCCGACGAACCGGGCGGGCCGTAGTTCTTGAGCAGGTCCACGTAGAAGGTGATGGCGTCCTTCCAGGGCTTGGATTCGAGCTGCGGCTTCCACTGCATGTCGAACCACTGGCCGCCGAAGGTGTTGACCAGCGTGGTCAGGAAGGCCATGTTGTCGCCCCAGCCCGGCTTGCCGCGCAGGCAGATGCCGTACACGCCGTTCTTGGGGTCGTGGATCTTGGCGGCCAGGTCCTTGATCTGGGGCCAGGTGGGGCGCTCGGGCACCTGCACGCCGGCCTTGTCGGCTAGGTCCTTGCGGTACATCAGCATCGAGCTTTCGCCGTAGAAAGGGGCGGCGAACAGCTTGCCATCGATCGACAGGCCATTGCGCACTGCGGGCAGCAGGTCGTCCACATCGTAGGCGGCGTCGGTCTTGAGCTCCTGCAGCCAGCCCTTCTTGCCCCAGATGGGGGCTTCGTACATGCCGATGGTCATCACGTCGAACTGGCCGCCCTTGGTGGCGATGTCGGTCGTCACGCGCTGGCGCAGCACGCCTTCTTCGAGCGTGACCCACTTGAGCTTGATGTCGGGGTTGGCCTGCTCGAAGTTCTTGCTGAGTTTCTGCATCTCGATCATGTGGCCGTTGTTCACGGTGGCAATCACGAGCTCGGTCTGCGCATGCGCAGCGGCGCCGCACAGCGATGCCGCCAGGGCGGCAACGGCCAGGGCCAGGCGGGTGTGTGGACGGGGGGTACGGGGCATCGGAACGTCTCCTGCGTAGTTGGTCTGGAATCTGCCATTCAACGCCGGTCGGGTGGCAGGCATTGACGACCTGAACGATACCGATGCTCAGATGCTCGATTGATACTCCAGGGCCTCACACAAATACTAATTTTCACCAGAATCTCAGGATTAACACCTAGATCTGTCAAATGGGTATGTGTATACGACGGGGAGCGGGGCGCCCGGGGGCCTCTGAAGATGCCTGCGGCCCCGTTTTGCTCCAGCCGTGACTATTTCCAAAACTGGAACAGTCAATTCGCGACTGACTGGTTTTTCTCTGAACACGTGCGGCGTACAGTTCAACCCATCGATGAGCCGAACCCGCAAGGCGACTCACCGAACCCGGGTCAGGAATGGTTTCTGTCCCGGCTGTATTGAGACGCGTCTTTGTCTTCAAAGTATTTCATCATGAACACGACCGCACGTTTCCTCTCCATCGCCGCTGTTGCTGCTTTATCAGCCTTTGGAGCCCACGCAGACGAAGCCGAAACCTCGCAGTTCGCCCAGAAGTTCGACACCAACCGCACCCGCGCCGAAGTGGCTGCCGAAGCCGCCACCGTGGCCCAGACACGCAGCATCGAGCCAGCAGGCTCGCGCGTCGTGACCTACAAGTCCACCGCCGACCGCGCTGCCGTGCGTGCCCAGGCTGCCGATGCCGTGCGCACCGGCCAGATCTCTGCTGGCGAAGTCGGCGCCCTGTAAGACGCTCCGGACTGACTCCTACCAACCAAATCAAGAATCGAGATCACCATGAACAAGACCGCTCGTTTCCTGTCCATCGCCGCTGTGGCTGCTTT
>NZ_JBKDTZ010000289.1:0-14175 GCF_046339755.1 Acidovorax sp. | reverse complement strand
TTCTACAATCACCGCAGGCTGCATTCCTCGCTGGGCTACCTCAGCCCGATGCAGTACGAACAACGCTGGTACGAGGCACAGCGCAAAAAGGCCGCGTGAATCGTGGGTTAAGAACTACACGAAACAGGGGCAAGGTCAGTGCGCAAGCTCACGCTGCGGCCCTTGGCCTGTGCGTTGTGCAAATTTGAAAGGAAGCCAAATTGGCCTATCACGATGACTACGAGCGCGAGCCGATCGGCGGGGGGAACCCCTACTACCGCTGCATTCACTGCAAACTAGCTGCCCCGGAGATCAATGGGCGCTTGGAGGGTCACTCGTTGGACTGCGAGTACAGGCTTGGGAAAGAGAGCGGCGCCAGTGAACCCAGCCAAAGAATGGTGCATGCGGCTGTCAGAGAAGCCGTTTCTCAAGGCCTACTGCCAAAGTCCGCCCACGGCGAGAGCGAGTATCTGAAGATGCACAACCAGATTGAAGCGGTGCTGAAGGCCGCGCTTGATGCGAAGTGAAGGAAGGCAACATGGCCATCGAAGTTGAGCCTGAAGAGGTCGACGAATTGAAGTTGTGGGGATTGGGGCTCCATCGAGTGCAGGAGCACTGCCACTTTTGCGACCAACCTACCAGCACATGGCACAGGGCATCCAACACCCCGGTCTGCGGTGGTTGTGCTGCGACCCACGTTCGGGCGGATATCGCTCGCAAAGATGTTGCTCGCCCCGGCCTGGCGGCTGCAACCTGAAGGGCAGCAATGAGCACAGAGGGAGAAGTCATGTCCGCCCATGAGGCTGTTGAACGCGCGCAGTCATGGGCGCTCAATCCCGGAGTACGTCCATCGCCGGAACAGTCTCGGATCGTTGCGGCAACGCTTGTGGCTGAGGTCCAGCGCTTGCAGGGGATCATTGCACGCGCCAAACAGGAGTCGGTGCTCATTGAGTACAACGGCCTGCCAGCTTTGGTCGTTCCCTACTGGTTCATGAAGTCGTGAGGGGAAAATGTCCCAGTCGTTCAGCTTCACCGCGCCTGGCCGTTTGGCGCCCTTCGCACATGGCTACTTCGCCGAGGACATGCGAGCAGACGCTCAACGTCTTCGCGAGGTCTTCCCGCAGCTCAAGGCATCGCCTAGCGAGGAGCTTGCTGAAGCATGTGGCGAATTCTCTCGCGACTTGCGAGGTCTCTCGTGGTGCCACCCCGGTCCCATCGAAGGCCCTCAATTTCTTGCCTTCCTGATGGTGGTGCAGCTGTTCCCGCATGTCGAGACCCATGGACGATAGGCTATGAGGCCTTCAAGCAGCTCGGAGGCGACGAGCCTTGGATAACCTGGCCCGACGTGAAATGGCCCGCATGGGTGCTCGATACGTAACTTGATCAAGGAAAAAGCATGAACATAGACCTGAACAAATTGGTCGACCTCGCGAATCAGTCTCTTCAGAACGAGCCGGGTTTTTTGCATTGCTCCGTTGAGTCCCATCCAGAGCGTCTGCTTGCCTACGAGTTTTCCGACACCACAAATGCACACGCATTTCAGGCCAAGTACGAGTTGCTGGGGCTCCAAGCAGCAATTCCGAATGCCCGGCAGACCACCGTGGTCGTGAAGCATCCCTAACCCCGCTGAGCCCATTCGCCGCACGCTCCAAGCAGCCGATGAAACTCCGTTGTCGGTTTTGACAATAGTTCAGCGCGAGCGAGCGCAGGCCTTGGCTGTCGCTGAAGGTCTTATGCCAGCGACATGGAGTTTTAATCTGCCCCGAAATCACTCAAACGAGAACTTCTCCGACCATGGACGAAATAAGTATTCCCACCACCCTCACTCCAGAGCGCGCGGCACAACTGACCGCTTTGCTTCTTGAAGCAAAAATGCAGCTACGCGACGCTGCTGGTTCCCGAATCAATTCTCTGAACTATGCGTCGACATACGTGCGCATCGGAGAGGTACTTCGTGAACTCGGTGTTGAATCGGACTAGAGACGCCCGCCTCTCGCGCGACACAACTCTACACGTCGAGCGTCGCCGAATGCTAAACGATCAGCCATTGCGCAAATTTCGCAGAAGGGATGAAAGTGGAAACACCGAACTGGTACTCGACGATGATGCAGTTCCGCTGGACTGCAAAGAATCTGATGCTGAGTTTCGACGTTCCACGCGCAGTGGCGGTGCAGATTCAACATCAGTTTCCGTCGTTCTCCGTTGCGTGCTCCATCGCTTCAGCACACCGTGAGTTGACCAGCCAGATCGGTCACTAGACGCCTCCCGTTGATATAGAAGGAACATGGTTGCGAGCTTTCAGCGCAGAGTTTATATAAACGCTACAATTGCACCCTACCTGGCGGGAGATCGCGTCAGCAATGACAGTGCCGACAGCGCCGCTCAGGACACATAGGCCGAGCAGTGTCGCTCCGGCATGCCACGGCTAGGCATTGCGTGGATCAGAAACTGAAATAGACGCCGAGGAGATCCGTATGAACATCTCTGATCGAATGGTGCTCGTCGTTGCTCGCGAAAGCGCCGATCTTCCAAGACTCGCCGGCAGCGAAAGTCCGATGAAAAATCCTTGCGGGAGCATCGGGCGAATGATCGCAGCGGAGGTGCTTGAGGGGGGCGGCAGCGCACAAATCCCAGTACGCGACATCAAGCTTGCGATCGACAACATCGATGGGGTGCGCGCGGTGCTTGATAGCTTTGATCTGTTCGATTCCGCAAGTCGAGAGCCGCTCCTATCTTTTCTCTTGAAGCGCGCCGGTGCGTGATCTCATGACGAACTGAAATTTGCTTCCGATCGTGGATGCTCTGGCTGTTTCCGCTCGCTGGCTGCAGACCAACAAGCGTCTCTGCAACACGACACCAGTACTCTAGCCAACACGCTAGAGATGCGAATTGTGGACTTCGCCCGCAACATCAAAATGTTCAAGGAACCACGCTATGGACCACGCTCCAAACTCTATTTTCCGGGACCGTGTTCCAGAGACCGCTGCACGTCAACTCGCAGTGGTCTTGGCTTGGCTGACAGAAAGCCAGTTGGCCTCACTAGAAGACATGGCCATGGTCAAGAGCACCCCAAAGTCAGCGCTGAAGAGGCAGCGGGAGATCTGCGACATCGCGGTCGCCCAGTGCAAAGACCTGGGGGTGCCCCCGATGGGGCTACGCGGTGACCGCTGTCTTCGCCTGGCTGAGCGTCTCAAACTTTGAAGGAAGTCCCATGGGAGCGTACACATCTGACGGAAGGCGGAAAAGCAGCATGACACATGCCCAGCGCACCCACACCTGCTTGTGCGGGAAGGTCTGCCGCGGCAACGGCGGGTGGTCGAGCCACAAGCGTGCTTGCGCCGAATGGCAAGAGGCGATGGCCAAGAAACGCGCTACACGCGAGTGTGAGCCAAAAGATTACGCCATAGATCGCCCTGGTTGAGGCGCAAAAAGTGGCATCAAGGAAAGAGCATGAGCAAAGCCATTGGAATCATGATCGACGGTGAAGCAACCTGGCATGCCCCATCAGCAGGATTAACGGACTATGCCACGCTCTGCAACATTGATCCCGACGACCCTTCCATCGGGTACACAGGCCATATTCAGCCTCCGCGTGGCCAGAGGATCACCTGCCAGCACTGCAAGACGATCTGGACCAATGTAGTGGCAATGCGCCTGAGGGCGCGCGACTTCGACTAAGCCGCGAGCTGTCTTATGCCGATCACAAAGCGCCCGTGTGCCAACTGCCCTTTTCGCAGTGATGGCGGAGCCGTTCAGCTACACCCTGAAAGGCTGGATGACATCGTCAATGGTCTATTGGCGGACGACCACAAGACGTTCATTTGCCACAAGACGCTTGATCTGGAGAGGATGACCTGCGCCGGTGCCGTGGGCGTCATGGCCAAATTGGGCCACCTACCACTGGTTGCGCGCTTGGGGTTGGAGTTCGGGGTCATTTCGAGGGACGACATTGCCGCCAGTGCCGCGCTCGTGATTGAGCCTCAGGATCTCAAGATTCAACCGCGTGACATGCGAGTGCGGCCGAACAAGCGATCTCGCGCCGGAAAACTTCAGCCGACTGTAGGCAGCGATGAAGCGCAACAAACTGAGAGCGATCCATGGTGAAGAAAAAGAAGTCCCCGGTAGGCGACGTGACCCGCACTGCGCGTGCCCAGACCCACCTGGAGAAGATCAAAACGGCTGGCGGCAAACGGGTTGTGATCGACTTCGATGGGCCCAGTAACGAAGCTCTGCAGCTACTCGTGGCCAAACGCTATGGTGGCGACCGCACTCAGCGCAGCGCGGTCATCAGGGCAGTTTTGGAGGCTGCGGCCTCTGCCGAGTCCTGACTTGTCACCGTTTATATAAACGGTAGAATGTATCCCCATGGACTTCTCGGGCTGGCCCTTGTAGGCGACATCGCGTCGCAAGCAAGTTGTCGGACAGAGGCCGCAGCAACCGCATCTGTGAAGAGGGATACCACCGTGAGCGAACTGGCATACCAACTATCAACCCAGCAGCGCGCACTAGCCCGAGACTGGCTGTTTATCGACCAGGTGCGGGACAAGGCGGCGCGCCAGCGGCACTTTGAATGCGCCCAGCGGCTCGCAGCTCGACTGATCGCCGGCAACTACTGAAAGGGATGTGCGCATGAAGCGGAGCATCTTCAAGTTCGTCGTCGCCCACCCTGTGGACGTTCAAGGTCACGAGCTGCCGCGAGTGCGAGTCGACAACTTTCTTGTTGAAGGCGAAGACCTGCAGGCGGCTTTCGCCCGTATCGCCGACTACGAGGGCATCGTGGACGCTACCGAGATCTTCGGCATAGAGACCTCGCACGTGCTGCTCACGCCAAGCGCTAGCCTTCGCCGCGAGGAGCCGTTGAATCAATGGGAACATTGGAGCGGCATGGCCCGCCGAGGGGAATTGGACACCCAATGGCAACTGTTGGCAGAAGGGCCAGAGACGTTTCGCCAGCGCCTGGACCGACAATTTGCCGAGCGCAATCCTCAGTTCGCATGAAGCAGCCCAAAATCTACAGTGCCAGGCTGAACGCCGCGCAGAACTCTGCCTGCCATGCCATGGAAGCGGTCTCAGGCCTGCCACCGGTAGGAATTGAGGAGCTCGATGCGGGCAATCTCACGCCAAAGGAGTTCTGGCGATTGAATCTCGTCACGGCGCACGACATCTACGTGACCATACAGAACATAGATTTCCCCACCGACGACTAGCAGCCAAAGCCCCTCCATGGAATCAACGAAAGTCGACTCACAGGACAGCTCCGGGCATGGATCTATCGCCCGCATGCGGGGGAATGGAAGCCGATGGCGTGCCATGCGCTCAGTAGACGGTCTGGCAGTTCTTTCACCCTGCGCGATGCCTGTTGGGCTTGGGAATTATTCAGAGGTCTGTGCGCAGGGCCCGTGCAGCGGGTTGAACTAGGGATCGGGGAACCAATGAAACGAGGTCAAAGGACGATCAACGGGCGGGTGTACCTTCTGGGCGGGAGGACAACAGGCTTGAACGCAAAAGCTGTGGCCCTCTCCGAGGCTTCAGCGAAGCGGCAACGGGGCAAGCTGGTCCGCCTTATCAAGATTTCCGAGTTCGACTACCTGATCTATGAGCTTTGAGCGAAGGTTCATCGAACACCGATCAGAAGGGAGGCCACCATGCCACACCCCGCAGTTTCCCACAGGCCAAATGGGCTACTCTGGCAGGGTAGCTGAGGGAGTCAGACGATGAGAATCCGCAAAACTATCGAGACCACCCAGGAAGTAGACGTAGAGGTCAGCCTCGATGAGATCATGGCCGAGATCGCGTCGCTCGAAGAGCCTTCGCGCGTGCAGGAGGCCTTGCGCTTGTTGTCGCTTTGCGTCGGCGCCGTCCTCAAGGTGCCCGACGCCATCATCGCTGAAATGACCCCCGCGCAGAAAGCGGTTGTCACGGACGCACTGCGTGTCCAGCTCTCCCGCTTTGGCGCTTCCGAATAGACTGTGCGGATTGCCAATAGGCGGATGCCCAAGGCTTCGTGCCTTGGCGCCCTACACTGCATTGCATTGAGCGCCCAGCCAGAAGGAAAGATCCATGAGTGACCACCCAGACCCTCAAGAGATCATCCGTGATATGCAAGCAGCGGCCGATTCCTTTTACGCCCGCGCAGTGAGGATAGGTAACCACCCCTTCATCGAGTTTGCGGGCGTTCTGAACGAATACATCACCGCATGCCGCGGGGCCGCCGCCGCCGGGATTGATTTCACGGCTTGCAGCACGCATACGGGGCAGCAACTGCCGCTGAGTCAACATCAGGTGGCCTACATCAACGAGAAGCTTGAATGCATCTTCACAGGGCGATCTGTCGTCTCGGGCGGCCTGTGACAGGCCAACCAATCAACAGTCCAATACATGCGTCCGCAGTGATCCGCGAGATCGCAACGGAGGTGTACCTGGGATCTGATGGGTCTACCGCTCGGCGCGAAACCGGCTCGACGCCCAACGGCAATCCGATTGCCCAGCGTTGGGTGCTGCGCGATGCGAATGGGGTCTGGATCGACTTCGATCAGTACAGGCACGATTTGTTTGAGCGGCACGGATTCCGAGCAGCACGGCCCAGCTGAACGTTTGCCTCCGCGGCCAGCCTTGTGACCGTGGGCCTTCAAATCCCTTCCGACGCGGCTGGCATGCCGGATGCAACCGCCGATGCGTCCGCCGGCACCGCGCCGCCAACCCGAAGCGCGAGGTGTATCCGCTCGGCCGTCTTCTTTCCTACGCCTGGTGTGGTGCACAACTCAGCTACCGAAGCGTTGAACACCGCGTGGGCGCTACCGAAGCGGGCAAGTAGCGCTTTCGCGCCAGATGGGCCGACTCCAGGGCATCCTTCCACCAGGTACTGGGACAGGTCCGAAAGATCCTTCGGCTTGTTCGAACGCAAGGCGATCTCGTAGCCCAGGCCTTCCTGAAGATGGCGCGCGAGCGTGACGAGCAGTGCAGCTGTCTCGCTCGCATTGGGAACCATGATCACCGACACCCCCGCAATGGCCATGAGATACGAGACGGCGCCGCGGATGGCCTCCGGCGCTATCGCCGACCTCGTGCTGTAAGGATTGCCCTCGATGATGAAGGCGACATGGGTGTATTGGTCTTTGAGACGCAGGACCTGGGCGAAGAGCCGCTTGTCCATGATGGAAAGCACAAAGTCAGTCGCGTCCTTGCGCTCGACTCCATAGTGCTCGTGAGGCAAGTAGTCGGCACACGGGAGCTCTTGCACTTCGACCGTGATCCCTGATGTTCTGTGCAGTTCGGCAAAGACCGGGGAACGGCTCTCGCGGCTGTCGATGATGATGTGGGGCATGGTCTTCCTTTACGTTGGTTATCCCATTGCGAAGAAGAAGGGACTTGATTCGAAGAGACTCGGGCACCCTTCCCCGGTCGGCTTACAGATCCAGGGACCGTCAGGCAACCAGAGGAGGCACTTGCGCAAGAAAAAAAGCCCGCACTAGGCGGGCAACGCATTACTGCGAAGGGAGGGATGTCGGCACAGCCGACCTGGTCATCGTATCGAAAACTTGTCGATGTCGCTAGAAGTTCTTGCGCTCGATACAACTGCCTGCCTCCACTCCAAACCAAGCCGCGGAGCGCGACGGCTACGTAGCCAGACGGGGTCCGTAGCTACGTTGCCCTAGCCAGCGAATCGTGGGTTACCGGCTTCACATCGCACCCCAGATCTGCAACTCCGCCAAGGTAGTTTCGTTCCTGAGGCCCCTGGAGCCCACGGGGCAGAAGTTTCTCCGCCCGCTCCCTGAAGGGGCGCTCCAACCTCTTGATCTGCGCTGCAGTCCACTGTTCTCGGTCGGAGTTCTCCGCGACCACTTCGGTTAGACGCTGAATCACGGGGACGATTCTCGCCCGTGCTTCATGGCAACTCGTCGTCAGGTCACCGGATGAGTTCAAGCTCAAGAGTGGCAGATAGTCGAAGGTGGGAGCCATCAGTGTTTCAAGGGCTCCCGTCACAGACCAATTCGGCGTATCGAATTCTGTGTCCATCGCGGGCCGCGCTACTCCCAATGCAAGTGCGAGCGTCATCATCGCCTTCTCAGCTTGGCGGACAGCGTTCCACGCGGCGAGTTGGGCCTCGGACGCTCCTGCAGCACCGAGCATTCCGTCCCGCGCCAAGGCTAGAAGACCTGTGTCTGGAGCCTTGTCCAGGGCGTGCATAGCCATATGGACTGCAACATCAGCCTGGCGAGCCAGCGTTTCCCAGCGGCGAGCCCTGTGCGTGATGCGCACGCAATCAGCATGGGATTCCACTGCTGCTGCGTGTTGCGACCGCGCCACCGCATCCCTGAGAAGCAACTCTCTGGCTTTCTCCGCAACCCATGATCGTGCAGCCAACGAGGCGCTGGCGCGGGCTTCCCTTAGGAGTTCCTTTGCGACTCGCATCTCATCATCGGCGCGAGCTCTGCTGAACGGCCAGCCCAACCAGGCCCGCCAACCTCGCTCGCCCCGAACCTCGGCTTCGCGCACGTGGTCGACCGCATTGGCCAAGCGCCGTTCTGCACGGGCGATAGCCTCCGCGTGGCGGTTGAGGTGCTGGTAGCCCAAGCGAATGCCCCGTTTACTTACTTGAGCTCTTCGGCGAAGCCGATGCCAGAGCCGCCATCCATCTTGATACCAAATCGGCCGATCGAGTTTGCCTCCTGCCCAGGGACTGCGGGAGCCCCGTTGTAGGTGATCGATAGGCTCTTCACGGAAATCGACGCGCGGTTGAGCGTGAATGGGATGTCGAACGTCCGATCCGCATTCAGTGCAACGCCATCGGATACCAGGCGAAGCTTCAGCAGATGGGGACCATCAGGAACGGAAGAAGCCAGGGGAAATGTAAAACTGCGGTAGTCCGCAGCGCCATCGATGCTGACAGGGACATCCGAGCCGCCGTCGAGCGAGCCCGTCGCGGTCGAGCCCACGAGACAGGTCCAGCGCTCCAGCAACCCATTGATGCGCGACATGTCAGCATTCACCGAGGCACCCACAAGGCGCGGAGCACGGCATGCGGGCACGAAGCCGGTGTCCGAAACGTCGGCCGTGTCGCGAACTGCTGTGTGGATAGCTACCACTCGATAGCGGTACTCTTTGCCCCGTGTCGGCGGTGTGTCATCAAAGGCCAGCAGCGACTTGCCCGATTCGATCTGCACGTCATCGCGGAACAGTTCGTAGGTGAAGCCCGTTCCACCCTGGGCAGGGACTTCCCAAGTCACCCGAACAATGTCCTCCAACGTGCCATCCGTGGCCGCCAAGCCTCGAACAGGGAGCACTGGCACCTTCACCGCACTCGTGACTTCCAAGGGGCTCACAAGCGTCACAGTGGAGGGAGGTTCCGCCCGCGCTGTCGCCAGCAGCGTTTGGCCATAGAGCGCATCGTAGGAAAGTGCATGGGTTCGTACACCGGCTGGCATGGCTTGAAGCAAGTCCAGGTCGGCTCCGCCCTGGACTCCCACCTTGGAAGTCCAAGCGCCCTGCTTCGTGATGTCGTAAGGCTGCGACTGCAAAGCCATCGTGGTAGTCGCAACCAGCGGATGGCCGGGCGCGAACGTCAGCAGCACCCGGTTGCCTGCAGGGCTCAGAACCAGGGGCAGGTTTTGCTCAACCACCTGGCTCTGCGACGCTGCATCAGCGCCGCTGTAGCGCACGCGCAGCTTGAACGTGGCGACCTCCCACGCAGCCCCTTCCCAGCGGGGGCTTGGAAGGCTGGCAGAGGCAGTGCCAGCGCCAAGCGTCGCCGACGAAGCGATTTCGCCCTGGGGCGACAGAAGCTCGATCATCAGCGCCAGCCCATCCGTGCGCCCAATCGTCGCCTGCACGAACGGGTTGCTACTCGCCTGGCCAACAACGAATCCGCGACCCTCGGCGCCGGCAGACTCACCAACAAGCGCCGTGAGCAACTGAACGTCTGGAGGAGCGATCGCGCGATGGTCAAACTGCACTTCGCAAGACGAGCTCGCGACAGGATTCGACACGTCCACCTTGACGTGGTAGATACCAAACCCGGTATGCGCATTCAGGGGCACATCGAACTTGAGCTTGCCCATGGCCGAGGCAGGCGCATAGGTCTTCTGGTCATCAGTGCCATTGACATCGCTCCACACCGTTGCTGTCGAAGTTGCGGTTTGGTCGTTGGCAGTAAAGGTCACGGAGACCACACCGTTGATGTCGTAGATGATGGGATGGCTAACGACCAGGCCAGTGCAAGTCGGGTCGCCCCATACCCTCACCTGGACTGGCGTCGAAGGGGCTCCGTAGGGAACTGCCGTCTTGAAGAATTGCCGCGAGAATGAATACGTGCCAGGCGTCGCGGGGGCCTGCAGCGACAGCGTCGAGGTACCCGTCTGGGATTGAGCGATCGCGCTTGGGAACAAACCAGGCGCGGCGCCGAAATCACCCGAGCCGGTTGCGGCTCCCAAATAGAAGGCCCCACCTGTCGTCCAGGTGGTTGCGCCGATGTTGTTCCACACCTGGGTGCCAGTGAATGCGGTGCCAGCCTTCACGTTGGCTGGAATGTCCTGCGAGACAAAGAGCGGCATGATCTGCGGGCGCACATAGCCGGTGACCACTGAGCTTTGGGTGCCGGAACCTGCGCCGTTGGTGGCAGTGACCATGAACTCAAACACCGACTCATCCATGGTCGAGAGCTGGTAGCCGGATGAAACGCCGTTCACGACGCTCCACGATGGCGTTCCTTGCTTGCGATAGGAAAGCTGGTAGCTCGAAGCGCCAGCCACGGAGCCCCAGGTGACTTGAATGCCGCCGGCGATGGTGCCTTGCGTCGCGGCGATGGCAGTTGGTGCAGCCATGTTCGCCGTGCAAGGCGCGCTCACCGACCAATTGCCGCCGGAGCAGTAGGCCGTACCCGAACCTACCGCGCCAGTGGAGGCATTGGTCACCGAGACGCTGCCGCCCGGCTGTGTGGTGGGCACGGATGCAGAGCAGAAATTCCCGCCGCCCCAACGGACGGTCCCGGCGGCACAGGTTGAAGGAGCCGCAAAGCCCGTATCAGTCCCAGTGGATGCCGACGTGCCGTTCCCATTCGAGGCGGACACCATGAACTCGAAGTAACCCGTGCTTTGCGTGTAGTGCGAGTAGCTGGGGCTGTAAACCGTGGTTTGCGACCAGGATCCGCCTTGGGGGCGATACGACAAGGTGTACGAAGTCGCATCCGACACGCTTCCCCACGTGACGTAAATCTCCCCAGGATAATCACCATCCGAGGCAGATATATAGGACGGAGTGGCTGGGCCCTTGGGCTGGCACTGGTCCGCGCTGACGATATATCTTGGGTTGAACGAGGGACTAATGGTAGTGGAGAAACTATTGCACTGTTTAGCCTCCGCGGCAGTCGAGCCTCCGTAAATCGAGCCTGGCGCCGAAATGGCATACACTTGCCCGCCGCCTTCCCATATCTTGTTTCCATATGGACCGACGATAAAATCCACCACCCCAGTTGAATAGTTCGTGATACTCAACGAATACGAGGTTTGATTTATAACCGCATACTGTTGTGCATGCGCTCCCGCAGCTGCAAAAAATAGCGTAGTCGCCAAAATCCGCCATACGAATGCCATGAAATTTTTCATTGTCGCAGCCCTGATATCATGCCTTGATGCCAAACCCTGTGGTCAAGGTTATGCCCCTTGACCTTCGCAGGGATGATAGAACGCGACAACCGGCCAAGCGCAGGCGAAATGAAGCTACTTTTGTCGCATCTCGCCACCACAGCGCAATCGCATGCCCTTGGGTTGGGGACCTCGCCAGACCAAGGCTTGATCGCCCGCAAAGTGGCGCGAGCGTGAGTGCCTTCGCAAGCCAATTTTTTTCAGACGACTCCCAAGAATTACGATTATTCCATCCGCGCGCAGATAATCCGGGCATGGCGAGGATGCTCCGACAGCGTTAACGCGGCGCGTGTCGAATTGGATTCCAACGGCTAGGCGTTTAATAGGCGTCGCCCCAGCTTGCTGGCCAGTTTGGTGCCAAGCGAGTCCGGAATACCGCTGTTGCGGCCTGTGAGATCGGGATCGTTGTCCAGCAAACCGCACTCGAACTCAGCGGCGCGCAGTTCTGAGATCAACTAGCGAACTTCATGGACGAGTGGGTGATAGGATGCCGCTGGCACTGCACGCTGAATAAGCGGTCCGTCGAAGATCTGGCTCCACTTGTTGCCGTCGAAACGAAACACTTCTGGCCTCGACTACAAACGGATAGCCAAGCCCAGTGGGGCTCACGTTATTGGGCAGATGTTTGGGGCGCGGCCCGCTTTATGAGAGAAGCGATTGCAGGCGTCGACTCGAAGTGAGCAAGCAGCCGTTGCTTCTGGGTGCCAAGCAGCGAAGAGGCGTCGATCATATCGGGCCAAGCTTCGTAGGCATCTCGCACGGTCTGCCGTACGATTTGCTGTGCCTTCGGCTCCATGAGACCTGGCACGGCATTGCACAGCCGGCGAATCACGCTTGGCGAGATCCTTTCGTGCTTGGGGCTCTCAGGTGTGAACCGCAAAGCATGTCCTCTGCCACTGAGATAGGCCGCATAGGCCACGATGTCATATGCCGGTGAAAGCACTGGCGTTCGGCCGTCAGGGTAAAGCAGCCCGCTATTCTTCAGGTGACCGTCGTAGTTGCCCAGCAGGTCATTGACGACGATGCGCCGCAGGACCTCGTAGGCCGCGTCTGCCCCCAGTGCGGGGATGTCGACGAGCACCTTCATCATGGTGGCGTATGTCGCGAAGGCGTGGGTGTACTTTTGGTCTGGGGCGGCTCCCAGGACCTGTGCGAAGTCTTCGCAGTGGATATGCGAGCCCCCGCCCCGGTCGAAGCGTTTCACAGCAAGGAACAATTTCCCTTCGCCAAGGATGAACGGCTGTTCGACATCGATGCTCTCAAGCGGCGCCAATTCCACGTGGGCCACGTTCACTCCCACGGCAGCAGCCATACGCATCGACAACTCCTCTACCTGAGGCAGCAGGGGGTAGTCGACGGTCGGGAGCTTGGCGATGATGTGCACGCCCTGGGCATCCTTTGTCCTGGCCACATACCGCCCCCCGGACTGCACGAGGGAGAGCTTGGGCTGAACACCAGACAGCGACGTGGCCTCTGGCACTGGGACAGGAACTACGCTCATTTCCAGGGCGTCATTGTTCTGCGTAACAACGTCCGCGATGCTTTGGCTGTCCAGCGGTGCAGGGCTCACATACACCGCGCCTGGAAGGTCCGTGCCGCAGACGCTGAGAAGGCCGAAGTGATCATCCTTGTCCAGTTCGGCCAGCTCTTCGAGGTGGCGTCGCAAAGGGCCTTCTGGAAGAAGGTTTTGGAAGAACGATGGCAGCGCTTCACCTTCTCCATTAAAGAATGGCTGTGTTGCGTACTCGGCCAGAAAGGCTGCTCTGGTCTGCCTGTCTGCGACGAGGCCGAGCTGAGAGAGAACTGGAGCAGTGTCCGACATCCAATAGGCGTTGTCAGGCACGAGCCGGGTGATTGCTGAGCGACCCGCTCCGTACTGAAAAAGCAGTCCCACACGTTGCAGCTGTTGGCCAAGGTACACGGAAAGGGCGCGATACCTCATGGCCTGCCTCCAGATTTTCTGGACCTTTGGCCGCCACGCGACAAGGCGGGAAGCTCCTCGCGATCGAGCTCACCGGGTATGGTCGCAAGTCGACGTTCCGCTTCGCTCTGTATCCCGTCTGGTAGCCGCCCCATTCTTACGGCGGCGCTGCTTTGGAGGCCTTCCGGCAGTTTCCCCATCGCAAGAGTTGCGTTGCTGCGAATGCCTGCCGGCAACTTGCCGAGAGGTGTGCCGTTCCCTTGAATTCCCGGAGGAAGTGTTCCCAGCCTCCGTTCCACATCGCTGACGACTGTTCGCGGCGAGCGATCTTCTGACGACGAGCGCATCCCTTCGGCCATGGCCTTTGGGACCAAGACGAATTCCATTCCCAGGGCGTCGGCCACTGCCATGGCGTTGGTCAACCTGGGGGCTGCGTTGCCATGAAGCATCGCCCTCACAGACTGGTCAGTGAGCCCCGTCTTCTCCGCCAGCTCCGTGGCTGTCAGCTGGCGCTCTCTCTGGCGGAGGGAGATCTCTTCGGCAAACTCTCGGAGCGATTTCACGATGGTAAACCAATGTTTTTGTTACGAACGTTAGTTTTATACCGTTTTTGGGCTTCTTTGGCAATAGAAAACC
>NZ_JBKDTZ010000288.1:0-15227 GCF_046339755.1 Acidovorax sp. | reverse complement strand
CGACCACGGTTTGACGCCACGAATCGCAGATTTGAAAGTGAACAGGAAAGTCAATGAAATCAACGATCTACCAACACCACCTCCGCGCCAGTGCTAGCTTTTCGTACCGTCACTTATTGCACTGAAAACGAGGAGACCCCTTCTCCTATCGCTTGCACTTTTTTTGAGGCTGTTTAACCCCGTTTCCCCATGGTGTTCGTTTCATCCAGTACCAACACTTTGATTGATGGAGCTGCCATGAAATCCGGTTCAATGATTCTTCCCGCCCTGACGGCCCTGACCTCCGCGCTATTGCTGGCCAGCCCGCCGGCCCAGGCCATCGGTCGGCTGGCGGACGTCACCATCGTCGACCGCGACACCGGCGCCACGCTGCCGGTGCACTACGCCCGTGGCGAATACTGGGTTGCCGGGCGTCCCGGAGCGCGCTATGCCGTCACCGTGCACAACCGCACCGGCGAGCGGGTGCTGTCCGTGCCGTCGGTCGACGGCGTCAATGTGCTCAGCGGCGAAACCGCCGCCTGGGACCAGCGCGGCTACGTGTTTTCGCCTTATGAGCGCTACCAGATCACGGGCTGGCGCAAGAGCAGCAGCGAAGTCGCCGCGTTCGAGTTCTCCAGCATTGCCAACTCCTATGCCAGCCGCACCGGCCGCCCGGCCAACGTGGGAGTGATCGGCGTGGCGCTGTTCCGCGAGCAGCCACCCCTGCCCGCACCCGTGGCCACCCCCGAACCCTACAGCCAGCGCCGCGACAGCAGCAGCGACAACAGCGGCGGCCTGCCGGGACGCATGCGCGAGGAGCCGGCCTCGCCGGCCGCCGCAGCGGCAGCACCGCCCCCGGCGCCGGAGGCCGAGTCCTCGGCCCGTGCGCTCGGCGCGGGCAGCCTGGCGAAGGCCGCACCCGCGCCGTCGGCCAAGCTGGGCACGGCGCATGGCCAACGCGAGACCTCTGTGGTCTCGCACACCACCTTCACGCGCCTGCAGGAGCGCCCCAATGAAGTGATTAGCATCCGCTACGACAGCCGCGAGAACCTGGTGGCCCTCGGCGTGATCCGCGAGCAACCGGTGCGCCCGCCGATCCCGCGCGCCTTTCCGCAGTCGGACGCCGTGTCCTATGTGCCCGACCCCAGGTGAGCAACCCCGGCACCGCTTCGCCGGGGTATGAGGTCCCCGCATAATGCGCGGGTGCAGACCGCCCTGTCCCCCGACGATGCCGATGAGACGCTGATGCTGCGCTATGCGGCCGGCGACATGGGCGCCTTCGACACGCTGTACGGCCGGCACGAGCTGGCGGTATGGCGCTTCGTGCTGCGCAGCGTGAAAATCCCGGCAGTGGCGGACGACCTGCTGCAGGATGTCTGGTTTGCCGTCGCACGCAACGCAGGAAGCTATGAAGCCAGGGCGAAGTTCCGCACCTGGCTGTTCACCCTGGCCCACAACCGGCTGGTGGATCATTTGCGCACCGCCAGGAACCACGCCAGCCTGGATGCCGATGGCGACAACAACGAAGGCGGTGAAGGCAGGCCGGGCCTGGCCGACACGCTGGCGGCCGACTCCGGGTTCGGCCCGGTGCGGCAGCTGCAGTCGCGCGAGCAGGCGGCCGCCCTGCTGCGCGCGGTCGAGCAATTGCCCTTCGACCAGCGCGAGGCTTTTCTCCTGCAGGCCGAAGGCGATCTCAGCGTGCAGGAGATCGCAGAAGCAACCGGCGTCCATTTTGAAACCGCCAAGAGCCGCCTGCGCTACGCGCGCAGCAGCCTTCGCCAACAGCTACAGGAGTTTGCACCATGAGCGCGCGGGACGACGAGCTGACCCAGCGGTACCGCGAAGCCAGCGCACAGGAAGATGCCCGCCCCGGTGCGCAGGTCCGCGATGCCGTGCGCGCCCATGCGCAGATGCTGGCACGCGCCGCAGCCCCCCTGCCCGCCGCCCCGGCCCCCCGGCAGGCGGCGGCCAACCAGTCGCGCTGGAAGGCATCGGCCCTGGCCACCGTGGCCGTGGTGGGCCTGACCGGCCTGCTGTTGCTGCAGTTCCAGCGCGGCACGCCCGAGGAGCAGGAAATCGCCTATGGCCAGCGCCGTGCCGCCCCTGCGGCCAGCGTGCAGGCACCTGCCGCACCGGCAGCCGCGCCACAAGCCGCCCCTCCCGAACCCGCTGCGCCCGCCCCATTGCAACACAGGGTCCATGAGGAAGCCAGTCCACCGGCCAGGCCCTCGGCGCAAAAGCCAGCCGCACCGGCACCCAGCCCGACCGGGCCGCTGGCCAAGACAGCGCCGGCACCCGCCCCCCAGGAAGCTGAGGCCCCACCAGTACCCGGCAGGGTCGGTGCCGCCGTGTCGGGCTTCCCCGCCTCACCCCCCTTCACCGGCGAGCCGGCTGCTGGAACGGGGGCCGCCACGCCAGCATTGCCTTCTACGCCCCCACGCGTTGAAATGCGCGAGCGCCTGGCGGCCCAGGACTCGGCCGCGGCCAGGCCGGTGGCGCCCCCGCAGCCGGCCGCAACCGCCGCAGCCGCGCGCTTGTCCCAGCCAGAACCGGCCCAGCCAGCACCCGCAGCGCCGGCAGCGGGCCGCCTGCGGGGCGCCGGCGCGGCAGACAACCGCCTGGCCGCGGCCGCCCCGCGCGCCGACAGCGCACGCAGCAGTGCCGCGCTGCCGGGCGGCTTGCGCGAGGCGGCCCGTGCAGGCCAGACCCCAGAGGTCGAACGCCTCATCGCCCAGGGCGCCGCCATCGACGCCCGCGACAACCAGGGCCGGACGGCGCTGATGCTCGCCGCCGCCAACGGCCAGACCGCCACGGTCCAAAAACTGCTGGCACTGGGCGCCAACCCCGCCCTGCTCGACCATGAAGGCCTGAACGCCGCCCAGCAAGCCCGGCGGATCGGGCACACGCGCATCGCGGAGTTGATCGAAGCCGGCTCCTGAACGAACACCCCCTGAGTCGCTTCGCGCCTTCCCCCTCTCTCGACTCGCTGCGCGAGTCGGGAGGGGGACGCCCCCAGTGCGGCGGGGCGGCCCTTGCACGGGGGCACTGGCCTTGGCCGCGCCAGTTTCATGCGTCGCGGGTGGCGCACAGCGCAATGAATAACTGATACGGATTCGCCCTGAACCGTCTAACTTGCGGGCCTGCAGCCTACTTCAACCCCTGGCCCGGGCCATCCAGGCTGCGCTGCGCCATGGCCATCTGCTCCAGCGGCGCCGGGCGGCCGAACCAGTAGCCCTGGGCGCTGCCGCAACCCATCTGCAGCAGGCGCCGGGCCTGGGCCTCGGTCTCGACGCCCTCGGCCACGACCGTCACGCCAAAGCCCGTGGCCATGTGCAGCACGGCCGTAACGATGGCGGCATTCTGGGACGACTCGACCAGGTCGCGCACGAATGTCTGGTCGATCTTCAGGCAGTCGAAGGGCAGTCGGCTCAGGTAGGCCAGCGACGAATAGCCCGTGCCGAAGTCGTCGATGGCGATCTTCAGCCCCAGCGCCCGCAGGCGCGACAGCTGCTGGTGGGTGACGGCATCGCCCTCGATCAGCACCGATTCGGTCAGCTCCAGCGTCAGGTGGCGCGCCGGCAGGCCGCTGGCCTCCAGCGTGCGCTGCACCTGCTCGACGAAGTCCGACTGGATCAGCTGCCGGGCCGACACATTGACGTGCAGGCCGAAGTCCCCGGGCAGTTGGGGCAGTTGCTGCGCGATGTCCTGCGTGGCCCGGCGCAGCACCCAGTCGCCCAGCGCCAGGATCAGGTCGCTTTCCTCGGCCATGGCGATGAACACCCCCGGCGGCACCATGCCGCGCGTGGGGCTGCGCCAGCGCAACAGGGCCTCGGCACCCGTCACGCGGCCCGTGGCCAGGTCAATCACCGGCTGGTAGTGCACGAGGAACTGGTCCTTGTCCAGGGCCTGGCGCAGCTCGGACGCCAGCCGCGTGCGCTCCATCGCCTGGTCCGCCATGCCGGCTTCGAACACCATCCACTGGCTTTGGCCATGGCGCTTGGCTTCGCCCAGGGCGATGCTGCCATTGCGCAGCCATTCCGCCAGCTCCTTGCCGCGCAAATGCCCGGCCACGATGCCCACCGAGGCATGCACCATGACCTCGTCGGCGCCGGCCGAGAACGGGGTCGCAAACAGGCCCAGCACGGCCTTGCCAAAGCGCTCCGCCGTGTGTTCCCCCTCGTCCACCAGGCTCAGCAGGGCAAATTCGTCTCCGCCCACACGGGCCAGCAGCACTGGCGCAGGAAAATGCCCGCGCAGCCGGTTGGCAACGGCCTGCAGCAGGCGGTCGCCCGTGCCATAGCCCACGCTGTCGTTGATGGCGCGAAAGGCGTTCAGCCCCACCAGGCTGAGCACCGCGCGTTTCGGCTCCGCCCACTGCACCTGTTCCAGCAGCCCCCGGCGCGTGAGCAACTGGGTCAGGCTGTCATGGGTGAGCAGCTCCTGCATCTGCTGGAACGAGCGCTGCAGCCGGTGCGCCATTTCATTGAAGGCTTGCACCAGGACTGCGGTTTCCCGCAGCGGGCTGGGAGCCGCGATGTCGGTGTCCCAATCGCCCCGCGCGATCCGGTTGGCTGCCTCTGCCGTCCTGAGGATGGGCCGCGCTGCCCACTGGATCACCCACAGGCCCAGCAGCAGGCCGATGATGGCAATGGCCCCGGCGGCCAGCAGCGCCCCCTGGCCGGCACTGCGGGTGTCGCCCAGCAGGTCGGATTCGGGCAACAGCACCACGATGCGCCAGTCGATGCCGCGCGGGTCCGCATAGGGCGTGACGCGCCCGAAGTAGCTGGCGTCCTGGTGCTCGAAGTGGAAGCTTCCGCCCTCCACCGCCGTTACTTCGCGCAGAAACGATTCGGCCGTGCGGATCTGGGGGCTGGTGCTTTCCGAGATGCGCAGGCGCTCGCGCTGGCCCGCAGCATTGCGCCGGTCGCCGAGCACGGCGCCCGGTTCCGAATGGGCCACGATCAGGCCCTGCGCGTCGACGATGAAGATCTGCCCCTGCCCGCGCAGCGGGTCCTCGCGCAAAAAGCGGTTCAGGCTGTCCAACCGCACATCCGCCTCCATGACGCCCAGCAGGTTGCCGTCGGCCACCACCGGCGTGGCGGCCGAAATGGTGATGTCCCCCCGCTCCCCTGCCGTGGTGTAGATCGGTGACCAGCGCGACTGGCCCGAGCCGGCCACCGGCGCATACCAGGGTCGCACGCGCGGATCGTAGTTGGGAAAGGCCGCCGCCACCTTGCGCGGCGTGTCGTCCTCGTAGACATTCATCATGCCGTTCGTCGTGGCATCCTTGAGGATCAGGCGAAAGCCTTCGCCCGGTTCGCGGCGGATGCCGGTGTACTCCCCGGCCCGGCTGCCAAAGCTCAGCAGGCTGATCTGCTGCTGCCCGGCATACAGGTCGGCAAAGACACCACGCAGGTGGTTGTACACGGGGCGCAGGTCGCCTTCCTGGTACAGGCCATGGCGGCTGATGGCGTCGGCTACCGTGCCCTGGATCAGGAACGGGGTTTCGAGGAATTCGGCCAGCCGCGCGCGCGAGTTGCTGGTCAGCGCCTCCAGCACGCGCACGCTCTCCTGCTCGATCAGCTGGCTGATCTGGCGGTGCTGCGTGACTGCCTGCAGCACGACCGTGGCCACGAACAGTGCCGCAAAAGGCACTGCAATGGCGGTCCGCAGAGACAGCTGGAAGGCACGCATCCTCAATAGCTCCGGTTACTTGCCAGCCACGTGCAACACGCGTGCCTGCACTGGCGGTGCCGTGGCGTACCGGCCTTTCACACCAGGGGATGGGTCGCACCTGCCAGGGCCCAGCACCGCATGGCAGGACTGGCGGGTGTGTGTCATGTTGTCCCGCCCAACACCTGCGCGAGCGGTACCGGGTGGCCTAGGGCATAACCCTGGGCATAGTGCACCCCTATGCCCTGCAGCAGCTCCACCAGGGCCTGGCTCTCGACGAACTCGGCCACGGTGCGCTTGCCCATCAGGCAGCCGATCTCGTGGATCGATTTGACCATGGCCAGGCTCACCGGGTCGCGGTCGATGTCCCGCACGAACTGGCCATCGATCTTGAGCACGTCCACCGGCAGATTGCGCAGGTAGGCAAAGGAAGACAGGCCGCTGCCGAAGTCGTCCAGCGAGATCTTGCAGCCGCAGGCACGCAGGGTCTCGATGAAATGCTTGGCCGTGTGCAGGTTGCTGATGGCCGCCGTCTCGGTGATTTCAAAGCACAGCTTGGAGCAAGGCACCTCGGCACGCGCCAGCGCCTGCAGCACGAAGGTGGTGAAGGCCGCATCCCCGAGCGACTGGCCCGACAGGTTGATGGAGCACTGCCCGATCCGGTCCTGCTGCTCCACCACCCAGCGCAGCGCATGGGTGACGACCCAGCGGTCCACGCGTGCCGCCAGGTGGTAGCGCTCGGCCGCCGGCATGAACCGGCCAGGCAGCACCAGCTCGCCCTGCTCGCTGCGGATGCGCAGCAGGATCTCGCAGTGCAGGCCCTGCGACGTGTCCTCCTGCAACGGCACGATGGGTTGCGCAAACAGCTCGAACCGGTCATGCAGCAGGGCATGCTCGATGCGGCTCACCCACTCCATCACGCCATAGCGCTGTGCCAGCGCCGGGTCATCGATGGCATACACGTGGATGCGGTTGCGTCCGGCCTCCTTGGCCACATAGCAGGCGCTGTCCGCGGCCTGCAGCAAGGCGCCCACGCTTTCGGTCTGCGCATCGAGCGCCACCATGCCGATGCTGACACCCACGCCAAAGCGCTGCTCCAGCCAGACGAAGTGGTAGCGCGCAAGCGCCTGCTGCAACCGGTCGGCCAACTGCAGCGCACCCGCCATGCTGCGGCCCGCCAGCAGGATGCCGAATTCGTCCCCGCCGATGCGGCACAGCAGGTCCTTCTCGTCCAGCAGGCCGGCAAACAGGCGCGATATCTCGCGCAGCATGGTATCGCCCGCCGCATGGCCGCAGGTATCGTTCACCACCTTGAACTCGTCGAGGTCCAGGTAGCACACCACGTCGTGCTGCGCCGTGCCCCGCGTGCCCTCGAAAGCCAGGGCCAGCGCCTGCTCGAAGGCCCGCCGGTTGCCCAGCCCGGTCAGTTCGTCATGCAGCGCCTGGTAGGCGATCTCGTGGCTCAGGCGGCGCTGCTCCGTCACGTCGCGGAACACCAGCACGGCTCCCTGCACCTCGCCATCCGCGTCCCTGATGGGCGATACCGTCGCCTCCACCAGCACCCGGCCACCGTGCAGGGGCTGCAGTTGCAGCTCCGGGTAGCGCTGGGCCTGCGCGGCGGCGATGGCGCCGGCCATCATGTCGGGCACCGGCTCCCCGGGGCCGTCCGCTCCGATCAGCCTGAACACCTCGCCATAGGGCTTTCCCACCGCGGCGGTCAGGTTCCAGCCCGTCAGTGCCTCGGCAGCCGGGTTGATGTAGAGCAGATCTCCATGGGCATTGGCAGAGATCACCGCATCGCCGATCGAATGCAGCGTGACCTGCAGGCGCTCCTTCTCGTGGTACAGCGCGTCCTCGGCCTCCTTGCGGGCCTGCATGAAGCGCACGCGGTCCATGGCCACGGCCACATGCGCCCCCATGGCCTGCATGAAGTCGATCTGCCAGGGCAAGGGCGGGCGCACGCCTTCGGCATCGCCATAGGTGCCCATGCCCACGGAGCCCAGCCGCTGCTCGGCCATGATGAGCGGAATGTTGATGATGGTGCGGTTGTGCAGCGCCGCCACGATCTCCTTGTTGGTGCGCGGGTCGGTGCGCGCATCGGCCACCACCACCACATGGTCCGCCGCCATGATCTCCTGCACCATGCTGTCGCCGGCAATCGGGATTTCCGTGGTGTCGATGGCCCGGGCGAGCGCCGGGTCCTGCATCTGGCTTGAATGCAGCAGGATCGACACGAACCCCGGTTTCAGCCCGTAGATGCCCAGCCAGCAATGGGGGTAGCCCAGCACCTGCTCCGCCACGGGCGACACCGCATCCAGGATGTCGGGCAGGGTCCACGCCCGCTCCAGGCGCCTGCACAGCTGCAGCAAGGCCTTGGTAGGGGAAGGCGCTTCGGTCGCGGTGGCCGTCAGGTCGCTCATGGTCGCAGTGTATCCAAGGGTTTCAACAAAACCCGGGTGACAGGCCAGTTTGTTGATGATTGTTTACACCCATGCGACGAGACTTCGTGCTGTGATAGCGTGCGGCCCCATGGAGTATCTGGAATTCGCGGTGTCCTGGCTGGCAGCCAACCCCCGCATGGTGACGGCCTGGGCGGTGGTCCTCATGCTGGCGCTCGCCTGGCTGTGGCGCGGCCACCGGGCCAGCAGGGAGCGTGCCCGCCTCAAGCCCTTGCGGCGGGCCCGTACGGCGCACGCCGCCCGCAAGGGCCGCAGCCCGACCCACGCCGCCAAACCGCCCCGGCGCTAGGCTGAAGCCGGCGCAGGGCCGGCAAACCGCTACCATCCGGGCATGACATTTCCTGCCACGCCCTCTTCCGTTTCCCCCTCCACCGTCCATTTCGGCCACCAGGGCCGGGTCTGCATCGTCACCGGCGGCGCCCAGGGCATTGGCGAGGCCTGCGTGCGGCGTTTTGCCCGCGAAGGCGCCCATACGGTGATCGCTGACGTCGACGACGCCCGTGGCACGGCCCTGGCCCAGGAGCTGGGCGCGCTGTACGTGCGCTGCGACGTGGGGGACAAGGCCCAGGTGGACGCCTTGGTGGAGCGCACGCTCGCCGCCCACGGCCGCATCGACGTGCTGGTCAACAACGCCGGCATCTTCCGCGCGGCTGATTTCCTCGAAGTGACCGAAGAAGACTTCGACGCCGTGCTGCGCGTCAACCTCAAGGGCTCGTTCCTGGTGGGCCAGGCCGTGGCGCGGGCCATGGTGGCCTCGGGCGGCGGCTCCATCGTCAACATGAGCTCGGTCAACGGCGTGCTCACCATCCCCAGCATCTCCAGCTACAACGTGAGCAAGGGCGGCATCAACCAGCTCACGCGCGTGATGGCCCTGGCCCTGGCCGACAAGAACGTGCGCGTGAACGCCGTCGCCCCCGGCACCATCGCCACCGAACTGGCCGCCAAGGCCGTGCTCACCAGCGAAGAGGCCAAGGCCAAGATCATGTCGCGCACGCCCATGAAGCGCCTGGGCGAGCCCTCGGAAATCGCCGACGTGGTGGCCTGGCTGGCCAGCGATGCAGCCAGCTATGTCACCGGTGAGATCGTCACGGTGGACGGCGGCCGCATGACGCTCAACTACACCGTGCCCGTCTGACGCCGCAGCAGCCCCGCCGGGCTGCTCGGCCAGCCCACGCGGCCGAACCAGGCGCCGCCGGCAATCGCCCAGCCGATCACGATGCCATAGACCAGCAGCGCCAGCGCCTGGGCGGCGAACACGCCGGCCAGCCCGCCATTCCAGCGCAGCGCCAGCCAGCCCCCCACGACCGCCACGGCCAGCCGCGCCAGGTTGCCGGCCACGGGCCAGAACAGGCGGCCCGCGCCCTGCGAGGCAAAGTACAGCACCAGCCCCAGGCCGAAGAAGCCATAGACCGGGCCCACCATGCGCAGGTACTGGCTGCCGGCTTCGATCATGGCTGGGGCGCTCGCGAACAGCGACAGCCAGGTGGCAGGGAACAGCGCGGCCCACAGGCCGATGGCTTCGGTCATGCCAAACGCCATCGCCGCCCCCACCCAAGTGGCACGCAGCGCGCGCTCGCGCTGGCCTGCACCGATGCAGGTGCCGACCATGGCCACCAGCGGCGCGCCAAAGCCGAACACCAGCGGCACCAGCAGGTACTCGAGCCGCGATGCCGTACCGTAGCCGGCAATGGCCGCCGTGCCGAAGCCGCCCACCATGGCCGTGGTCACGCCGATGGCGACATTGGTCGCCACGGTGGAAACCGCGCCCACCAGGCCCACGCGCAGGATGTCCGCAAACAGCGGCCAGCGCAGTTGCAGTCCCTTGAAAGAGGGCCGCAGCAGGCTGCGCGGCGACCACAGGTACCAGGCCAGTACGGCGCTGCCGAGCACGTAGTAGGCCATGAGCGCAATCGCCCCGCCCGCGATGCCCAGGCCCGGCAACGGGCCCCAGCCAAAGATCAGCAGCGGCGACAGTGGGATGAGCACCAGCGCCCCCCACACCGTGACGTAGGCCGGCACGGCCATGTTGCCCGTGCCGCGGATGATGGCCGCCAGGGTGTTGAACACCCAGACGCAGATGGCGCCGGCAAACACCCAGTTGGAATAGATGAGCGCCGCCTCCAGCGCACCCCCTGCCCCGCCCATGCGGGTGTAGAGCCAGCGCCCGCCGCCCACCACCGCCACGCTGAAGCACAGCGCAAACACCAGGCCGATGACCAGGGCGTGCAGCACCAGGGCATCTGCATCGTCGCGCCGGCGCGCGCCCAGGGCCCGCGCAATGGCTGCCGCCACCCCGCCGCCAATGGCGCCGGCCGACATCATCTGCAACAGCATCACCACCGGGAACACCAGCGCCATGCCGGCCAGCGCATCCGTGCCCAGCTTGCCCACAAAATAGGTCTCGATCAGCCCGACACCGGCCTGGGCCAGCATCACCAGCACATTGGGCAGGGCCAGGCGCAGCAGCGTGGGGGCGATGGGCGCCTCCAGCAGCATGCGCGTGCGCGGGTTCATCGCCGCAGCACCCGCAGGGGCTGCCGTGGTTGCAGCAGCATTCATGACACGGCTCCAGGCTTGCGCGGCACGACGATGCGCACGGTGGAGATCTGCAGCACCTCGTCGTTCTGGTTGCGCGTCTCGCTGCGGATAGTCACCATGCCCCGGTCGGGCCGGGACTTGGAGGGCGTGGCCTCCACCACCTCGCTCACCACATGCAACACGTCCGTAGGCCGCGTGGGCCGGGGCCAGGCCACGTCACCACTGGCACCGATGATGCCGCCGGCAATCGGCAGGCCCGTGGTCACCTGCAGGCGCATGGTGATGGCCGCCGTATGCCAGCCGCTGGCGGCCAGGCCGCCGAACAGCGTGCCTTGGGCAGCGTCGTCGTCCATGTGGAAGGGCTGCGGATCGAACTGCCTGGCAAAGGCGATGATCTGCGCGGCGTCCATCGCATGCTCGCCGCTTTGGAAGCGCCGGCCCACGGCCATGTCATCGAAATACAGGGGTTGCACGGTGCTTGTCATGGTGGAAGGTGTTTGGACGGTGTGTGGATTCAAGCGGCGGCAGGCACCAGGCGCTTGAGCGGGGCCTCGCGGATCGGCAGGTTCACCAGCGCGGCACCCAGGGCCAGCGCGATGTCGATGTACCAGACCCAGTCGTAGCTGCCCGTGGCCTGGAACACGCTGCCGCCCAGATAGGCACCGAAGAAGCCGCCAATCTGGTGCGACAGCATCACGATGCCGAACAGCATGGCCATGTTGGCCGTGCCGAACATCTTGGCCACCAGCCCGGCCGTGGGCGGCACGGTGGACAGGAAGGTCACGCCCATCACCGCCGCGAAGATGAACATCACCGTGGGCGTCTTGGGCGCCAGCAGAAAGGCCAGCACCGCAATGCCGCGCGTGGCATACAGAATGGAGAGCAGCGACTTCATGCGCCAGCGCCCCACGGCCCAGCCCATGGCCAGGCTGCCGACGATGTTGAACAGGCCGATGATGGCCAGCGACCAGCCCCCCACCTCGGGCGGCAGACCGCAGGCCGCCACCACGCCGGGCAGATGGGTTGCCAGAAAGGCCACATGGAAGCCGCAGACCAGGAAACCCGCCGCCAGGTACAAATAGCTGGGCGTGGCCAGCGCCTGGCCAATGGCCTCGCGTGCCGTGAGCGCCTTCACGCCAGACGCGGCAGCCGCCTGGGCCGCCAGCGCCTTGGAGTTGCCTTTGAGCACATAGGCCGCCGGTAATGCCAACAGCACCAGCACGCCCAGCCACTGCATGGCGCTGGCCCAGCCCACGGCGGCGGTCAAGCCGATGGCGATGGGCGCCATCGCGAACTGCCCGAACGAGCCGCCCGCATTCACGATGCCGGTGGCCAGGCCGCGCTTGGCCGGAGGCACCAGCCGGGTGCTGGCCGCCATCAGCACCGAGGGGCCGGCCATGCCCGCCCCACCCGCCGCCAGAACGCCGATGGCCAGGATCAGCCCGGCCGTGCTCGTCATCAGCGGCGTGATGATGGTGCCCAGCGCGACCAGCGCCACGCCCAGCAATATCACCCGGCCGGTGCCGATGCGGTCGGCCACCGCGCCCGCAAAGGGCTGGGTCAGCCCCCACCACAGCTGGCCAAAGGCAAACGCCAGGCTGATGCTGCCCACGCCCAGGCCGGTGGAGGTATTGAGGGACGAGAGGAACAGCCCCATGGTCTGGCGCGTGCCCATGGTCAGCGCAAAGGCCCCGGCCGCGGCCAGCAGCACCAGCCAGATGGCGATGGATCGGTTGGGAGAGATTGGGTTCACATCATTCGCCATGGTCAAGCTCCGACACGGGGGACAACAATTCAAGGCACTCATCGGCCAGGGTGTGCAGGGCCAGCACGCGCTCCACGCCCAGCAGGTCGTTGAGCGACAGCTGCGCCACCTTCCAGCATCGCTGGGCCTCCGCGCGCTTGTCGCGGCCCGCGTCGGTGATGTGCACCAGGCGGCTGCGCGCATCGGTACCCGCCTCCAGCGTCACCCAGCCGGCATCCACCAGCGGGCGCAGGTTGCGCGTGAGGGTGGAGGCATCCATCTTCATCTCCGCCGCCAGATCGCCCGGGCGGATGGGGCCGAGCTTGAAAACATGCGCCAGCAGCGAGTACTGCGTGGTCTTGAGACCGCACTTGGCCATCTCGGCGTCGTAGTGCTGCCCCACCCTGCGCAGCAGCTGGCGCAGCTTGAAGTTGGTACAGCCCTGGGGACGCCCGGCTGCGGTGGGCGGGATGGTGATTTCGGCTTGCATGGATTTGATTGTATCTGCAATAATTGCATATGCAACACACTGATCGGAAAAGCACATGACGCAGCACAACCAACTCGAACAATGGCTTGCCCTGGAGCAAGAGGTGATGGCCCGCATGGACGCAGGCGTGGGCCCCGGCGTATCGCGGCCCGACCAGGTGGCCGGCCTTACCGGCCTGCAGATGATGCAGGCCATGCTGCGCGGCGAACTGCCCTACCCGCCCATCGCCCGCACGCTGGACTTTCGCCTGGTGGAGGTGGGTGAAGGCCTGGCCGTCTTTCAGGGCACGCCCGGCGTGGAGCACCTGAACCCCATGGGCACCGTGCACGGCGGCTGGTTCGCCACCCTGCTCGACTCGGCCCTGGGCTGCGCGGTGCACACCCGCATGCTGCCCGGGCGCGGCTACACCACGGCCGAACTGGGCGTGAACCTGGTCAAGGCCATCACCCCCAAGGTGCAGCGCGTGCGCGCCGAAGGCCGGGTGATCCACTGCGGCCGCCAACTGGCTACCGCCGAGGCCCGGCTGGTGGGGCCTGACGGCACCCTGTACGCCCACGCCACCACCACCTGCCTGGTGTTCGATCTGCCCGCGCAAGCAAAGGCATAAGACGCATGCCTGGTGCTACCCTACGCAACCACAGTGAAACATCACCAAGGGACGTATGGCACCAGAATTCAGCGACCAAGGTCAGCAACTTGTTTCCAGTCTGGCATCGCGCACCGGCTTCAGCCCCGAGGCGGTAAGACAGTTGCTGCTGGCCCTGCAGAGGGGCAACGGCACCATGGCGCAGTTTTCGCACCCCGAGTTCGGCGGCAACGGCCAGTGGACGCGTGGCGGCATGCTCATGATCGGCGACATGTTCAACGACGCGTTGAAGGCACGCGTGAATGCACTGGTCACCGAACTGGCCAGCGCCCTGGGGGCCAGTTCGCCGGCCCCCATGCAGACGAGCCCTCCCCCATCACAGTCCCAAAGCAGCGGCGCAATGATGGGGTTCGCCAGTGCCCCAGCAGCATCGATCTTCGCCACCCACCCCCAGCCCACCTGGTATCCAGCGGACCTGGGCACGCCTAACAGCAGCGGAGCGCAGAACACCACCCGGTATGCCTACTTCGCCGGCAAGCGCCGCCTGGCGGTGGATGTGGGTGGCAGGGTGTCGCTTTACGACACCCTGGAACACCAGATCAACGGCTTTGGCCAGCAGCAAGGTGGTGCCGGCACGCTAACCTTCACCAGCCAGCACGGCACCGTGGACCTTTCGAGCCTGCCAGAGGTTCGCGGTGGTGGTGACGCCCCAGGCGAGCAGGTGGGTGCAACCCAGGCCGTGGCCCCTGCCAAAGACGCTTCCGGTAACCGCAGTAGTGCGCAGGCGTCCATCATCGATGCCATCGCGCAACTTTCAGCGCTGAAAGACCGAGGCATCCTCACCGAGCAGGAATTCGCAGCGAAAAAGGCCGATCTGCTCGCGAGGATTTGAGCTTGTGCACAATCAAGGGCATGAGATTCCTCCACACGATGCTCCGCGTTGGCAACCTTCAACGCTCGATTGACTTCTACACCCAGGTGCTGGGCATGCAACTGCTGCGCCAGTCCGAAAACCCCGAGTACAAGTACTCGCTGGCGTTTTTGGGCTTCGACGGCGGCAACCCCGGTCAGGCCGAGATCGAACTGACCTACAACTGGGGCACCGAAAGCTACGACATGGGCACGGCCTATGGGCACATCGCCCTGGGTGTGCCGGATGCCTACGCGGCGTGCGAGAAGATCAAGGCTGCTGGCGGCAATGTGACGCGCGAGGCGGGGCCGGTGAAGGGGGGCACCACGGTGATCGCGTTTGTGACGGATCCGGATGGGTACAAGATTGAGTTGATTGAGCGGAAGAGTGATACTGGTGGCGGCACCGGATTGCGCTGAGCACGCCCCTCCGCTTTAAACGACAAAGCCCGGCAATGCCGGGCTTTTGTCCATGGGCTGCGTGCCCGGTAAAACGCAGATCAGCTCGCAGCCAACGCCACTTCCACCCGACGCGCTTCCGCATTGCTGCCACTCGCCGTAGTGTCCTCAGGCTTCTTCAGCTCGATCTTGTCTTCGGCCACACCCAAACCCTTGAGCGCATCGCGCACGGCATAGGCGCGCTGCTTGGCCAGCTCGGCATTGGCAGCCGCATCGCCCGTGGCGTCGTTGAAGCCGGAGATGACGGCCTTCTTGCCTTCGGCCACGCCCTTGACCACGTCGGCCAGGGCTTCGTTGGCGCCGGCGGCGAGTTCGGCCTTGGCGGTTGCGAAGTAGAACTTCACGATGCCGTTCTCGACGCGCACACTGGCGGCGTCTGCCGCTGGAGCC
>NZ_JBKDTZ010000287.1:0-9692 GCF_046339755.1 Acidovorax sp. | reverse complement strand
GGGAGGTGCTGGGGAGTGATCTCAACGTGGTCACACTGTGACGAGATATCGCTGAATCGCAATGGCTCGCTGGTATGCTGCCTGCGTCAAATTTTGAAGGATGAAGTGAACATGGACGCCAACGAACGCCTCGTAGCTCTGGCCCGCATGCAGGATGCATCGGACGCGTTTTATCGCAGCGCGGTCTCCATCGGCAACCATCCATTTATCGAGTTCGCTGGGCTAATGAATGAGTACATCACGGCCTACCGGGCTGCGCACAGGGATGGGATTGATTTCACGCAATGCAATGTGCACAACGGCCAAACGCTGCCACTGCACCCGGTGATGTCGGATTACATCAACGAGAAGCTGGAGTGCATTTTCACGGGGGCGAAGGTGTTGAGCGCCGCAGCGGCAGCCTGACGTAGTGCGGCGCTCAAACCGCTATTTGCCCTCGCCTTCTGCCAGCAGGGCAAGGGCTTTGCGTTTGCCTAGGCCAAGCACCAGGCGGATGCGTTCCAGCTGCGCTGCGCGTGGGCTCGATTTGCCGGTTTCCCAACGGTTAAGAGATGCAGGTGAGGCCTGCAGCAGCGTGATCATTTCTTTCGTCGAGATGCCAAGTTCGACGCGTTTTGCTGCCAGAGCCTCTGGCTTGAAGACCCACTTTCTGCCGCCCTTGCGCGCTGGGGCTGGCTCATCCTCAGCAGGCGCTGCAGTCTCCTTTACCACGCGCTGGGCGGCCTTGAGTTGCGACGTCAGTGACTTCACTTCACGCTTGAGCGCCGCGATCTCCGAACGATGTGACGAAAGCGCTTTGCGCATGCCCTGGAGTTCAGGCTTAAGCTCCTTGCGGGCCATGCGGACGACTTCAGAACGGAATGCATCAGAGAAGGTAGTCATGGGCGCATTGTCTACGAGCCAGTGTCAAAGAGTGGCACTGTTGCAGAAATGAAAGAGCCGCCAGGCCAATTGACCTGGCGGCATTGTTATTCGAAGCTAGAGCTTACTTGCCTGCCTTTTCGGCCTTGCGCTTGGCAGCCTTCGGATCAACCACGGCCTTGAACTTGGCGCCTGGGACGAACTTAGGCACGGTGGACGCGGGGATCTTCAGGGCAGCGCCAGTGGACGGATTCTTGCCGGTGCGTGCGGAGCGCTTGGCCGACTTGAATGTGCCGAAGCCCACCAGTTGAACGGGGTCGTCCTTCTTGACGGCGGTCTGGATGGTGTCGATCAGGGTTTCCAGGATGGCTCCGGCTGCGACCTTGGACAGGTCATGCTTGGTTGCCAGGATTTCGATGAGGTCAGCGCGATTCATACATTCCCAGGAAAAGAGTGAAGCGCGATTTATATCGCAATCGGCGCAACGGCGTGGCGATGGAGCCCGTGCCCCGAAGGCTGAGCGTAGCTTCGCTTACTTGAAATCCCGACTCTCCAATCTTCCCAGCCTGCCCAGCCACGGCGTCAGATCCACCAACCTGTCCGCAATCAAATTGGCCACCGGCCCCCGCCGCTCCCACACCCCCTTGACGGCCAGCAGCCGCGACTCCAGCAGCACCTGCCGCTGCTCGTCCCGCACCGAAGACCACACGATCACCTGAACCGATCCAAACTCGTCCTCGAGGCTCACAAAGATGGTGCCCTTGGCCGTCGAGGGTTGCTGCCTCAGTGTGACGATTCCAGCCGTGCGGATCACCCGGCCATCCGGGATGTGCCGAAGGTCTTTTGATGACAAGAGTTTCTTCGCCGCCATGCGCGGCCGCAGCAGCGCCAGCGGATGCCTGCGCAGTGTGAGCCCTGTGGACGCGTAGTCCCACACGATCTCTTCGCCCTCTGGCGCCCCGGGTAGTTCCAGAAACTCCTCGTTGATCGGGGCCTCCTGCAACAGCTCGGGCGTTGAGTGCAGCCCCGCTGCATCCCACACCTGCTGGCGCCGGTGCCCCGACAGGCTGAGCAGCGCATCTGCGGCAGCCAGCAGCTTCATCTCGTGCTGTTCCAGCCTGGCTCGCATGGCCAGGTCCTCCGCGCTGTCGAAGGGGGCGTTCTGCCGGGCTTCGACGATGCGTGCGGCCGAGCTGGCATGCAGGCCCGCCACCATGTGCAGGCCCAGCCGCACCGCGGGGATCGCCGGCAAGTCTTCCAGCGCGGATTCCACCGCGCTGTGCATCACATCAATCCTGCGCACCTCGACCCGGTGCCGCCTGGCGTCCTGCACCAACTGGCTGGGGCTGTAGAACCCCATCGGCTGGCTGTTCAGCAGGGCAGTGAGAAATGCCGCCGGCTCATGCCGCTTGAGCCAGCACGATGCGTAGACCAGCAGCGCAAAACTCGCGGCGTGGCTTTCGGGAAACCCATACCCACTGAACCCCTTGATCTGTTGGAAGATCGATTGCGCGAACGCATCTTCATACCCCCGTGCCTTCATCCCCTCCACGACCTTGGTCTGGTACTTCTCCAGCCCCCCGCGCTTCTTCCACGCCGCCATGGCCCGGCGCAGGTCATCGGCTTCGCCCGCGGTGAATCCTGCTGCCACCATGGCCACCTGCATGACCTGTTCCTGGAACAGCGTCACCCCCAGCGTGCGGCTGAGCACCTCCTTCAACTCTTCGCTCGGATATACCACGGGCTCCAGGCCCTGTCTGCGGTTGAGGTACGGGTGCACCATGCCGCCCTGGATCGGGCCGGGCCGGACGATGGACACGGAGATCACCAAGTCATAAAAACATTTGGGTCTGAGCCGCGGCAGCATGCTCATTTGGGCCCGGCTCTCCACCTGGAACACACCCACCGTGTCCGCGCGCGAGATCATCTTGTAGGTCTCGCGGTCTTCCACCGGGATGTCCTGCATGCCGAAGTCATAGCCCCTGCGCATGCCCACCAGCACCAGCGCCTTGCGGATGGCCGTCAGCATGCCCAGCGCCAGCACATCGACCTTGAGCAGGCCCACGGCATCCAGGTCGTCCTTGTCCCACTCGATGACCGTGCGGTCCTCCATGCTCGCGTTCTGGATCGGGACCATCCGGCTGAGCAGCCCGCGCGTGAGCACAAAGCCCCCCGGGTGCTGTGACAGGTGACGCGGAAACCCAATGAGCTGGCTCGTCAGCAGGATCAGCTGCTTCACGGCCAGGCTGTTCTCGGAGAGGCCCAGTTCTTCGAACCGCTCCAGCCGCACTCCGTCCCCATCCCACCAGTGGTGCCCCTTGGCCAGGGCATCGACCGTCTCCAGGCTGAACCCCAATGCCTTGCCCACATCGCGGATGGCCAGCTTGGGGCCGTAGGTCACCGCGATGGCGGCGAGGGCTGCGCGGTCCCTGCCGTACTTGCGGTACAGGTACTGGATGACCTCCTCTCTCCGCTGGTGTTCGAAGTCGATGTCGATGTCCGGCGGTTCGTTGCGCTCCCGGCTGATGAAGCGCTCGAACAGCACCGACATGCGTGCCGGGTCCACCTCGGTGACACCCAAGCAATAGCAGACCACGCTGTTTGCTGCCGAGCCCCGACCCTGGCAGAGGATGTGTTCAGACCGTGCGTAGGACACGATGTCGTAGACGGTCAGGAAGTAGTGCTCGTAGCGCAGCTCGCAGATCAGTTCCAGTTCGTGCTCGATCTGGGATTGCACCTTGGCGGGGATGCCACGCGGCCACCTGCGCCCAGCCCCTTCGTAGGTGGCCTGGCGCAGGTAGCTGGCGGGCGTGTGGCCCGCAGGCACGACTTCATCGGGGTACTGGTACTTGAGCTCGTCCAGGCTGAAGGTGCAGCGCTCTGCAACCCGGATGGTCTCGGCCAGGAGGTCATCGGGGTAGGTCTGCCCCAGTCGTAACCGGCTGCGCAGGTGCTGCTCCGCGCTGCGCTGCAGGTCGTAGCCGCATTCCGTGAGCGGCCGGCCTACGCGCGTGGCGGTCAGCACGTCCTGCAGCGGCTTGCGGCTGCGGATATGCATGTGCACGTCGCCCATGGCCACCAGCGGAATGGCGGTGAGGACGGAGAGGGTGCGCATGCGGTGCAGCCACAGTTCGTCGTCGATGCGGCGGTTCAGTTCCACGCCGATCCAGATCCGGCCGGTGAAGCGGGTCAGTGCCCAGCGGCCCAGCTCCTCCAACTGCGCATCCGTGGCCGCGCGCGAGGGCGTCACCATGACCAGGCAGTGCGCCAGCGCCTCGCCCTCGATGTCTGCCCGGTTCAGCAGGTAGGAACCTTTCTCTGCCGTGCCCCGCCGCAAGCGCGTGATGAACTGGCACAGGTTGCCGTATCCCTCCAGGTCCTGGGCCAGCACTACGAGCGTGAAAGGACAGTCCGCCTGCACCTTGAACTGCGAGCCCACCAGCAACTGCAGCCCTTCCTTCTTGGCCGCGACATGGGCTCGGACCACTCCGGCCATGGTGCATTCATCGGTGATGGCCAGGGCGCTGTAGCCCAGGCCCTTGGCGCGTTCGACCAGTTCGTCAGGCCAACTGGCTCCGACCAAGAATGTGAAATTGGAAACGCAGCGCAGCTCTGCGTAGAGAGGAAGGGCCATGGCGGTGATCGACAAATCGCCTCATCACTCAGGTGTAGCGCCCATGTAGAAACCAGCCCGTCTCATCATTGGCCAGTCGCCGCTGAAAAATCCACAACCTTCCTGCATGCTCACTCTGGGCAATCCAGTAGTCCCGCTGCACATTGCACTGGTCTTCCTCGGCCCCGTCCCCGACGCGGTGCCACCACCCACCTTCAACCCGGTCCGGCCCGAGCAGAAGCACAAGCGGCCCCTGGTAGATGGGCCGATTGCCGCGCTCGGCCAGGCGCAGCGGCTCGTCCAGCACCCAGTCCGGCAGTGGCAGCTCGTAGACGCCTGGCGTGGCCCGGGGCAGCGGCTCTTGCGCCCCAGGCCAGCGCTGCATCCACTCGGGCCGATGGTCCGCCCACAGTAGGGGCCGCACCACGTCATCCTTGCCAATGCGCGCCTGCACCCGCTCCAGCACCAGCCAGGTGGCCTCGCCCTGGCGGATGGTCTCGGGCAAAAGGGACTTGCTCTCCTGCTGGATGGGGATGGTCTGGCAGGCAAGCAGCTCGATGTCGCCGGCAGGGGCCAGCAGCTCCACCTTCGCCAGGTGCTCGTTCAGCAACCGGCTCAGGTGCTCCACGGACTGCGTGGGCTCGGCCGTGCCCACGGTCAGCTCGCCACCGGTGCCGGCGGTCTTGCCGCGCATGGCATCGTGGGCCCACCTCAGGGTGAATGCCGTCACACCCATGTGCCGCGCTGCCAGCCAGCTCGACATTTGCATTAGCAGCCGGCGGGCACCGTACATCAACGCAGGCGCATGCTCCACCCGATACTGAAACTCCAGTCTGGCGCTGAAGGTCTCGGGCAACTGCACCCACTCGTACACCTCCGGCCGCAGCCCATAGGCCTGGTCCAGCCTCGCGAGCAGCTCCTTGTCGAAACGCCGGCTCAACCCGCCCCGCGGCAGCTTGCGCACATCGCCCAGGGTCCTGCAGCCCAGGCGTTGCAGCGTTCCCTGGTGGGAGGCCACCGCCGTGATGGTCTCCAGCGGCAGCTTGTCCAGCAGGGAGGGCAGGGGACCCGCAAAACCATCCGACAATCCCGCGCGCATCAGGGCCAGGGCAGCGGTGGCGGATGGCGCCCAGGCAACGGCCTCCACCCCCAGCGCCGTCCCTTCGGCCTCGATACGCAAACGAAGCTGAGCCAGGCCGCCAAACAGGCGCGCACTGGCCCCCACCTCGATCAAGACAGCCTCCTCCAGTACCGCCACACGCGGTGAGTACTGCAGCGCCCATATGGCCAGAGACTGCAGATCAATGGGGGTGCAGGATTCGCGGGTGGAGCGCTGAGGTCGCAGTGCGGCCCAGATCCCGAGCATCGGGGGCCTCCTCGCGAGAAAAAGAAAGAGACGAGCGCAGCAGCCGAGGCGGCAGCACCTTGCGCAACTGGGGAGGGATGGCCTCCAGCTCCATGGCATCCGTGCACGGTGTGCCGCGGCGCTTGAGGATCTCCACGCGGATGTTCCAGCCAGTGCCCAGCGATGCCAGCACACGCAGCGGCGCAGGCGAGGCCTCCCGCCGGGCCCCCGTGGGCCGAAACAGGAACACCGGGGACTGGCAGGACTGGGCGTGCACCTGCAGGCGCCGGATCTGGTCAGCGCGCGCCTGCGGCAGCCAAGCGAAGACGGCACCCCGAGGGTTGGACTTCACCAACTGCTCGGTGATCCACAGCCGGTCGGCCGGCGCCTTGGCGCGGATCCAGACCAAGCGGTCCGGGTGCACACCGCGTTGGGCCAGGCCGCCGGCATGGGGCTGCAGGGGAGGGGACACCAGCAGGATCTGGCCATCTCCCTGCATCAGGGACGGAATGCACTCGCCCACCAGCGCCCATTCGCATAGCGGGGCCTGGGGGGACAGCACCTCGGTCAGCGATCGTGTGGGCCAGCCACCTCCAGGCAGAGAGGCATCCAGCAGCTCGAACCCCGTGGGTACCGTGGGATGGTTCTGCTGCGCCAGGTCATCGCCCATCCACAGCGACTCCCGGACGGCCGTGGGCAGATCCTGGGTGTCGAGGGGGCGAAAGGCGGGGGCGGCAGGCATGGCAAAATACTGTAATTACATCCAGTATATGGACAAGCCTACTGACAGAAAAGAGGGTTCCGATGGCAGTTGAAGGCCATTGCCAGCCGCCCGCATCCAATTCGATAGCGGGTGAATCATGACCGGCGCGGGAGGATCAAGGGAACGAGCGCGCTGGAAAAATATTTGCGATGCCCGGCCGCCGCGTGCGATTGAAACCCTGCAGCAAGGTCAGGGTGCTCCACTGTCCCAAGTGCCGGTAGAGGCGGATTTCTGTATAAGTGTCCAACGATGGAAACTGAACGAATTGCACCTGTGAACCGCTGTGGCTACTGTGGATCGACCAACTACCGCAGGGTGGTGGAGCGCGATGGCCAGGGGGTGATGCGCTATGGCGAAAGGCTGGTCTGTTCCGGCTGCACCAGGGAGTTCGCTGACATGGGGGCCTGGCGCCAAGGCCAAGCCGACGCGCCGCCAGCTTTGCCGACGGCGGCATGAGCGACACCTATCTCGTCTCCTCCTTCGGGGACAAGGACCGCGTGAAGGCGCTCGGCGCCCGATGGGATCCGAGCCGCCGGCAGTGGTACGTGCCTGAGGGGCGCGATCTGGCACCTTTCGCGCAGTGGGTGCCGGATGGCGGTGCTGCTGCCCCCAGCACATCCACGGATCTGCTCGCGCCAGCTGCTGCCGAGTCCCATGATCTGGCCGTGCCCAGCAAAAAGGGTGTGCCACTTTCTCAACTGCTGCAGGGCGTCTCCGCAGCGGTTTCCCAGGCCTTCAAGGCCGGGGTTTGGACCTTGGTAGAGGTGGTGGACACCCGGGTGCGCAACGGCCACGTTTACCTGGAGGTGTCCGAGCGCGATGCATCCGGTGTAATCACGGCCAAAGCAAATGCCGTCATCTGGTCCAGCACGGCCAGCCAGATCCTGCCCAATTTCGAGTCAGCCACAGGTGCCCAGATCGGTCCCGGCATCAAGCTGCTCGTGCGAGCCCGGCCCGTGTTCAAACCCCAGTTCGGATTCAGCATCGAGGTCGATGCCATCGACTCCGAATACACGCTGGGCGACCTGGAAGCCCGCAAGCGGGAGATCCGTGAACGCCTGCAGGGCGAAGGTCTATTCGATCTCAACCGCCAGTTGCCAGCGCCCTGGGATTACAACCTGGTCCTGGTGGTGGCTCCTGAAGGTGGTGCCGGCCTGGGAGACTTTCAATCAGAAGCCAGTCGTCTGCAGGCCTTGGGCATCTGCCGATTTGTGTATGTGCACAGCCGCTTTCAAGGCGACGGCGCCGCAGCGGAAATCCGGCGGGCGTTGCTGGGCGCCATGGCCCGCATGGGCACAGGGGATGAAGACAGTGACCCGTTGCCTGACGCAGTGGCGATCATTCGTGGTGGCGGCGCTATCAACGACATGGCCTGGCTCAACGACTATGCCCTGGTGCGCGCCGTCTGCGAGCTTGAAGTTCCGGTGCTCACCGGCATTGGCCATGAGCGCGACAACACGGTGCTCGATGAGGTTGCGCACATCCGCTACGACACGCCATCCAAGGTCATTGCAGGGGTCGAGCGACTCATCCTCCAGCGTGCCCAGGAAGCCAAGGCGTTGTTCGCCGACGTGATCCGCGATGCGACCAAGATGGTAGGTGCGACGAGGCGTACCGTGGTGGAGCGCTATGCCGCCATTGAATCGGGAGCTCGGCAGGAGGTGGCGCGCAACCGCCAGGAGGCTCGCGGCCTGCTGGCCCAGACCCAGCTGGATGCTGCACAGGCAGTGCGTACAGCAGCGGAAGGCACGGAACGCCAGTTCAACGATGTGCGCCGTCTGGCGGCCCAGCAACTATCACTAGCCCGCAGTGCCGTGCCGGCAGCCCTGGCCGAGATTCGCGCCGAGGCACGGCAGTCGCTGCAGACCGCCCGTGCCAACATCCAGACCAACCGAGCCAATGTGCTCGACAAGGCCGCAGCCGATCTGCGCTTCGTGGGGGATGCAACCACCCGGGCATTTGAGGATGTTGCGACACGGTCCCGCCAAGCCGTGGCCACCGCCAAAACTGATACCCAGGCTCTGCTGCGCGAGATTGCAGGGCAGGGACCGGAGAAGACTTTGGGCCGGGGCTTCGCTCTCGTGCGCGACGCCGATGGCAATGCCATCACCAGCGCCACCAGCGCCGAAGCTCAGGTCACCATCCAATTCAGAGACGGAGTTCGGAATGCCCAGCTCCAAGAGGACAACAAGTTATGAGCACCACGTTCAAACAGTCGTACAGCGTCTTGCAGCGCCATGCCCAAACACTGCGGCAGCAGTCCGAGCCCAACATCGATGACCTGCTGAGCATCGTCGAGGAGTCCGTGGCCGCCTACAAGGTGTGCCAGGAGCGCATTGATGCGGTGGAGAAGGCCTTGGAGAAGGCACTGGGTGGGGCGCAACAAAAGGCCTCCGATGGCAAGGCCTCGAAATCCCGCGCCAGTGTGCCGAAGGAGCAGCAGGTTCCAGACAGCGAGGACGATATCCCGTTTTGAACGCTTCTGATGAACTGCCGCCTGATCCGTTATTTTAAGAACGATTCATTTCCAAGTCAGTTCTTGAAGAGCGCATGCAGTTCAACCAGGCGTCGCGCCAGCGCCTCGGAATCGCTTCGCATGTTGCCAACAGTCACGCTGCCAACTGAGACATGTTCGTACCAGAGGTGAACCCCCGCCAAGTCGGGAAGAGGATTCTCTGCTGCCAGGCGGATTGCGTCGGCAATGCGCGTCGTCTCATAGTCGCCCAGATGCTGCGCACCTTCCATCACGTGAGCGCGGTAGTCTCCGGATTCGATCTTGATGATGTGCAGGGTGAGCAGCATGAGGTGATAGTAACCACGCCTTTACGTTGATGCCATGCGCCCCGTTCAAGCGAGCGCATCACTCCGTGGGAATCACGAAGGCTTGCAGTTTGTCGAGCTTGCCGTCCTTGAAGCGCCAGACGTCGCTGTAGGAATGCCGCATGGGTTGGCCTGCGTCGTTCTTCAGCGTGATCTCGCCGATGGCGATGAGCCAATCGTTCTCCGCCACCATATGGTGCACCTTGAACACCGGTGGCTCAGGGTACGCAGTGGGCATCCATCGGCGAACGGCTTCCTTACCGCGCAGCGTCTGATCGCCCACGAAAGTC
>NZ_JBKDTZ010000286.1:0-18546 GCF_046339755.1 Acidovorax sp. | reverse complement strand
CGGCGATCGTCACGCTGTACATCGTGCTGGGCGTGCTCTACGAGAGCTTCATCCATCCGGTGACCATCCTGTCGACGCTGCCCTCTGCGGCGATCGGCGCGCTGGCAGCGCTGATCCTCGCCGGCTCGGAGCTGTCGATCGTCGCGATCATCGGCGTGATCCTGCTGATCGGCATCGTCAAGAAGAACGCGATCCTGATGATCGACTTCGCGCTCGACGCCGAACGCCGGCATGGCATGGCGCCCCGCGAGGCCATCTACCAGGCCTGCCTGCTGCGCTTTCGCCCCATCCTCATGACCACGCTGGCGGCCCTGCTGGGCGCGCTGCCGCTGATGCTGGGCACGGGCGTGGGCAGCGAGCTGCGCCATCCGCTGGGCGTGACCATGGTCGGCGGCCTCATCGTGAGCCAGTTGCTCACGCTGTTCACCACGCCGGTGATCTACCTGACCTTCGAGAACGCGGCCGAGCGCTGGCGCGCACGGCGCGCAGCCAAGGTGGCACATGCCGAGGGAGCGGTGTGAGCCTGTCCACCCCCTTCATCCACCGGCCCATCGCCACCATGCTGCTCACCATCGGGCTGGCGCTGGCGGGGGCGGTGTCGTACTTCCTGTTGCCCGTGGCGCCGCTGCCGCAGGTGGACTACCCCACCATATCGGTCTCGGCCAGCCTGCCCGGGGCCAGCCCCGACACCATTGCCGCCACGGTGGCCACGCCGCTGGAGCGGGCCCTGGGCGCCATTGCGGGCGTCAACGAGATCACCTCGCGCTCCACGCTGGGCAGCACCTCCATCACGCTGCAGTTCGACCTGAGCCGCACGGTGGACAGCGCTGCGCGCGACGTGCAGGCAGCCATCAACGCCTCGCGCACGCTGCTGCCCACGGGCATGCCCAGCAACCCGACCTACCGCAAGGTGAACCCGGCGGATTCGCCCATCATGATCCTGGCGCTCACGTCCGACTCGCTCACGCGCGGGCAGATGTACGACGCGGCCTCCACCGTCATGGCGCAAAAGCTCTCGCAGGTCGAGGGCGTGGGCCAGGCGTCCATCAGCGGTGGCGCGCTGCCCGCCGTGCGCGTGCAGCTCGACCCGCTGCGCCTGGCGGCCAACGGTGTCTCGCTGGAGCAGGTGCGTGCGGCCATCACCAGCACCAACGCCAACCGGCCGCTGGGATCGGTGGAGCGCGAGGACCACTACTGGCAGGTGGCTGCCAACGACCAGGCCCGCGTGGCGGCCGACTATGCGCCGCTGGTGCTGCGCTGGAAGGACGGCAACGCCATCCGCCTGGCCGACGTGGCCCAGGTGACGGATTCGGTGCAGGATGTGCGCAACTTCGGCGTGGCCAATGGCAAGCCGGCCATCCTGCTGCAGGTGTACAAGCAGCCCGGCGCCAACATCCTCGAAGCGGTGGAGCGCGTGCGCTCGCTGCTGCCGGCGCTCAAGGCATCCATCCCGGCGGCCATCGACATCGAGATCGTCTCCGACCGCACGCCCACGCTGCGCGCCTCGGTCAAGGAGGTGGAGAACGCCCTGCTGATCGCCGTGGCGCTGGTGATCATGGTGGTGTTTTTGTTCCTGCGCAATGCGCGCGCCACGCTCATCCCCAGCGTGGCGGTGCCGGTGTCGCTGGCGGGCACCTTCGGCATCATGTACCTGGCGGGCTACACGCTCGACAACCTCTCGCTGATGGCGCTCACCGTGGCCACCGGCTTCGTGGTGGACGACGCCATCGTGGTGCTGGAGAACATCATGCGCCACATGGAGCGCGGCAAGACGGCGCTGCAGGCCTCGCTCGACGGCGCGCGCGAGATCGGCTTCACCGTGGTGTCCATGAGCATCTCGCTGATCGCGGTGTTCGTGCCCATTCTGTTCATGGGCGGCATCGTGGGGCGCTTCTTTCGCGAGTTCGCCATCGTCATGTCGGCGGCCATCCTGGTGTCGCTGCTGGTCTCGCTGACCACCACGCCCATGATGTGCGCGGCCCTGCTCAAGCAGCACCGGGCGCCCAAGGCACCGAGCCGAACCCGCTGGGCGCGCTTTTCGCGCTGGGTGGACCAGCTGCAGGAGCGCGGCCTGCGCGGCTACCGCCGCAGCCTGGCCTGGTGCCTGCGCCACCAGCCCGTGGTGCTGCTGGTGCTGGCCGGCGTGGTGGCCAGCAACGTGTATCTCTACACCGCCATCGACAAGGGCTTCATGCCCGAGCAGGACACGGGCCGCATCTCGGGCTTCATCCGCGCCGACCAGGCCACCTCGTTCCAGGCCATGGAGCAGCGGCTGCAGCGCTTTCTGGCCATCGTGCAGGCCGACCCGGCCGTGGAGCATGTCACCGGCTTCACGGGGGGCTGGCAGCGCAATGCGGCGCAGATGTTCATGTCGCTCAAGCGCGGGCCGGGGCAGGAGAGCTCGGACGCAGTGATCGCGCGGCTGCGCGAGCAGCTCAAGAACGAGCCGGGCGCGCGCCTGTTCATGACCCCCCAGCGCGACATCCGCATCGGCGGGCGGCAGAGCAGCGCCTCGTTCGACTACACGCTGCAGGCCGACGACATCGCCGAGCTGCGCACCTGGGAGCCGCGCATCCGCCAGGCCCTGTCGCAGCTGCCCGAACTGGAGGACGTGAACAGCGACGTGCAGGACTACGGCCTGCAGACCACGCTGGTGATCGACCGCGATGCGGCCACGCGCCTGGGGCTCACCGTTGCCACCATCGATGCCACGCTGAACGATGCCTTCGGCCAGCGCCAGGTGGGCGTGATCTACAACCCGCTCAACCAGTACCGCGTGGTGATGGAGGCCGCACCCCAGTACCTGCAGGACCCAGAGACCCTGCGCAGCTTTTTCTTCGTGAACAACCAGGGCCAGCAGATACCGCTCACGGCGTTCGCGCGCATCACGCAGACGAATACGCCGCTGTCGGTCAGCCACGACCGGGGCACGCCGGCCAGCACGGTGAGCTTCAGCCTGGCACCGAACGTCTCGCTCTCGCAGGCCACGGATGCCATCCACAACGCAGTGTCCGAACTGGGCGTGCCGGTCAGCATCCGCGGCACCTTCGGCGGCACGGCGGGTGCCTTCCAGGACGCGCTGGCGGGCCAGCCGCTGCTGATCCTGGCGGCCATCATCACCATCTACCTGGTGCTGGGCATCCTGTACGAAAACCTGGTGCACCCGCTCACCATCCTCTCCACCCTGCCGTCGGCCGGTGTGGGGGCGCTGCTGGCGCTGATGCTGTTCAAGACCGAGTTCTCGCTGATCGCGCTGATCGGGGTGATCCTGCTCATCGGCATCGTCAAGAAGAACGCGATCATGATGATCGACTTCGCGCTGGTGCGCCAGCGTGGCGGCCACGTGAGCGCGGCCCAGGCCATCTACCGCGCCTGCAACCTGCGCCTGCGCCCCATCCTCATGACCACCATGGCCGCCATCTTCGGCGCGCTGCCGCTGGCTTTGGGCCGGGCCGATGGCGCCGAGCTGCGCCAGCCGCTGGGCATCGCCATCGTGGGCGGGCTGCTGTTCAGCCAGGTGCTCACACTCTATACGACGCCCGTGGTCTACGTGGCGCTGGACCGCCTGCGCGCCCGCGTGCTGCGCACGGTGCGCCGCTGGCGCAGGCCGCAGCATCCCGTACAGGGACCTGCCGTGGCGCTTCAAGGAAAAGATTGATGCCTTCCCCTCACGCCCCTTCCATTCCTGCACGCCTGGCGCTTTCGCTCGCGGTGCTGGCGCTGCTCGGCGCCTGCGCCAGCAAGCAGGCCTACGAGCGCCCGGCCATGGACATCCCGCCAGCCTTCAAGGAGAGCAGCGCTGCGGCCCAGGGCCTGTGGCAGCCGGCCCAGCCCGGCGGCGACCAGGCCGTGCCGGTTGCCTGGTGGTCGCTGTATGGCGATGCCACGCTCGATGCCCTGCAGCAGCAGGCCGCTGCCGGCAACCAGAACATTGCGCAGAGCGTGGCGCGGCTGCGCGCCGCGCAGGCGGCGGTGGCCAGCAGCAGCGCCAGCCTGCTGCCGAGCCTGGGGGCCAGCGCCAGCAGTTCGCGCTCGCGCAGCGGCAGCACGCTGCAGGCCGACGGCAGCAGCAATGCGCGCATCAGCACCAGCCATTCGCTGGGCCTGAACGCCAGCTGGGAGCTGGACCTGGGGGGCCGCATCTCGGGCCCGGTGGATGCCGCGCGCGCCAGCGCCCAGGCCAGTGCCGACGACCTGGCCGCCATGCGCCTGTCGGTGCAGGCCACGGTGGCGCAGACCTACTTTGCGCTGCGCGCCGCCGAGGCCCAGGCCCGGCTGCTGCGCGAGACGCTGGACGCCTATGCCCGCAGCTGGGAGCTCACGCGCAACCGCCAGGCGGCCGGCGTGGCTTCGCTGGCCGACGTGGCCCAGGCCGAGGCCCAGTACAAGGGCACCCAGGTGCAACTGCTCGAATCCGAGACCAACCGCAGCCAGCTCGAACACGCGCTCGCCGCCCGGGTGGGCCAGGCGCCCGCGGCCTTCAGCCTGCCGGCCACGGCCGAGCTGCCGGCCCCGCCCGCGGTGCCAGCGCAACTGCCCTCGCAACTGCTGGAGCGCCGCCCCGACATTGCCGCGGCCGAGCGCCGCGTGGCCGCCGCCAATGCGCAGATCGGCGTGGCGCGCGCGGCCTTTTTCCCGGCGCTCACGCTCTCGGGCTCGGCGGGCTACCGGGGCTCGGAGCTGTCCAAGCTGCTGAGCGCGCCCAACCTGTTCTGGTCGCTGGGGCCGGCGCTGGCGGTGTCGCTGTTCGACGGTGGCGCGCGCAATGCCGCCGTGGAATCGGCCCGCGCCAGCAACGAGCAGGCCGCCGCCGCATACCGCCAGACGGTGCTCACGGCCCTGCAGGAGGTGGAGGACAACCTCACCGCCGCCACCGCCCTGGCCCAGGAGCAGCAGCTGCAGGCCGAGGCACTGGCCGCCTCCCAGCGCGCGCTGGACGTGGTGAACAACCAGTACCGCGCGGGCACCGTGGGCTTTCTCAATGTGATCACGGCCCAGGCCTCGGTGCTGTCCTCGCAGCGCAGCCTGATCGACGTGAAGAACCGCCGCCTGGTGGCCGTGAACACCTTGCTCAAGAACGTGGCGGGCAACTGGGAGCCTCTGGCGCGCTGACGCTCCCTGGGTAGCCGTCAGTCCGCCGACGCGCCGCGCGACTGCGCGCCTTCGCCCAGAATCCATTCGCGGAAAGCGGCGAAGGCCGGCAGGTCCAGCCGGTCGGGCCGGTAGCACAGGTAGTGGCCCTGGTCCACGCGCACAGGGCTGCCGCAGGGGCTGAGCAGCGAGCCTTCGGCGAATTCTTTTTGCACCAGCAGGGCCGGCACCAGCCCGATGCCCAGGCCGTTGAGCGCCGCCTGGATCAGGGCCGAGTACTGGGCGAAGCGCGGGCCTGCGAGGGTCTGCACCTCGGGCACACCGTGCTGTGCGGCCCACTGCCGCCAGGCGGTGGGCGCGCCCTCGTGGTGCAGCAGGGTGTGGCCCAGGAGGTCGGTGGGCTGGGCGATGCGGTGGCGGCCCTCGACCAGGCTGCGCGCCACGATGAGCACGAACTCGCGACCTGCGATGTACTCGGACACCACGCCCGGCCAGCCGTCGGGGCCGTAGCGGATGGCCGCATCCACGCCGGCCGGTATGCCGTCGCTGGGCTCCAGGTGGCGGCTGAAGCTCAGCATCACATGGCGGCTTTGCTGGCTGAAGGCCGGCAGCCGCGGGATCAGCCATTTGGTGAGGAAGGTGGGCACGCTGGCCAGCGTGAGCAGGCCCGCCCCGGCATCGCCCGAGCGGGCCTCGAAGGTCGCGGCCTCGATGGCGCGCAGCCCGCCCGAGATCTTCTGCCAGTACACGCGGCCCTGGGGCGTGAGCTCCACGCCGCGCCCGTTCTTCTGCAGCAGCTGCCGGCCCAGGAAGGCCTCCAGCCCCGCCACCTGCTTGCTGACCGCGCTGGCCGTGATGCACAGCGCGCCCGCGGCCAGGGTGATGCTCTGGTGGCGTGCCACGGCGTCGAAGGCCAGCAGTTCCTGGATGGTGGGGCAGTCGCGCTTCATAGCCGGGGTTGGTGAAAGCTGTGTGAAAAACGTTTTCCAATTGCTCAAGTGTCCTCATCCAGGTTTCAGCCATCATGGGGCGGTCTCTCCCTAGAATTTGGGCAGGTGCTGCAGCAAGCCTGCGGCGAACACTGGCGCATGCGGAAAGTATGCCGGTAATTGGGGCATTGGAGGCAACAAGGTGATCCGCGGTATTTCCATCGTCTACGGCGTGTACCTGCTGCTGCCCATCGCGCTGCTGCTGGTGGGCAGCGTGGGCGGCAGCTGGACCAATACGTTGCTGCCCAGCGGCGTCACCGGACAGTGGTACCAGTACCTGGGGCTGGACAGCTCTTTCCTCAAGTACTTCGTGAGCAGCCTGGTGGTGGCACTCTCGGCCTGCGCCATCAACACCGTGCTGGCCCTGCCGCTGGCCTATGCGCTCTACCACGGCGCGCGGCGCGGCGGTGGCCTGGCGGCGCGCATCGTGAGCGCCATGCCCGTGGCCGTGCCTGCCATCACCCTGGCCTTCGGCTACATGGTGATGTTCAACACCGACCTGGCGCCCTGGCTGGGCTCCATGCCGCTGCTCATCGCGGCGCACGCCATCCTCACGCTGCCCTACCTCACCAACACCTTGCTGGCCGATCTGCGCCACCTGGACCTGCACCGGCTGGAGCAGGCCGCCGCCACGCTGGGCGCCTCGGGCTGGCAGCAGTTCAGTGGCATCGTGCTGCCCAGCCTGCGCCAGAGCCTGCTCAGCGGCCTGGTCATGGTGGCGGCCATCTCGGTGGGCGAGTTCGGTGTGTCCAACCTGCTCACCAGCTTCCAGAACCGCACCTACCCGGTCGTGCTGCTGCAGGCCTTCTACGGTGCCACGGGCTTTGCCTGCGCCGCCACGGTGGTCCTGCTGGTGCTGGCGGGCGCGTCGGCGCTGCTGTCCTCTTCCCTCGTCCAAGCCCGCAAAGAGCACCCATGAGCCTTGTCCTCGACAACGTCAGCTACCACTACCCCGGCAGCACGCAGGGCCTGCACGCCGTGTCCCTGGACGTGCGCGCCGGCGAGCTGGTGGCGGTGATCGGCCCCAGCGGCTCGGGCAAGTCCACCTTGCTCAAGCTGGTGTCGGGCCTGGAAACCGGCCACACGGGCCGCATCGTCTTTGGCGGGCAGGACATGTCGGCGATGCCCGTGCACCAGCGCCGCATGGGCATGGTGTTCCAGAACTATGCGCTGTTCCCGCACCTGTCGGTGCTGGACAACGTGGCCTACGGCCTCAAGCTGCGCAAGGTGATCGTGGCCGAGCGCCACCGGCGCGCGCGGGAGCTGCTCGACATCGTGGGCCTGGCGGGCTACGCGCAGCGCGGCATCGCCCAGCTCTCGGGCGGGCAGCAGCAGCGCGTGGCGCTGGCGCGGGCCCTGGCCATCGACCCGCAGGCCCTGCTGCTCGACGAGCCGCTCTCGGCCCTGGACGCCAGCGTGCGTGGCCACCTGCGCGACGAGATCCGCGCCATCCAGCAGCGCTTTGGTGCCACCACCCTGCTGGTCACGCACGACCAGGAGGAAGCCCTGGTCATGGCCGACCGCGTGGCCATGCTCAAGGACGGGCGCCTCTTGCAGATCGCCACGCCGCGCGAACTCTACGAGCAGCCCGCGAGCCGCGCGGTTGCCGAATTCGTGGGGCTGTCCACCATCTTGCCGGGCAAGGTCAGCGCGCCGGGCCGGGTGGACCTGGGTTTTGCCGAGCTCATCGCCCACACGGGCGCCCGCGCCGTGGGCACGGCGCTGCACGCGATGGTGCGTCCCGAGCATGTGCGCCCCGACCCTGCGCCGGGCAGCGTGAACCGGCTGGAGGGACGCACCGGTGCCCAGCGCTACCTGGGCGCGCTCACGCGCTACGACTTTGAAGTGCCCGGTGCGGGCAAGCCGTTTCTCGCCGAGTCGGCCCTGCCGGCCGCCGAAGCGATTGCCATCGCCCCGGAGCACATCCGCCTGCTCGACCTTTGATTTCCTTCCCGAACCATTCCCACCGAGGAGCCTTCACCATGCAACGCAGACAACTGATCCAGGCCGCCGGCGCACTGCCAGCACTGTCATTCGCGACGCTCGCCGCCCGCACCGCATTTGCCTTCGACGGCCCCGAGCTCTATGCGGGCGAAAAGGCCCTGTACGCCGAGGCGCAGAAGGAGGGGCTGTGCGTCTCATTCGACACTGGGCCCGAGTGGGCCAACTGGAAGTCGCTGTTCCGCGACTTCAAGAAGCGCTACCCCGAGATCGAGCTGACCTACAACGACATCGGCTCGGCCGCCACCGTGGTCGCGCTGGAAAAGACCAAACGCCGCCCGCAGGCCGACACGGCCTACTACTTCGCCGCCTCGGCCGTGGATGCGGCGAAGAAGGACGTGGTCGCGCCCTTCAAGCCCGTCAACTTCGACAAGCTGCCGCCCGTGTTCCGCGAGGCCGAGGGCCGCTGGTTCACCATCCACACGCTGAACATCGCCTTCCTGGTCAACAAGAAGCTGGTGAAGAACGTGCCCACGGGTTGGGCCGACCTGCTCAAGCCCGAGTTCAAGAACACCGTGGTCTACCTGGACCCGCGCTCCACCGGCATCGGCCAGGTGCTGACCTTTGCCGCTGCGTATGCCAACGGCGGCAGCGTGGACAACGTGCAGCCCGGCACCGACTACCTGGGCAGGCTGCATGCCGCCGGCAACGTGCTGCGTGTGGAAGGCACCACGCCCTACGCCAAGTTCCTCAAGGGCGAGATCCCCGTGTGGATCAGCTACGAGAACGATGGCCTCAAGGCCAAGCACGTGGACGGTATGGGAGATGCGGTGGAGGTGGTCATCCCCAAGGAAGCCAGCGTGGCTGCGCCCTATGCGATCAGCCTGGTCAAGAACGGGCCCAACCCCAATGCCGGCAAGCTCTGGCTCAACTTCATCATGAGCGAAGCCGGCCAGTCGCTGTTTGCCCAGGGCTTTGTGCGCCCCGCCGTGCCCGGCACGCCGCTGTCTGCCGACGTGGCCGCCAAGATGCCGGCCGCCCCGCAGATCCGCCCGCTCGATGTGGTGAAAGCCTCCGAGCGCAAGGCCGACGTGGACCGCCTGTGGGCGCAGGCCGCGCTGGGCAGCAAGTAAGAGGGGCCGGCCCGCATGCGACGCTTCGGCGCCTGGCCCGCATGGGCCTTCATGGCGCTCTTCTTCGCGGTGCCCCTGGCGGCGCTGCTGCCCGAGGCCTTTGGCGATGGCGCCAGCGCCTTCGGGCGGCTGTTCGGCAACCCGCTGTTCATGGGTGCGCTGCGCAACACGCTGGCCCTGGGGCTGGCAGCGGGCGCGGTGTCGGCGCTGGCGGGCACCTGCATCGCCATCGAGCTGGCGCGCCAGCCCGCTGCGCGGCGCCAGTGGATGATGGCCCTCTTGGGATTGCCGCTGGCCTTCTCAGGCTTGGTGATCGCCTATGGCTTCATCCTGGCCTTCGGGCGCGCGGGCTTCGTCACGCAGCTGCTGGCGGGCCTGGGCGGCGACCCGGCGGTGATCGGCAGCTGGATCTACAGCGTCTCGGGCCTGGGCGTGGCCTATGCCTACTACCTGATCCCGCGCGTGGCGCTGTCGCTGTACCCGGTGTTCGCCAACCTGGACCTGCGCCCCGCGCAGGCCGCGCGCACGCTGGGCGCATCGCGCGCGCGGGCCTTCTGGGACACGGTGGTGCCCGAGGTGGCGCCCTCGGTGCTTTCGAGCGCCTGCATGGTGGCCGCCATTGCCATGGTCACCTATGGCACCGCGCTGGCGCTGGTGGGCACGCAGCTCAACATCCTGCCGTTGATGCTGCTGGCCCAGGTCAGCGATGGCGGCTCGGATTTCGCGGTGGCGGCGGCTTTGTCGCTGGTGCTGATGGTGGTGTGTGTGGTGGTGATGGGAGTGGGTGATGTCTTTACGCGAAAGCGCGAGCGCCGTGCAGGCCATTGAAGCGTGGCCGGTGCCGCTGCTGCAGGCGCTGCAGCGCCTGGCCCTGAAGCAGAAAAGCCCGGGGCGCCACCGCCAGCCCGTGGCCGTGATCGGGCCCGGCGATGCGGGCGAGGCCGAGTGCGCCGCCGCCCATGCCGTGGCCCATGCGCTGGCCGGCGCCGGCATGGTGGTCATCTGCGGCGGGCGCGGCGGTGTCATGGCCGCCGCATCGCGCGGCGCGACCGAGGCCGGCGGCATGGCCGTGGGCATCCTGCCCGAGGACGACGACGCCAACGCCAACGAATGGCTGAGTGTGGCCGTGCCCACCGGCATGGGCGAGATGCGCAACGCCATCATCGCGCGCAGCGGCGTGTGCCTGGTGGCCATCGGCAGCAACCTGGGCACCCTGTCGGAGATGGCCCTGGGCCTCAAGTGGGGCAAGCCGGTGTTCGAGCTCTACGGCGGCGTGCAGTTGCCCGGTGCCGTGCCGGCCGCCGATGTGAACGATTTGCTGGCCAAAGTGCTGGCCTGCCTTCTGGCGTAGCGGCTCAGTCCTCGGATTCCAAGGACAGATCCAGCGCATCTTCCAGCGCCCACAGCGCGTCGTCGCTGAGCGCGCCCACGAAGACGCGCAGGCCGTCGCTCCATTCCACCACGCAGGCGGCGTGGCCGGGCTGCACATAGGCGCGCATTTCGTTGACCGTTCCCACAAAGTGCCAGCCGGCCTTCAGCGCCGCCTCGGTACCGGGCCCGGCCAGGCCCGATGCGCCATGCGGCAGGGCCTTGCCGAAGCTGCACTGCCAGGCCAGCATGGTGGCGATGAACTCCGAGCAACTGTCGCACACCCGGTGCCACTCGGTGGCATGGCCCGTGGTGGTGATCCATACCGGCGGGTCGTCGCCGGCATCGGGCCCGCAGTCCACGCCGTAGCGCACCACGTCCTGGTTCTCTTCCACGAAGACCAGCTTGTCCTCCTGCAGGCTCCAGTCGGCAGGGAGCAGGAACTGGTCGTACACCGCGGTGAAATCGCGCGCGTTGCCGGCCAGAAGGTAGAAGTCGCGCAGCGCCTGCGGCGCGGCCAGGTCCAGGGCCTGCTCGGCCTTGTCGATGGCATGCGGGTCCACCGCGTCCATGGGCCGCAGCGTGCGGCCGAGCATCTGGAACAGTTCGGGGTAGGGCAGGTGCGGCATGGGGGCTTCGGTGCTCATGGCGAAGGTGCCATGGTGCCAGACCCACGCGCCAGGCCGCGCGCCACGCGTTCTGTGGAGGCCTGCAAATACTCGCGCAGGCTCTGGGGTTCCAGCACCTCGAACTCCACCTGCAGCGCCAGCAGCCAGTACACCAGCGTGCCCTGCTGGTGCGCACCGCAGGCCAGCACGCAGCGCTCCGCGTCCAGGGCCTGCAGCACGCCGGCCGAAGCCGGGATGCGCCGCGCCATGGTGGCCAGCGGCTGGTGCAGCACCACGCGCGCCTGCTCCGGGAACTGCGACAGCGCCACCGAGCGCGCAACATAGGCCCGGAGATCGCCTCCGTCCGGCCCGGGGCGCGGGGCGAAGTGGGCGCCGGCCGCCGCATCGCCCACGATGCGGTCCACGCGGAAGCTGCGCCAGTCGCCGCGCGCCGGGTCCCAGGCCACCAGGTACCAGCGCTGGCCGGTGTGCACCAGGCCCTGGGGTTCCACCGAGCGCTGGCTGGCCTGGCCCTTGGCGTCCAGGTAGGCGAACTCCACCCGCAACTGGTCGCGGCAGGCAGCGGCCAGCACGGCGAGCGCCGCCGCCTGCACCGTGGGGCCCATGTGCTCGGTGGGCAGGATGGCCGAGCGCAGTGCGTCGATGCGCTTGCGCAGGCGCGAAGGCATCACCTGCTCGAGCTTGACCAGGGCGCGCAGCGAGCTTTCCTCCACCCCGCCGACGGTGCCTGCCGTGGCCATGCGCAGGGCGATCGCCACCGCCAGGGCTTCCTCGTCGTCGAGCAGCAGTGGCGGCAAGGCCTGGCCCGCGCGGAAGGCGTAGCCGCCGGCCACGCCGCTGCTGGCGTGGATGGGGTAGCCCAGCTCACGCAGGCGGTCGATGTCGCGGCGCAGCGTGCGGGGGTGGATCTCCAGGCGCTCGGCCAGTTCGGGGCCGGCCCAGTGGGTGCGGGTCTGCAGCAGGGAGAGCACACGCAGGAGGCGGGAGGACGAGGACAGCATGGAATCGACTGTATGTTGAATCGAGGGCGGAATCTGTCCGCAATGCATCCTACATTGCATCCACGTTCACGGCGCAGTGCCGAAACGGTTTGAACCTCTCAAAAACCCGACTTCAAGGAGTTTTCCATGTCCATCGTCCTCTACTGGCACCCCATGTCCAGCGCCACCCCCATTGCCAACGCCCTGGTCGAGCTCGGCCTGCCGCACGAACGCGTCACGCTGGACCTGCAGGCCGGCGACCAGCGCCGCCCCGAGTTCCTGGCCCTGAACCCCAATGGCAAGGTGCCCACCGTGGTGGTGGACGGCAACCCCATGTTCGAGACCCTGGCGATCCATTTCTGGCTGGCCGGCAAGTACGGCGTGGAGCGCGGCATGTGGCCCGAGGACGGCACGCCCGAAAGGATGCAGGCCATGTCCTGGGCGACCTGGGCCTATGTGACCTATGGCGCCGTGCTGGTGCGCCTGCAACTGTCCACGCAGGGCGACGTGGCGCTGCGCAGCGAGGTTTGGGCGGACGCCGCGCGCAAGGGCCTGGACCAACTGCTGGCCGTGCTCGACGCACGCCTGGCCGCCCAGCCCTGGATGTTGGGCGCGGACTATTCGCTGGTGGACCTGATCGTGGGCGCGGTCATCGGCTACAGCGCCTTCATCGGCGCCCCCGTGGCCGCCCACCCGCATGTGCAGGCCTGGCTGGAGCGGGTGCAGGCGCGGCCCGCCATGCAGCTCAAGGCGGATTGATCGGGCGACGCGAAGACTTGGTTTTGCGTTGCCCTATAGCACGAGGAACGCGGCCGCCGCCACGGCCGTGGGCAGCAGCGCCCCCAGCAGCAGGCCCACCGCGCCCACGCTGCCGTCCGTGAACCCGCCCTTGAGCAGGGCCACACCGGCCGGGTTGGGCGCGTTGGCGATCACCGTGAGGCCGCCGCCGGCCACGGCGCCGGCCACCAGCATGTACTTGGCCGGATCGGAGATGCCCTCGATCAGCGAGCCCAGGTAGGTCAGGGCCGCGTTGTCGGTGATGGCCGTCAGGCCCAGAGCGCCTGCGAACAGGGCCAGCGGCTGCAGGCCCGAGACGATGGGCTGCAGCCACCATTGCTGCATGCCGCCCAGCACCACCAGGCCCGCAAGGAAGAAACCCACGAGCAGGGCTTCCTTGAGGATCAGCGGCGTCTGGTGCTGTGCATAGGCCTGGGTGTAGCCCAGGAACATGAGGAACAGCGCCAGGAACACCACCGGGTGGTGGGCGAACACCACCACGGCAGCCAGCAGACCCAGGTGCACGGCCACCACGGCCAGGGGCACGGCCGGCTGTGCGGGCTCAGCCGTGCCTTCTTCTCCCGGCGCGGGCCGCAGGTGGCTGCGCAGCACGAAGGTGCAGGCCGTGGCGTTGACCAGCACGGCCAGGGCCGCCTTCCAGCCGAAGGTAACCAGCATGAATGCGCTGTCCCACTGCCAGGTGCTGGCCACCATGAGCACTGGGGGTGCGGCGTAGGAGGTGAGCGTGCCACCGATGGACACGTTGACGAACAGCGTGCCCAGGGCGAAGTACTTCACCCGGTCGGGCACGGCACGGCGAAAGATCTGCGGCGCCAGCATCAGTGCGGCGATGGTCATGGCCGCCGGCTCGGTGATGAGCGAACCGAGCAGCGGCACGGCCGCCAGGCCCAGCCAGGCGCTGGCCAGCGGCGTGGGCACGGGCAGGTGCCGGGCCATGGTGTCCACCACGGCCACCACACTGCGCAGCACCGGGCTGGAAGCCGCGATCACCATGACCACGAAGACGAACAGGGGCTCGGTGTAGTTGCGCGATTCGGCGTAGTCCAGTGCCTGGCTGCCGCCAGAGACGAAGGCCATGGCAAGGACCAGCACGATGGCCCAGAAGCCGAAGACGACCTCGACTTCGCCGAGCAGATGGAACAGGCCGGAATGGCGGGGATAGCGGTGCGCCAGGTGCTCGAACAGGCCGGCGGCAAAGGTGTGGAGCAGGGCGATGCCGAAGATGGCAGCGGCAATCCAGTGGATGGCTTGGGGTTGCATGGGCAGAAATTTCCAGACGCAGACAGACCGCGTGGCGGCCCGACCGACGCTGAACCTGCCGCGCCCCTCCAGCGCGTACACCCAGCGGTTATTTTACCAAACGCCCCAAGAGAAGGCTTACATCGCCTTGAACAGGTGCGCGTAGAGCCGGCTCACGGCCAGCTTCTCGGGCCGGCCCGCCAGCGCCAGGTGCAGCTTGCCGGCCTCGTCGCGCGTGACCGTGGTGATGGCGCTGGCGCGCACCAGGGTGCTGCGGTGAACCTGCCAGAACACGCTGGTGTCGAGCTGCTCGGTGAGTTCCTTGAGCGGGGTGCGGATCAGGAACTCGCGCGCGGCCGTGAGCACGCGCACGTATTTGTCGGCCGCCTCGAAGTACAGCACCTCGGCCACCGGCACCATGTGGATCTGGTTGCCGCTGCTGGCCTGGATCACCGTGAGGGGCGCGGCGGCGGCGGGCGGGCTGGCCGCCGGTGCCGCCGCGGCGACGCCGGGGGCGGCCAGCAGGTGGCGCAGCTGGGCCATGGTGGCTTCGAGCGCATCGGGTGCAGGGGCCTTGGCGGCCAGGGCCTGCTGCAGCTTCTGCACGGTTTTCTGCAATCGCGCGGCCTGCACCGGCTTGAGCAGGTAGTCCACGGCCTGGGCCTCGAAGGCCTGCACGGCGTACTGGTCGTAGGCGGTCACGAACACCAGGGCAGGGAAGGGCTTGTCGGCGGGCCAGGCGTCGGCCAGCTCCACGGCGGCATCCAGCCCGCTTTGGCCCGGCATGCGGATGTCGAAGAACAGCACCTCGGGCTGCAGGGCCAGGGCCTGGCGCACGGCCGAGAGGCCATCGCCCACGGTGGCGGCAACCTGCAGTTGCGGCCAGGCACGGGCCAGCTCCTGCTGCAGGGCCGCTGCCAGCAGGGGCTCGTCTTCGGCGATCAGGGCGCGTGGGGTGGTGGTCATGCGGGTGCGGACAAGGGATAGGTGATGGTGGCGCGCGTGCCCTTGGGGGTGTTGGCGGCCAGCGTGAACTGCCCGGCATCGCCGTGCAGCGTGGCCAGGCGCTCGCGCACCTGGGCCAGGCCGAAGCTGGTGCCAGGGCTGGTGGCGGCCGGCTGCGGGGCGGCGCCCAGCCCGGCACCGGTGTCGCTCACCTGCAGCACCAGCAGCGTCCTGCCCTCAGGGCCGCTCTGGGTGCGCGCCTGCACGGTGATGTGGCCGCCTTCCACCTCGGGCTCGAGCCCGTGGCGGATGGCGTTTTCCACCAGCGGCTGCAGCAGCAGCGGGGGCACGGGCAGATCGCGCAGCGCCTGCGGCAGGTCCAGCGTGTAGGCCATGCGCGGGCCCATGCGCACGGCCATCAGTTCCAGGTAGTCCGCCAGGCGCTGGAACTCGTCGCCCAGCGGGTGCTGGGTGCTGCGCGATGCGTTCAGCGTGGCGCGCAGGTAGGCGATCATGCGGTCCAGCATCTCCTGCGCGCGCACCGGGTCGGTGCCGATCAGCACGCGCAGGTTGGCCAGGGTGTTGAACAGCATGTGCGGTTCCAGCTGGGTTTCCAGCAGCTTGAGCTGGGCCTCGGTGGCCTGGCTGTGCACCTCGGCCATGCGCGCCTGCAGCCAGGCGCTCTTGCCGTTCACATAGAAGTAGTAGCTGATGACGGTGCCCGCCACCACGGTGATGCCGATGGAGATGCGCAACTGCGCACGCCCCTCGGTATCCCACGACGAGACACCGCACGACCAGTCGGCCAGCAGGGTGCCGCCCAGGTAGCCGAGCACGATGCCGACCAGGGGCAGCGCCACGCCGGCAAAGCCCTTGGGCCAGCCGTATTCGTGGCTGGAGGGAAACAGGTGGCGGCCGAAGTCGATCAGCGCCCAGGTGAGGGTGCCGATGGCCAGCGAGTAGGTGGCGGGGATGTAGTAGGGCTTCTCGGGCCGGAAGGCGTACTGGATGCCAGAGATCGCCAGGCAGAAGGCCAGGGTCTGCAGCAGCCGCTGGAGCTTGTCGATCCAGTCGATCTTCAGGGGCAGCGCGCTGGCGGGGGCCATGTCAGTGATCGCCGCGATCGCGCAGCAGGCGCTCGCGTTCCTTCTGCACCATGCGCTCGCGCAGGCCGCTGCCGGTGCCCAGCACGAACACCGAGACGCCGTGCAGCGCCAGCCCCAACCCCCAGCCCAGCAGCGGGTATACCGACCAGGGCCGGTTGCCGAAGCCGTAGCGCGACATGGAAAACACCACGATGTTGACCACCACGAACAGGATGGCATGCATGTACCAGCCGAGCTTGGCGCCGGCGCGCTTGCGGGCGAGTTGCTCGATGGCTTCAGGGGTCAGGGGTGCGGTCATGGATGGGGGGATTCTAGGGGGCACGCGCTCATCCGGCGCGGCGCAGTCCTGCGGTTGCGCCGGGCAGCCGCAGGGCGCAGGCCAGCACGGCGGCCGACAAGGTGCGGCCGCCCGCCAGGCGCAGCGGGTGGTCGGGTGGCAGCAGGCCGAGCAGGGCCAGGGTGGCGGCGATCGTCAGCATGAAGAGGCTCCGGTAGGGGCATTGGGTGTCAGCGGGCGGGCGCCGGAGCCAGCAGGTGCTGCTCGAAGTGGCGCACGATCTTGCTGTCCACCGCGCGCTTCTGGCTGCGGTCGAAGCGGGGCGGGTCGCCCAGCAGGCGCACGGCCAGGTCGGACATCCGGGCCAGGGGCGGCTGGGGCGAGAGCAGGGCGGCGATCTCCCTGAGGCCTACCCCGGCCTGGGCCAGCAGGCCTGCCAGTGCCAGGTGGGTGGACTTGCGCATGGCGGTCTCCTCGCCTGTGCTCAGGCGCGGTGGTTGTTCTGGACGATGCGCTCGCGCTCGGCCTGGACCATGCGTTCGTGCCAGTTCGAGCCGCCGGCCAGGAAGAACACCACCATGCCATGCACCAGCAGGCCGATGCCCCAGCCGGCGGCTGGAAACACCGCCCAGTGCCGGCCGCTGGACAGCGACAGCGATACCAGCAGCAGGTTGACCAGCACATAGACGGTGGCATGGATGAACCAGCCCAGCTTGGCGCCGGCGCGCTTGCGCGCCAGGTTCTCGATGGGGTCGTCGGACAGGGGGTAGCGGCGGGACATGGTGGTTTTCCTTGGGGTGATGGGTCGAGGGGCGGGTCAGGCGGCGGCGTGGCCGGATGCCGTGCGTGCAGCCTGGGGTGCCAGGGCCAGGCACCACAGGCGGGCCGAGCGGGCGATGAACAAGCCGTTGAAGACGCCGTACAGGGCTGCGATCTCCAGGTCGAAGGTGGCGTCGTGGGCCAGGGCCGGTTGCATGGCCATCTCGATGCCGACCAGGTACTTGGTCAGAAAGATGCCCAGGATCAGCAGCAGGGGCAGCGGGCTGCCGGGCATGTGGAAGCTGCGCGAATCGGCCAGGTAGCGGGTGCCGGCGGGCACGGCGGGCCGCAGCACCAGGGTGAGGGTGGCCACGATGGCGGCGGCAGCCAGCCAGGCGGCCAGGGTGCCCAGCACCTGGCCGGAGCTGCCGAAGGCCGACACCAGCCCATAGACCGAGAACAGGGTCATGGCCACGGGCATCACGGCCACGCGGGTCAGGCTGGCGGTGCGGGCCACCAGCTGGCTGGCACCCAGGGCGACGAGCGCGGCGAGCAGGCCCCAGACCCAGGTGGGGGTCTTCTGCAGCACGGTGGGGAGGGCTTCGGGGTGGTGGATCAGGAGGTCGATGATCATGGTGTTGCTCCGTTGGAGGTAAATGGGGTCGAGGAATGAGGGGGTGGAGGCGGGGCTCAGAGGATTCCCACCTGGCTCCACAGCCACTGGCCGAGCAGGCGGTTGGGCAGCAGGGTGAAGGCGCCTGCCACCAGGCAGGAGCCGATATAGGTGCCCTGCATGATGCGGCGGTGCGCCGTCACATTGCCGCGCACCAGGAAGTGGAAGGACAGTGCGATGAAGCCCAGGGTGATGGGCACCAGCAGATGGATCAGGCCGAAGCCTGCGAGGCGCGGGCCCTTGTCACCGCTGATGAAGACGGCCGATACGGCGACCATCACCATCAGCGTGACCCAGGCGTACCCGGCGGCGCGGTGCAGGCGCGGGCGCTGGGCGCGGCTGCGGCGGGCCCACAGGGCCAGCGGGCCGATGGCCAGGGCGGCCAGCGCGGCGGCCATGTGGATGGCGATGACGGGGGTGATCTGCATGGTGGGTTCCTGGGGTCAGCTTGCGTCGATGGGCGTACTGTGCCGATCCCGTCCCGGGCCTTCCACCGGCCTGCGACGGAATGCGCGGACGGGGGCGCGAAATGCGGTGGACCGGCGTGGAATGCAGGTGTTTTGGCGCCGGGCGAGGGTGGGCGGGCAGGGATAATCGGCAGCTGTTGACGGCCCTGTG
>NZ_JBKDTZ010000285.1:0-9658 GCF_046339755.1 Acidovorax sp. | reverse complement strand
CCGTGTGGGCGCGTGGATTGAAACTGGACGTTGCCCAGGTCCTTGCGCCCCTCGTAGCGTCGCGCCCCGTGTGGGCGCGTGGATTGAAACTGCTCACTGCTGCGGGTCTCTGGCTTTACCTCTAGTCGCGCCCCGTGTGGGCGCGTGGATTGAAACAACCTGCCGCCGGGCACGCTGGAGGCAGAGGCCAGTCGCGCCCCGTGTGGGCGCGTGGATTGAAACTCGATCACTTGCGCCTTGGACAGCGTGGCATTGCGCGTCGCGCCCCGTGTGGGCGCGTGGATTGAAACGTGCTCTAGGCATAATTGTGGCCCAGCACCGCGCCCGTCGCGCCCCGTGTGGGCGCGTGGATTGAAACTCAATGCCACGCCGCACGATGTCAGACGCCCCGGTCGCGTCCCGTGTGGGCGCGTGGATTGAAACAAGGCCGACAAGGGCAGCAAAGAATCGGCATCTGGTCGCGCCCCGTGTGGGCGCGTGGATTGAAACCTCGAATTCGACACCGCCAAGCGCGACGGCACCCCGTCGCGCCCCGTGTGGGCGCGTGGATTGAAACTGCCGGGCGCGCAGCACGGTGACCGCCAGCACTCCGTCGCGCCCCGTGTGGGCGCGTGGATTGAAACCGCGTCAACCTTGACCGGGGCGGGTATGACGATGGGTCGCGCCCCGTGTGGGCGCGTGGATTGAAACGAGCCGGTCACCGAGACCATCACGCGCCAGATCGTCGCGCCCCGTGTGGGCGCGTGGATTGAAACAACCCCACGCGGCCCGACTACCTTGCATGGTGCTGGTCGCGCCCCGTGTGGGCGCGTGGATTGAAACAGTGCTCGCCCTGGCCGCCGGGGCCCTCGGGTGAGTCGCGCCCCGTGTGGGCGCGTGGATTGAAACAAGCGCTTTAGCGCAACGGGAGTGCTCCAAGGCGTGTCGCGCCCCGTGTGGGCGCGTGGATTGAAACCATGCATGTGTGCGTGTGGCCGATGACGCCTGATGGTCGCGCCCCGTGTGGGCGCGTGGATTGAAACTCGGCCATGGCGCGCGTCTCGCGCACGCAGTCGTGTCGCGCCCCGTGTTGGCGCGTGGATTGAAACCCGCCAGGTCGAATGGGTCCGTCCTGGACAGCTGGTCGCGCCCCGTGTGGGCGCGTGGATTGAAACGCCAGCATGACTTTGGCCCAGGTGCCCACGCCAGGCGTCGCGCCCCGTGTGGGCGCGTGGATTGAAACTGGTCCAGGACAGCAAGTAATGGCCCTGCAACCAGGTCGCGCCCCGTGTGGGCGCGTGGATTGAAACCAGGTCGCATTCCTCGGTGTCATCTTGGCCGAAGGTCGCGCCCCGTGTGAGCGCGTGGATTGAAACACGAGCACATCCGCGGCCCCTTCCAGAAGCACTTGGTCGCGCCCCGTGCGGCGCATGGATTGAAACGTCGACACGGCCAAGGTGCACTTCACGGCCCCGGATCGCGCCCTGTGTGGGCGCGTTGATTGAAACACACGCCAGTGCCGGTGAACGTGAGGAACAGGGCGTCGCGCCCCGCGTGGATTGAAACAACATGAACGCCAACATGGTCAACATGCCGGCCTACATCGCCCCCATGCCCGGCACCCGAGCCCAGCGGCTCAATTCCCCCGTTCGCTGGTGATCTCGGCCCCGTCGCGCAGGGCCTTGGTCACGGGCGTGTTGGCGACCACCTCCAGCAGCCGCTCCCACTGGGCGTCGCTGAGCGCCTGGTCCGAATGCAGGACGCGGTGGATGTGCAGCCTGCCCTCCTCGCCCCGGCTCAAGGCCAGTTCAGCCCGGAACTCGCCGAGGTTCCAGCCCTTGCGCTCGGCGTACATGCGCAAGGTGATGGCCGTGCAGGCCGACAGGGCCGCCAGGTAGTAGTCGAAGGGGGCGGGGCCCTTCCCCTGGCCGCCCAGCGCCCGGGGTTCGTCGGCGACCAGGTCGAAATGGCCCGCGCGCACCTGGTGGACGTAGTTGGTGTCGCCCGACACCACCGAAGCCGATGCCACCTTGGTCATTGCGCTGTGCCCTCCGCAGTTGCCAGCGCCGAAGCGATGCGGACTTCGCCGGTCAGCAGCTTGTGCACCGGGCAGGCATTGGCCACCTGCAGCAGGCGCTCGCGCTGCTCATCGCTCAGCGCGCCCGACAAGGTGATGCTGCGCGTGATGTCGGTGCCGCTGGCCGGCGCACCGCCGGGGTGGAGCTGCAAGGCCACCTCCACGCCGGCCAGGGGCCACTGCTTGCGCGCCGCGAACATCTGCAGCGTGATGACGGTGCACGCGCCCAGGCTCGACAGCAGCAGGTGGAACGGGGACGGGCCGGCATCGGCACCGCCCAGGTCGGTGGGCTCATCGCCAATCCAGGTATGGCCGGCCTCGTCGACCAGGGTGACAGCGTAGGGAGTGGTCCCGCCGATGGCGCGGACAGAAGGTGTGCTCATTCAGGCTCTCTCAGGCCCGGCGCCCATGCGCCGGTGGCCTGTGATCATAAAAGCCTGCTTGCGACCTGTCCGGGACCGGGACAAATCGCAGACTGGCCCAGCCTGTCACAGATCGAGCGGCGGTGCCGGCAGGTTCTGCGCTGCAGCCTGGGCCGCCGTCACGAGCACCGCATGGGCATGGGCAATTTCCGCCAGGGTGCGGCGCGTGTGCTCGGTGCGCAGGTAGACATGCCCGCGCGCCAGCATCAGCACCATGGGCGTTTCGGATCTCAGGGCGCCCTGCTCGCCTTCCACCGCATTGAGCAGTGCCGATACCAGGTGCGCATGGACCCAGCGCTCGGCATGGTCGATGCGCTCGGCCACCACCGCGAAATGGCGCACGAACGAGCTTGGCAGCTCGGGCCAGGAGACCTCGTCGAACATGGACAGCCAGCGCATCTCCTCGGGCATGCGCGCATCCACGCTGGTCTGCAGGTTGTCGGTGATGGCGTTGTAGGCGTGGCGCTCCAGCGCATCGCGCAGCGGGCGGTTGAGCAACAGCACGGCCGCGTCGGGGTCGGCCTTCACGTCGGCGCGCCCACGCAGCTCCAGGCCAAGGATGTAGTCGCGCGTAGAGGCCCCGCATTCCAGCCGCCAGGGATGGCCCAGGATCTCGCCCCCCACGTCGAAGTGGCCCGCCCCTGCCTGCGGCACGCTGGACAGGTGCTGGTCGGCAATCCAGCGCGCCAGTTGCGCACCGGTCACGGGCTGGTTGGAAGACAGGCCATCGGAAGAATCGGATGGCGCCCCGGCAAAGGCCTGGCGGATGCGATCGAACATGGTGTGCTCACAAGCCGCAAGGCTTCGAAGAAGTCGCAGATGCACCATTATTGGCACAAACCGCTACGATTGGGAGGCACCATGACCTCGCTCCCATTACCCGCCGCCCTTGTTCGTGACATTTTGGCGGTTTCCGCCGTGCCGCAAACCGGCCTGCGGCGCCGTGCCCTGCTTCTGGGTGGCGCCGCCACCGTGCTGGCCGCTGCGGCCTGGAGCCCGGCGGCACGGGCCGCCACACCGTGGGAAGGCGCGGGCGCCACGGTGGACGCGCAGCGCCTGGTGCGCTGGATCCAGTCCAGCGGCAACCACCAGGGCATGCCCTTCGCGGTGATCGACAAGCCCGCTGCCAGCATCCACGTATTCGGCCCCGGTGGCGGCCATGCGGGCAGCGCGCCGGTACTGCTGGGCTCGGCCCTGGGCGACCGTTCGGCACCCGGCATAGGCCAGAAGCCGCTGTCGCAGATCCGCCCGCAGGAGCGCACCACGCCGGCCGGCCGCTTCGTGAGCGAGCCCGGCAGCAACCTGCAGGGCCACGACATCGTGTGGATCGACTACGAGGCCGCCGTGTCGCTGCACCGCGTGCGCGGCGCCCCGGCCGAGCGCCGGGTGCAGCGGCTGGCCAGCCCGGTGCTGGCCGAGCGGCGTATCAGCAATGGCTGCGTGAATGCGCCCACCGCGTTCTACAACCGCTGCATTGCGCCCTGGTTCGGGCGCGAGGCGGGCGTGGTCTATGTGCTGCCCGATTCGGAGCCGTTCGCCGCCTTCTTTCCAGCGGCGGACGCGGCCTACCCTCTGGCCCGGCTACCGTCCTGAACCCAGCCTGAAGGCGGGCCGCCGGCCACCCACCTCCAGCCCGCGCGCATTGACGATGCGCGCCGAGCGCCGCGGTGCCAGCGCCTCGAGCTGCGCGTCGCTGAGCCAGCCGAGCTGGTCCATCACCTCCACCGAGGCGGCCACCTGGGCCAGCATGCTGCCGTCCATGACCTTGAGCGCAAAGGCCTCGCCCCGGCTGCGGCTGCCCACCACCTGCACGCCGTCGGCGCCGGTCTTGGAGACCCAGTCGCCCGCGCCCACGCGCATGAAGTCGAGGTCGTGCCGCCCGGTCCCCGAGCCCAGCTCGGGCCGCGCCACCATGGCATCGGCCAGCGCGGTGAGGCTTTCGTCGAGATCGGTGTCCGGCGCGCCACCGGCCAAGCGCGCGTAGCCGCGGGCCAGGTTGGCCAGCGGCAGCGCGTAGTTGGGGGCGGAGCAACCGTCCGTGCCGGCGGCCAGGTCGCCCGGCACCAGGCCCACGGCCTGCGCAACGCGCTCGCGTACCGCCACCTGCAGCGGGTGGCCAGCGTTCAGATGGTCATCGAGCGGCAGGCCCTGCTGCACGCAGTAGGCCACAAAGCCCGCGTGCTTGCCGCTGCAGTTGTTGTGGCGCTCATCGGGCACGAAGCTCGCAGGCAGCGCGCCGAGCCCCAGTTCGGCGAACAGCGGCCGGTGGCAGCCGCAGCGCAGCGCGTGGTAGTCCTGGCCGACACTGGCGAGCATGCGCTCGACCTGCTCCACGTGCATGGGTTCGCCGTTGTGGCTGGCGCACAGCAGCGCCAGGTCGGCCGGGCCCCAGCCCAGGGCCCGGGCCCCGCCCGACTGCATGAAAGGGAGTGCCTTGAAGGCCGTGCAGGTGGAGCGCGTGAACACCACCGCCCCTGGGTCACCCACCTGGGCGAGCAGCTTGCCATCACGGTTGGCCACAGCCACGGCCCCCCAGTGCTGGCATTCGACCAGGCCGCCCCGGGTGACTTCGATCAATGGTACGAAACCCATGGGTATCCTTTGTCTCAAGGCGCAGGCGCCAGTGTCAGGGAGTGGACGAAGCGTGCCGGCTCGCGCTGCAGCAGGCGGTTGCCGGCCCCTGCCCAGGCGGCGGCCATGTCGCGGTAGCGCGGCGAGAACACCAGGCCGCTCTGCCCGGTCTGGTAGATGAAGGTTGACTGCTCCAGGTCCGCCAGGTCGTAGATGGCGCGCAGCGACGCGGCGTGGCGGTTGGCAAAGGGCGCCTTGGCATCGCCCGCGTTGTACTGGCCCACGTTCACGGTGTACGAGTCGCCGTTGGACGGCACGCTCACGTCAAACCAGCGCGCCAGCGCCGCCACATTGCCGAAGGGCCGGTGGCCGCTGACAGCGGGGTGGGCATCGCCCCAGCGCCAGGCGGCGGGCTCGGCGCCGTAGGCGGCCTGCAGGCGGTCGAGCGCCCGGCCCAGGGCCGCGGCCGACTGCTCGGCACAGGTGGAGGGCTGGCACCACCAGGCATCGTTGCGCGTCAGCATGCCTTCCACGCCCGCACGGTAGTCGCGCTTGCCGTAGGTGGCGGCAAAGCGCTCCTTGCCGATGCGGGGCACCACCAGGCCGCGCACCAGCTCGTCGGTCCAGGCGGCCACGATCAGCGGCGCGGCACGGCGGGCATCCATCACGCCATCGAAATCCTTGAGCAGGGCCTGCGCCTGGGCGGCCAGCGGGTGGCTGGACTGGGCCTGCTGCAGGTGGGGCAGCAGGTGCCTGGCGGCCAGCGAGGTGGCGTCGAGCTGGATGGCCTGCAGGCTGGCCGCCGTGTGCTTGGGACGCGCTTCGATGAGCTGGGCGATGCGCTCGTACCGGTAGGGCAGCGCCCAATCCTGCGTCAGGTAGTGCGGGTAGCCGGGCGGCGTGACGCGCTGGTTGGCGGTGGCGATCCAGCCCTTGGCGCCCTCGTCCTGCGGGGTCTGGTCCAGCGGCAGCCAGCCCTTCCAGTCGTAGCGCGCATCCCAGCCGGGCGACGGGGCCACGCCGCGGATGTCGTTGTCCGGCGCGCGCATGGGCACGCGGCCCATGGCCTGGAAGCGGATGCGCCCGTTCACATCGGCCGCCACCACGCTCTGCATGGGCGAGTGGTAGCTGGCGAAGCCGGCGAACAGGTCTTCCACCGACGTGGCCTGGTTGGCCATGAGCCCGGCCAGCACGGTCTGGTTGTCGGGGTCCAGCGCCGTCCAGCGCAGGGCCAGCACGTACTTCTTGAGGTCCAGCACCTCGGCGTGCGACTTCTGCGCATCGCTGAGCACCGGACCATGGCGCGTGCTGCGCAGGGCCAGCTCCACATCGGGTTGGCCCTTGACGCGGATGCGCTCCTTGCGCACCGCGAACGCGGCCCAGCCCTCGGGCGTGCGGTACTGCGTGGCATCCGCCGGGTTGATCTGCTCCAGGTACAGGTCCTGCACGTCGGGGCTGGTGTTGGTGAAGCCCCAGGCCACGCTGGCCGTGCGGCCCAGCACCACGAAGGGCAGGCCCGGCAAGGTGGCACCCAGGGCATCGATGGCGGCAATCGGCGAGCCGTCCGAGGCCTTGCCGGCTGGCGCCTGCAGGCGGGCGTAGTACCAGATGGCCGGTGCGCTCAGCGACAGGTGCGGGTCGTTGGCCAGCAGGGGCTTGCCGCTTTCGGTGTGCGAGCCGGCCAGCACCCAGTTGTTGCTGCCCTTGCCGTCGTTGGTGCCGGCGTTGCGGGTGAGCTCCTCGGCCCAGGCCAGCATGCCCGCGCCGACCTGGCGGGACCACACGGCGCTGCCGCCCTGCTCCGCTGCAGGGTCGGGCTTCCTGGCCTGCAGCGCGGCGCCGCGGGCCAGGCCTGCGCTGGGCGCTTGCGCGCCAGCGGCGTCGCCGCGGTACACGCCCAGTTGCCGGTACAAGGCAGCCAGGTCGGCCGTGGCGGCAGGCGGCTCGCCGGGGTATGGCGGCATCAGCTGCCACAGGCGGTCGGTGTCGAGCGTGCGCGCCACCGACAGGCGCGCGTATTCATTGCCCCAGTTGCCGCCCAGGTCCAGCGCCATCATCAGCGCCCAGCCCACGCTGTCCTCGGGCTCCCACACGGCACCCGTGTCGCCGCCGGGCTTGGCACCCAGCACCAGGAACTCGGGCGGCAGGGCCTGCGGGCGGTTCTTGTGGAAGGCATGGATGCCTTTGCTGTAGGCCTGCAGCGCCTCGCGCGCATACAGCGGCAGGCCGGCGTACTGCTTGCGCGCTGTGCCGACGATGTCGAGCGAGCGCATGAGCTTGTCGGTCTCCAGCGTGGCTTCGCCAAACACCTCGGAGAGCTGGCCGTGCATCACCCGGCGGTTGAATTCGAGCTGCCAGGTGCGCTCCTGCGCATGCACATAGCCCATGGCGAACCAGGCGTCCTGCGGGCTTAGCGCGCTGACATGGGTGACATCCGCGGCATCGCGCTGCACCTTCACGGGCTGGCCCAGGTCTGCGACCTGCAGCTGGCCATCCATGACCGCAAAGGTCCGCTGCACATAGATGGCGGCCCCCGCCCCCACCAGCAAGGCCCCGGCCACCAGGGCCACGGCCGTTTTCTTGATCCACGCCATATCGTTCTGTCCTGTCTCGGTCTTGTCGCCGGGCATTGTGTCAGAACGTGTCAGTCCGCCCCTGTAAAAAAGGGCGATGCCTGCGCATCAGCCGAGATGAACGTTGGCACCCACGACCTGGAACTGCATGGTGGGCGCGGTGGGCTCGCTGAACGAAACCCCCAGCGCGATATGGCCCGTGCCATGCAGGATGCAGGCATCGCGGCGCAGGCGCACGGGCGAGTCGCTGCCCTCGAAGCGCACCCAGGTGCCGAAGCTGCTCATGTCGGTGAGCACGAAGCCGCTGTTGCGCCAGTCGATGCGGGCGTGCAGGCGCGATACCCGAGGGTCGTTGATGCGAAGCTGCATCTCGGAGGCCCGGCCCACATGCACTGGCGCATCGGCTGAGCTGAAGGACAGGTCCACGCCATGCCATGAAAACTGGATCTGGCCCAGGATGGTGTCGACCGGTGAAAAGTGGCTGGTCAGCGCCGACTGCATGGTGAGCGAGTCGGGCTCTTCGTCCTGGCGCCACTCCACCTGGTAAAGCATCAGCGTTTCGGCCTTGCCGCGGATTTCCATCTGCCCCAGCTGGCGGTACCAGACCGATGCCGCAGCACCCGCCAGCAGCACCGCCGTTTCGGTGGCCCAGATCTCGGACGGGCCGGCCCGTTCGCACAGGCGGGAGGCCACGTTCACGGCATCGCCGTAGCAGTCACCATCGACCTCCACCACCTCGCCGCTGGCCACGCCCACGCGGATGTCCATGCGCAAGGGGTGGGGCCATCGGTCCAGCCGGGCCAGATGCTTGCGCTGCATCTCGGCCATGGCCGACACGGCGCTGGCGGCATCGCCAAAGATGCCCAGCACGCCGTCGCCCAGCTTCTTGACGACGCGACCCGCATTGCCCTCGATGGAGTCGCCGATCCACTGGGTCAGCTGCGTCACCGCTTCGGTGGCACGCTCGTTCCCCAGCGTCTCGTAGAGCGACGTACTCCCGGAAATGTCGGCAAAGACCACCGTCGATAGAACCGTCATGGGCGCGAAGGCACAGGTAACATCATGTGACCCAGTTTAGTCCAAGCGCACCCGGCGTGCATGGCGCCCCATGACGCAGCGGGCCGGGCAAGACCCGGCTTGCACCCATGCGCCCTGCGGTGGGAACACAACCCTGCACCCTGCCCGTGGTCCCCCTCCCGCACCCGCACAGCAAGGCCCCACTGCATCGCCGGGCAGTCTGCGGGCGCTGCCCGTGGCCGCCCCACGCCGCGGGCACGAGTCCTGCTTGCTCATGAAGACATTTCATTCAAAACACATCGATTAGTTGCAATTGTTTGCAAAAAGCTATCGAGGTCTGTTGGCTTTACGCATAAAGCGAGGGTAGCCCCTTGCGTTTACCGCGTGTGCCACTTACCTTGGGATTCTGGTTACATATCCATGGTGAAAAGCCATTCCATGCGCTGGAACAAACCTTATGTACGCGGCAGCAGCCTGCACGGCCTCATTGGCCGGGATGCGCCCGCATCCACCGCCTGGGTGCGCGACCAGCAACTGGAGGAAGTGCGCCGGGCCATGATCGGCAGCCTCTCGGGCTACTCAGGCTGTGAAGTGGCGCGCATGAACATCCGCCTGCGCTATGCGGGCGACATCGAGTCGCTGTGGTACCTGCGCACCGACCTGCTGGGAACCCTGGCCCCCCTGCAGGGCGAGCCATCTGCCAAAAACGTCATTGCCCAGGTGACACTCCTGTTCCAGGGCCTGCTGCCGCGCGCCCTGGGCACACCTGTGCGGCAGACGATATCTTGAGCCACCCGATCAGCGACTCAAGAAGAAGGCTTCGCGCAGTGCGCTCTGTTTGAACGCGCGCGGCCAAAGCCAGCACCCCCGTGCAAGGGCCGCCCCGCCCCACCGGGGGTGTCCCCTCCCGCCTTGTGCAGCCAGACGAGAGAGGGGGAAGTCGCGACGCGGGGCAGGGGGTGTTAGCCCAGATGTCGCCCGTAGATCAGGGCGTCGCGCTCTTCCACCGACAGCGACAC
>NZ_JBKDTZ010000284.1:0-20155 GCF_046339755.1 Acidovorax sp. | reverse complement strand
GCCCTGTGTCGCTCGGAGCCGAGAGGCGATCCTCTGGAGGAGCGGACTGGACGCCGGGCATTGCGGGCCCGCGGCAACCGGCCTGCCGCTGCGAACTCGTGCGTCTCCCTCTTTGCGAGGGGCAGCCCCGATGACGGCGATGGCCACTCCGCATTTGCGCTGCCGCCTGCTAAGCGGTGCGTCCGCGCGGTGGTGGTTGGAAGAGGGCATGGTGCGGGTGGAAGACCTGCCGCGCGTCACCGACCTGGCCTACTCCAACAGCCTGCGCCGCTGGATCACGGCGGAGTTGGCCTGAGCACTGCCCGGAGGTACTAGGACGCCGAGGCGCTGAATTTGCCGGTCTGCAGCCAGGCGGCAATACCGGCTGCCAACTGGTCGCTGTTGCTCTCCATCATCATCATGTGGCCGTTGCCCTGGATGCCCCGGTCGCCCAGCGGAATGAATTCCGCGCGCGCCCCGATGTCGTTCAGCCAGTCGACGATGGGCTTGTCGATGGCGGCCGTGTGGTCCGCGTCGTTGGTGCCCATGATCAGGGCCACGCGCTTGCCCTTGTAGCCCGAGGGGTCGGTCACACGGGGCGCGCTGTTCTCATAGTTCACCCGCTCTAGCAGCAGGCGGGGCGGAATGACGGTCAGGCTGGCCAGGTAGCTGTCCAGGTGCTCGCGCGGGAAGCGCGTGCTGCTGCCGACCAGCTTCTTCGTGGCCCAGCCCGGTTCGGCAACGAAGGGCAGCTTGCGGCTGAGCTTGAGCACCGGAGCGCCGGGTGCCAAGCGGACTTCCACGTCGTCCGACGTGCTGGACAGGAACTCGGTCGGCGCGCTGACGTTGGCCGGCCCGCCAGGTGCGATTGCCACCAGGGAGACGATGCGGTCGCCGAAGAGTTCGAGCAGCTTCCAGCCGAAGGGGCCCGACATCGAATGCGTCATGACGATCGCCGGGCGGTCCAGCGTGGCCAGCACCTTGCCAAGGCCCTTCACGACCGTCTCGCCCGACAGGTCGTCGTAGGGGATGTAGCCGCTGCGACCGGTGCCTGCCCAGTCAGGGACCACCACCTGGTAGCCCTGGGCTGCGAAGAAGGGCGCCCAGCCCGGGCGGCCATCGGCGGTCGCCATGTAGCAGGAGCCGGTGTGCGCCCCGCCGTGGATCAGCACCATGGGCGGCTTGCGGGTCTTCGCGACCGGCTCCAGAACCTCGTAGTAGGTCGAAGGACCGGCCACAAAGCCGCTGCGCACCCGCACGGCGGCGTGGGGGGGCGTGCTGGCGCCGGAGGCGCCGGTGCTGGTGGCCGCGGCTAGGACGGCACCCATGCCAGCACTGGTGCGGAAGAACCTCCGGCGGGAGGCGGGGGGCGTGTTGTGCATCTTGTCTCCTGGTTCTCTGTGGCATTGGCATCGACTCTGGCAGTGCAGGACGGTCGCCGGAGCGTCTGGCGAGGACGGCCCAGCGCGGCCAGGCCATGCCGACCATTATTGTTAATCGACTAACAATATGAAAGCTGGGGCGAACCCTGTTGTGCGCTGTCCAGCCGCCGCGACAGCACCTGCACCTCCTCACTGAACGTGGGCGGAGCGACGCCCTGGCCCCAGACCTCGAGGAGCTGTGTTGCGTCGTCATGCCGCAGATGTCGATGGGCTCGAGGAGCGACCTGGCCGGCTACTCGCAGGAGAGATTTCCCGAGGCGATATGCGAGTTGCGCTTGGGGGCAGGCCGTACGGTGGATGGGCGCGGCGGAACCAGCGTTCCGCATGGCGCGGGCCCCTTTAGCATTCCGGCGGGCCGGGCGCTGGACAGGGTGGTCGCTCGACAGGCGAAGGAAGACCTGTGTTCATACGGATCGTGGCTGGAGAGCGCGTCGCATCTTGCCCGGTACACGAAAGCGCGCAATCCACGATGCCGACGACGAGCCTCTTGGCAACCTATCGAGCAACCATGGTCTCTAGCCGAGCTTCACGTTGACGTTCTTGAGCTGCGTGAACTCCAGCAGTTCCTCCTTGGACTCCTCCCTGCCGACGCCGGACTGCTTGTAGCCGCCGAACGGCGCGCCAGGGATGTGCACCGAACACTCGTTGACCCACACGTAGCCCGACTGGATCCGCTTGGCGGCGCGCAGGCCGGTGTTCAGGCTCGTGGTCCACACCGAGGCCGTCAGTCCGAGCTCCGTGCCATTGACCTCGACCAGCATCCGGTCCTCGTCGTCCCAGGAAAACACCGAGAGCACCGGGCCGAAGATCTCTTCGCGCGCGATCCGCATGTCGGGCCGCACGCCCGTGAAGATGGTGGGCTCGATGAACAGCCCGTCCTTCAGCTGCGCGCCGCGCGCCGCGCGGCCGCCCGTCAGCAGCGTGGCCCCTTCCTCGATGCCGGCCTGGATGTACTGCAGTGTGCGGTCGTACTGGGCGCGGCTCGCCATCGCGCCCATGGTCGTGTCCAGATGGGTCGCGATGCCGGGCCGGTGCTTGCGCGCGAGCTCCTCCGTCACGCGCTGCATGAACTCGTCGTGCAGGGAGCGGTGCACGTACAGGCGGCTCGTGGAGCCGCACGACTGCCCGCACCATGTGAAGTTCATGCCGCGCACGGCCCCCTCCACCGCGCTGCGCAGGTCCGCGTCGGGGTAGATGACCATCGCGTTCTTGCCGCCCAGCTCCAGCAGGGTGCGCTTCATCGTCTCCGCGGCGGACCGCAGCACGGCCTTGCCCGCCCCGACGCTTCCGATCAGCGCGACGGCCTCCACATCCGGGTGCACGGACAGCGCCGCACCTGTGTCCCGGCCGCCGGCGATGCAGTTCAGCACGCCCGGAGGGAATAGGCCGTCCAGGATCTCCATCAGCCGGATGGTCGACAGCGGCGCCTGTTCCGGCGGCTTGAGGATGACCGTGTTGCCCGCAGCGAGCGGCGCGGCGATCTTGCCTGCCGCGAACATGAACGGGTGGTTGAAGGGGAAGATCCGCGCGACGGGGCCGAGCGGCTCCCGCAGCGTGTAGTTCAGGGCGCCGTTGGCGGTGGGGATGGTCTCGCCCTTGATCTCGAGCACCAGTCCCGCGAAGTAGTCCAGCTGGATGGCCGCGATCTCCGCGTCCATCTGCATGGCGCGCACGGGATTGCCGCAGTTGGCGGCGTCCAGCAGCGCAAGCTCGCGTGAATGCAGGCGCACGCGGCGTGCCGCTTCCCGCAGCAGCGCCGCGCGCTGCAGGGGTGGGGTGCCGGCCCAGGCCGGGAAGGCGCCTTTCGCCGAGGCGACCGCCGCGTTGACCTCCGCCGAAGCCGGCGAGGCCACGTCGGCCAGGCGCTCGCCCGTGGACGGGTTGTAGGTCGCGATCGCCGGGCCCGTCCCTTCATGCCAGCGGCCGTCCCAGAACAGCCCGCTCGACCGGGGCAGGACGCGCTGGACGTAGGGGCTCAGGTCGCCGCTGTCCGGCAGGACGATGGGCGCCGCTGTCATGGCTGGCCTCCTTCCTGGTCCTCATGGGAGCGGGTCATGCCGGAGGCCATCGCGGCGCTGTAGCCCGGCGTGACGTGCACGTCGACGACCACGGTCGCGCCTTCCCGCACCGCGGCGACGGCGCGGCCCAGGATCTCGTCGAGCTCCGAGGGGCTGTCCGTCGGCCCGAAGCCCTGCAGGCCGAGCCCGTGCGCGAGGGTGGCCAGATCGGGGTCCGGGTCTCCGATGCGTTGGCCGATCCACCGGTTCTGCACCGGGCGGTCACGATCGCGGGCCACGCGCTCCTGGTGCAGTTCGTCGTTGAAGAACGACCGGTTGTTGCAGACGATGGTAAGCAGGGGAACGCCAGCATTGGCGGCGGTCCACAGTGCTGTCATGCCCATCAGGTAGTCGCCGTCGCCGGTCATCAGCACGGGCAGTCGGTCGGTTCCACGCAGCGCCAGCGCGGCGCCGACGGCCATGCCCGGCCCGGAGCCGATGCCGGCGCCGCCGTCCATGCCCAGGTAGTCCAGCGGATCGCGGAAGTGGCCCATCTCGCCGCTCCAGCCCAGTGGCACACGGATCAGGGTGATGGGCTGCGTGCCCGCGGCCCGGCGCAGGGCGTCGGCGACCATCGCGATGCTGATCGTCCCGTCTTGCGGAACCGGGGGCATGGCCATCGGGCTCTTCGGGGCCTGGAGGGCCGAAGGGCGCTCGGTGCAGGCAGCGCAGAGAAGGGGCACGGCGACGTCCGGCTCCACCGGCATGAACACGTCCACCGGCGGCAGGCCCTGGTGGTCCATGCTCCAGCCCCGGTGGCTGTAGTGGTCGAGCGAGACCTGGATCACCTTGGCGCCGACGCTCTCGTTGCGCCACGCCTGCTGCAGCGTGCCGTTCAGGTCGTACCAGTCCAGGCTCAGCACGACGTCGGCGGCGCGCAGCGTGGCGGCCGCGTCCGGGGTCAGGAAGACGCCCGGCACGGCCGCGTGCAGCGGATGGTCGGTGGGGAACGATGCGCCGGCGCGCAGGTCCGTAAGGACCTGCGCATTCAGCTTCTCGGCCAGCTCGATGCGCTGGCGCCAGCCCTCGCTAGACCTGGAGACCCGCCCCATCAGAATGACCGGGCGGGCCGCGGAGGACAGCAGCGCTGCGGCTCTGGCCAGCTCATCGCTGCCCGGCACGGCGGGGGAGGGAACCTGGTAGCGGCTGACGTCCGGCAGCGCCGGGATCGCATCGATGCGCGTCTCCTGCAGCGAGACATCGAAGCACACGTAGGTGGGGCCGGCGGGTGCGGTCAGCGCGATCTGCTTGGCCCGCAGCAGCGCCTCGTACGACGCGGCGACGGCAGCCGGCTGCGCGTCCCACTTGCTGAAGTCGCGCACCAGCGCGCCCTGGTCCTGCGCGGTGTGCATCCAGTCGATCCAGGGGCGCCGCTGGGCGGCGTCGACCGGGCCCGTCGCCCCCAGGACCAGCACAGGCACGCGATCCACCCAGGCGTTGAAGATGGCCATGGACGCATGCATCAGGCCCACGTTGCTGTGGACGATCGCCGCCAGTGGCTTCCCGGTGACCTTCGCGTAGCCGTGGGCGATCGCAACGGCATGCTCTTCATGCAGCACGACCAGCATCTGCGGGTCGGTGTTGCCGAGGTGGTTCACCAGGCTGTCGTGCAGTCCGCGGAAGCTCGACCCGGGGTTCAGGAGGACATAGGGGATGTCGAGCGCGCGGATCATCTCCGCGATCGCGTCGCTGGCCCACAGGGTGCCGGCGCCGGCGCCCGGTGCGGGGATGTCGCGACGCAAAGGAATGGCTTGCTTCGAATTCAATGGGTACTCCGCTCAGTCGGCCTTGATGCCCGCGCTCTTGATGACGCTCGCCCATCGCGCGGTGTCCTTCTCGACGAGCTGGGTCATCTCCTGTGGCGTGCTCGGCCGCGTCTCGATGCCCTGCTCGGCGAGCTTTTCCTTCACCTGGGGCTCGTTGAGGATCTTGGTGACATCGGCGTTGATCCGCTTGATGACTGCCGCCGACGTCCCTGTGGGAGCCGCCAGGCCGAGCCAGATCTCGCTGTCGTACTGGGGCAGGCCCGCCTCGGCCATTGTCGGGACATCGGCTAGCAGGGTGGCGCGCCGGGTGCCGCCCACGGCGAGTGCGCGTAGCTTCCCAGTGCGGATGTGCGGCAGCAGCGAGTTGATGGCGCCGAACTGCATGTCCACCTGGCCGGCCAGCATGTCGGTGATGGCCGGCGCCGCGCCCTTGTAGGGGATGTGCGTGATGTCGGTGCCCGTCATCGCCTTGAAGAGCTCCGCGGACAGATGCTGCGGACTGCCGGAGCCCGACGAGGCATAGGTCAGCTTGCCCGGGGCGGCCTTCGCGAGATCCACCAGTTCCTTCACGGTCGTCGCCTTCACGTTCGAGTTCGCGACCAGCACGACAGGCACTACGCCGAGTTGCGTGACCTGTGCGAAGTCGCGCGCGACGACGTACGGCGTGCTGGGCAACAGCACCGGATTGATGGACATGGTGTTGTTGTTGGTGATCAGCAGCTTGTAGCCATCCGCAGGGGCCTTGGCCACGTGGTCGGTCCCGATGCTTCCGGCAGCGCCTGCCTTGTTGTCCACGATGACGGGCTGGTTCCAGATCTGGCTGAGCCGCTGGCCGATCACGCGGGCGATGACGTCGTTGCTACCGCCGGGAGTGAACGGAACGATGAGGGTGACCGGCTTGGTGGGGTAGTTTTCTTGCGCGATGGCCACGTGGCCGAGGCCTGCAGCGAGCATGGTGGCGGCCGCGAGCAGCGATCGCCGGGTGGGGCTTGATGGATTCTTCATGGTGTCTCCGGTTGCAGGCAACTACACGTGCCCTAAGAAGAACCCAATGCTAGAAACAAGGTTGATGTGCATCAAGCTTGAATGCGCGGTCAACCTATGAAGAAGCAACGCGGCGTGGCAGCCCGCGTGGCGAGCTAGGGTTCATCCCGAGGTTGATCGATGGTTCAACCGGCGCCGCCCGGTGGCCATCCTGTCCTCCAGGGTGCGCAGGGCTCTCGCGCCCGGAGGTGCGCTGTGCGCCCGCATGGCCAATGCGCTCGGCTTCCATCGTGCCTCGCGGGCATTGGTGAAGACGCCGCACTGTCCTGACAACCGGTCCGCATGTCCGTGTGCCGCTGCACGGTGACCACGGTCTCGCGCACCGGTGCAGCGGGCCGGCGATGGCCCGATAAGCAGCGCGTGGAACTTGGAAGAACGCCGCTGGCGGACGTGCCCGCGTGCCCGTGAACGGCGGGCAGAGGCCGGCGCGCGACTGGCTCGCTGGCCAGGCACCCCATCGGTTGTGAATCGACGTTGCACCGTCTTCGTTCGTCCATTGCTCCTTGCGGCGACAACGGGATTCGAACCCGACGGGATGCTGCGGAGTCCGGCGCGAGGCATTGATCATCCAATCAATCCGGGTTGGTTCCGATGCCGTGCGGGATGGTCTCTGCCAGTGTTTCGCGGCCACCAACGGGTCAGGCGTGAAAGCGTCGCACGCCCGCCACAGCCGGGCGTTCTGAATCCGGAAAATTTGATTAGGCGACTATCAAAAGATTAGGCGTCTATCTATACTGAACGAGCCGGAGGAACCACGATGAACCCGCGAGTCATCGAACGATGTGGTCTTTGGCGGGCTGCGCGTGGAGCTTTCCCATGAGACGCCAGGCGCAATGTGAAGAAGAGGAATCGGGGCCAAGCCCCAAGTTCAACGAAGGAGACAACTATGAACGGAATGGCCAAGCATGCGGTTGCATGCGCCGCGCTGCTGTGCGTTTGCGGCGCAGCCAATGCCCAGAGCAGCGTGACCATGTATGGGCGGGTGGATGCCGGGAGGGACTCGCCGAGATCGGGGGGCTCGAGTGTCAATCGGCTGGTATCGGGCGGAAGTGCGGGGAGCAACCTGGGTTTTCGCGGCGTGGAGGACTTGGGAGGAGGGCTTGCCGCCGTCTTCCGCCTCGAGATGGGCATCAACCTCGACGACGGCACGCTCGGCCAAGGCGGTCGCGCGTTCGGGCGCGAGGCGTCGGTCGGCCTGAGCGATGCGCGGTTCGGCACGCTGCAGATGGGCCGTATTCCCACTCCGTACTACATGGTCCAGAGCAGTGTGGACGCCTTCGTCTGGGAAGGCGCCGGCGGGCTGCTCGCGCTCACCAGAAACGTCAGCCCCACCACGCAGCGCCAGGTGCTGCCGATGGGGGTGTCGGCGCGGCAGGACAACGCGGTCAACTACGTGTCCCCGCGCTGGGGCGGCATCGAGTTCCGCGGCCAGTACTCCTTCGGCGAGAACTCGACGACGATCGGACGCGGGTACGGCGCATCCGCGCGCTACCAGGCCGGGGGCTTCGACCTCAATGCGGGCTTCCAGCGGCAGGAGGGGCCGGACGATGCTGCGGGCAAGGTCTCGGCGATGGTGGTTGGCGGCTCCTACGACGCCCGCTTCGCCAAGTTCTTCCTGGGCATGACGGTGGAGAAGAACTCCTGCGCGACCTGCACCGGGGCAATCGCCCGCATGCCCGGTGCTTCGACGAGCGAATTCCGGCTGACCAACCTCGGCGTGCGCGTGCCGTTCGGACAGTTCACGGCCGTTGCCCAGTTCACCCGCGTCAACGACCGGTCCGACTACACGGCGTTGACGGGCAACCGGGACGCGAACTGGATCTCGCTTGGCGGCGACTACGACCTGTCCAAGAGGACGCGCCTGTACTTCGGCGTGGGACAGATCAGCAACAAGAACGGGTCGCAGTACGTGCTGGGCACCGGCACTGCCCAGGCCCCGGCCATGCTGGTCGGCTCGTCCAGCGGCAGCTCCCGCAACATCTACATGGGGGTCCGTCACAACTTTTGATGGCGACCGGCGGCACGCCGCTGCGGCCCCGCGATGGGCCGCGGTGGCTGGGCGCCGGGATCCCCGCATTGTTATCTCCAAGGTTTGGTGCCGGGGCAACCCGGCGCCTTTTTTTGTGCACGGGCGCCTGCCCGGGGAAAGCGCCGAGAAGGTGGGCAAGGGCATCGTCTCCCGCGCGAGGTCGGGCCGACCGTCCCGCGCCCGAGGCGGTGGCCAAGGTGGCGCGCATTGGGGGCGGCACAAGGAGCCTGCTTGGAGCTGCGCCCCGGAGCGGCGGCGCCGCCTTGATCGGCTCGCGCGGTGGCCTGGTGAGCGCGCGCCGCGGCCGAGGGCCCGTCGCGTCGTCCGTGCAGTCACTGAACATGGACTCTCCCGGACCGCCGATCCCCGGGACCGTCGGATGCGCTGGCGCGTGCCGTTCGGCCGCGCCGCCCGGGCTTTGAGCGACGGCGGGCGCCTTCTCGCGCAGGACTGCACGTTGCGCTTCGGCCTAGTGCTCAGCGATGCGGATGCGCTCGCCCGCTGCCAGGCAAGCGCGGCGGGCAAGGGCAGGACCAGGATCTCCGGAGCGCCGAACCGGTCCGCGTTGATGTCGAGCACGAACTGCGCTTCGTGCAACCGTGCCTGCACCCAGCGGTGACCATGCTGGCGGTCGTCGCCCGCGCGCCGCGTGGCGTGAACGCCTGGCCCATGCCCCTGGAGGGCGACGCGTCCCTTTGTGGCCGGCCACCGCCGACGACGGCGGAGACCTCCGAAAGGCGCGGAGCATGGCGAATTCATTTCTTCGATACAGCGAATAGGCCAGCCTGCGTTGCCGGGCACGCACCGGCCCCCCAGAATTGACAGCGGTCAACAAATCGTCCGCGACAACGAATCGCGGATATCGACAACCGCCCAGGAGACACCCCATGAAAACCTTCCAGGTCGCCGCGGCCCTCGCCGTGTCGCTCATTTGCGCCGCCATTCCGGTGCACGCACAAGCACCAGCTTCCCGTGACTATCCCAGCCGGCCGATCCGGATGATCGTACCGTTCCCCGCCGGCGGTCCCACCGACCTGCTGGCCCGCGTCGTCGGGCAGCGTATGGGCGAGTTGATGCGCCAGCCGATCGTGGTGGACAACAAGCCGGGCGCCAACACCATCATTGGCGCCGATGCCGTCGCGAAGGCGGCGCCGGACGGCTACACGCTGCTGATGGCCATCGACAACACGCTGGTGATGAACCAGTACCTCTACGCCAAGCTGCCCTACGATCCCGTCCAGGATTTCGAGCCGATCGGCAAGGTGGCCACCACGCCCCTGGTGGTCATGACCCACCAGGCCGGACCCCAGTCCATGCAGGCGCTGCTCGCGCAGTCCAAGGCCGGCGCCGCCGCAATGAGCTATGGCTTCGGCACCTTCACGTCCCAGCTCTCCGGCGAGCTGCTCAAGCGCACGCTGGGCAAGGAGGTGGTCTCGGTGCCCTACAAGGGCAGCGCGGGCACGACCCAGAGCCTGCTGACCAAGGACGTCACGTTCACCATCGACGGCATCACGACCGCCATGCCCCATTTCGAGAAGGGCACGCTGCGGCCGCTCGCGCGCCTGAGCGCCAAGCCCATCCCCACGCTGCCCAACGTGCCATCGATGGCCGATGTGGGGATCAAGCTGCCCGACATCGACGTGTGGATGGCGTTGCTGGCGCCCAAGGGCACGCCCGCTGCGGTGGTGGACGAGCTCAACCGCGCGCTGACGCAAGCCCTCGCGTCCAAGGACGTGCAGGAGACGCTCCTGGGCGCCGGGCTGCTGGCCGACGCCAGCTCGCCGCAGGCGCTGCGCAGCTTCATCGCCTCGGAGGCCGCGAGGTGGCGTCCCGTCATCGCGGAAGCCGGAATCAGGATCGATTGACATTCACTAAGGAGATTCACCATGACCACGAACAGCCCCAGCCACAGCTTCGCCCCGATCGTCAACAGCGCCGCGGAGTGGCGCGCGGAGATGGCGCGCCTGAACAAGCCGGGCCAGCCCAGCTTCTTCCACATCCGGACCCAGTTGCCGAAGCAGGGCCGCACCAACCAGGTCCTCGGCGCGTCGCGCTACATGAACGTGGTGCTCAAGACCTACGCGAGCGGTGGCGAGAACGAGATCCACGCGCATTCCAACGAGGACCACGTGTTCGTCATCCTGCAGGGCGGCGCGGTGTTCCACGGGCCGAATGGCGAGACGCGCGAGGCAGGCAGGAACGATTGCGTGCTGCTGCCGGCCGGCACCTTCTACTGGTTCCACGCCAAGGAAGACCGCGAGGAACTCGTCATGCTGCGCATCGGCGCGCACATCGACCCCGACAGCGACGTGCTCGCGCGCATCGACCTGGAGGGCAAGCCCTTCGATGGCTATTCCGAGAAGAACAAGGAAGTGCCCGTGGTGCTGCACGAGGATCGGATCTTCGAATGAGCGGCCCGTCGCCTGCAACGAGCGCGCGAGCTTCCGCGGAGATTCCGCTGTGCCAGCCTCCCGATCCCGCTCCCCGCAAGCCCAGGCTGATCTGCCCGCCGGGGACCGCGGATTGCCATGTGCATGTCTATGGCCCCGCCGACCGCTATCCCGTGGCCGCGACGCGCGCCTTCGATGTGCCCGACGCCTTGCCGGCGCGGCTGCGCGCGCTGCACGACACCCTGGGCGTCGAGCGCCTGGTGCTCGTGCAGCCCAGCGGCTATGGCACCGACAACCGGCGGCACCTGGAGGCGGTGGCCGAGCTGGGCCGGCCGGCGCGCGTCATCGTCGCGCTGCGGGCCGAGGTGCAGGATGCCGAACTGGACCGCCTGCACGAAGCCGGCGTGCGGGGAGTGCGCTACAACATCGGCCATGCAGGTGCCGTCCCGCTGGCCGAGATGCCCGCGCTGGCGGCGCGCATCGCCCGCCTGGGTTGGCATGTGCAGCTCCACGTCATGGATGACCAGGGCCGAGCTCCGCTGGCCGAGATGGAGCCCACCCTGCGCGAACTGCCCACCGACGTCGTGATCGACCACATGGGCTCGCTCAGGCCGGGAGACGGCGTGGGGCAGCCTGGCTTCCAGGCGCTGCTGAGGCTGGTGAACACGGGGCGGTGCTGGGTCAAGCTGTCCTGCGGCTACCGGATGTCGGCGCTGCCTCCGCCCTACGAGGACATGGTGCCCTACGTCCAGGCGCTGCTGGCCGCCCGGCCGGACCGCCTGGTATGGGCCAGCGACTGGCCGCACGTCTCGTTCAAGGGCGAGATGCCCAACACCACGGACCTGCTGGACCAGATGCTGACCTGGGTGCCCGACGGAGCACAGCGCCACCAGATCCTGGTGCGCAACCCCGAGCAGTTGTACGGGTTCTGAGCGGCCCGCCCCGGCGCCGCCGACCCCCTGCGATCAAAAGAAAGAGGAGACACCCATGCCCATGTTCCATCTGCTGCGCCGCGCGGCGCAGCGCGCCACGCTGCTCGTCCCGATGCTGCTGCTACCGGTCCTCCCCGCCGCTGCGCAGGCGCAGGCCGCGGCCAGCTTCCCCGCCAGGCCGGTGCGTCTGATCGTGCCCTTCCCGGCCGGTGGGCCCGCCGACGTGCTGGGCCGAGCGATCGCGCAACGCCTGTCCGAAAAGTGGCGCCAGCCCGTCGTCGTCGACAACAAGGGCGGGGCCAACACGCTGATCGCGGCGCAGGAGGCCGCCCGGGCCGCGCCCGACGGCTACACCTTGTTCATGCCCCTGGATTCGACCTACACGCTGAACCCGGCGCTGTATTCGCGGCTGCCCTACGATCCGATCAAGGACTTCGCGTCCATCTCGATCGTCGCCCGCCAGTCCCTGGTGCTCACCGCAACCGACCGGACACCCTTCAGGGCGGTGGCCGACCTGGTGGCTGCCGCCCGGGCCCAGCCCGGCAGCATCAACTACGGCTCCAGCACCACGTCCACACAGCTCGCAGGCGAGATGTTCACGCGGCAGAGCGGGATCAAGCTGGTCCAGGTGCCGTACCGCGGCGCCTCGGAGGTCGTCAAAGGAATGCTCTCGGGGGACGTCGAGGTCAGCTTCGACGGCATCGCCGCCAATGTCCCGCACATCCAGTCCGGGAAGATCCGTGCACTGGCCACGACGGGTCCGGTCCGCTCCGCGGCCTTGCCCGACGTGCCGACGCTGGCGGAGGCCGGGCTCAAGGGCTACGAACTGTTGATGTGGAATGCACTGTCCGCGCCCGCCGGCACGCCGCGGGCGATCATCGACAAGATCCACAAGGACGTTGTGGAGGTCGTGCAGCGCAAGGAAGTCAGGGACCAGCTCATGGTGTTCGGTCTGGAGACGGCGGGCACCACGCCCGAGGAGATGGACGAGACCATCCGGCGGGAGACCGCCAAGTACGCGCCCCTGATCAAGGAGCTCGGGCTCAAGCTGAACTGAAGGGCGCATCGGCATGACCGCCCCAGCACTCGACTACGGATCGGGCGGGCGCATCGGCGTGCTGCTGCCCTCCGTGAACCAGGCCGCCGAGCCGCAACTGCGCGCGATGCTTCCCGCCGACATCGCCATCGCGGTCACGCGGCTGAAGCTCGTGGACAGTTCGGAGGCGAGCCTGCTGGGCATGGCCCGGGATGTCGAGCCGGCGGCCGAGCTGCTCGCGGACGCGGGCGTCGACATCGTGGTGTTCCATTGCACCGCCGTGTCGACCTACAGCACCGAGCTGGAGGCGTCGATTCTCGCGCGCATCCAGTCCGCGACTGGGCTGCCCTGCGTGGCCACGTCGCAGGCCCTGGTGGCGGCGCTGCAGGCCCTGCCCGCGCGGCGCGTGGTGCTGCTCTCCCCGTACACGGCGGCCGTCAATGACCGGGAGGCGGCTTACTTCGCCGAGCATGGATTCGAGATCCTCGGCAACGCCGGCCTGGATTGCCGCACCGGCCGCGAGATGATGGCCATCGCGCCGCAGGCGTGGCATGCGTTCGCCACGCGCCATGCCCATGCGCGGGCGGACGCATACGTCCTCAGTTGCACCACCGTGCGGACGGCCGAGACCATCGAGGCCCTGGAGCGTTCCCTGGGACGGCCCGTCGTCACGAGCAACACGGCGGTGGCCTGGTACTGCATGCGCAAGCTTGGCGCGCTGCCGGGGGTTCCAGGCTACGGCCGCCTGCTGGCCCGCGCCGGAGCACCCTGACGCGGTCCGGGGCGCGGCCCGACCGCCGGAGGAGGGCGGGGTGAACCTCACAACCTCGCGCCTGGGCATTCCTGCCCTCGCACCGTGTGGAACCGGCAGCAGGGCGCCCGCAACACCGCGAAGGCGGGCTCGCGGACGCCAGGGGCCTTCGCGGTTCAGAAGGCTTCGGTGTCGACCTCGTTCGCGCTCTGCGCGCTGTAGCGCTGGCCGACCACGGTAAGTTCGTTGATCAGAACGTTCAGCCGCTCGATCACCGCGGCGTGCAGCCGCATGTTGGCGGCGCCCAGGTCGTCCAGCAGGTGTTCCACGCTCGTGGTGCCGGGAATGGGGACGATGTGGCCGCCCTGGTGCAGCAGCCAGGCCAGGGCCAGCTGTGCCGGGGTGCAGCCCGCGTCCCGCGCGATCCTGCGGTAGCCGTCCAGCAGCTTCAGGTTGGCCGCGTAGGCCTCGGGCGCGAAGCGCGGCATGGCGCGGCGGATGTCCTTCTCGTGGAGCGCACCCACGTCCACGAGTTCGCCGCAGAGGAAGCCGCGCGCCAGGGGACTGAAGGCAACGAAGGCCGCGCCCAGCTCGCGGCACGCGTCGAGCACCGCGATCTCCGGGTTGCGCGTCCACAGCGAGTACTCGGTCTGCACGGCGGCGACGGGGTGCACGGCGTGCGCGCGGTGCAATGTGGCGGCGGAGACCTCCGACAGGCCGATGGCCCGCACCTTGCCTGCCGCGACCAGCCGCGACAGCTCGCCCACCGAGTCCTCGATGGGCACCTGCTTGTCCCAGCGGTGCAGGTAGTACAGGTCGATCACGTCGGTGCCCAGGCGGCGCAGGCTGTCCTCGCAGTTGCTGCGCAGCGTGGCGGGGCGGCCGTCGATCACGCGGCGCGTCACGCCGTCCTCGCCCTTCACGCCGGCCATGCCGCCCTTGCTGCACAGGGTGATGCGCTGGCGATGGGGCCGGAGGACGCGGCCCACCAACTCCTCGTTGGCACCGAAGCCGTACAGCGCCGCCGTGTCGAACAGCGTCACGCCGGCATCCAGCGCCGCCAGCAGCACGCGCTCACCCGTGTCGGCGGAGACGGGCGCGCCGTAGGCGTGCGAGAGGTTCATGCAGCCCAGACCGATGGCGCTGACTTCGAATGGGCCGAGGGTGCGTGTCTGCATTGCGCTTCTCCCAGGAAGAACGCCCGCGGCGCTTGCCGTGCAGGCAGTGGAAACGATACAGTGCCAAATGGCGCGGACTCAGTTGAGTTGCCGTTCCAGGCCGTTCAGCACCTGGTAGCACGGCAGGACCTGTGCCACGCTGGCATTGGGCTCCCGGCCTTCCTTGATCGCGGCGAAGAACTCGCGGTCCTGCAGCTCGATGCCGTTCATGCTCACGTCGACCTGGCTCACGTCCACCGGCGTCTCGGGGCCCTTGCTGTGCGACTGCACCAGGTCGTCGTAGCGCGCGATGTAGGTGGCGGTGTCGCCGATGTAGCGGAAGAAGGTGCCCAGCGGGCCGTCGTTGTTGAACGAGAGGCTGAGCGTGCAGATGGCGCCGTTGGCTGCCTGCAGCTGGATGCTCATGTCCATCGCGATGCCCAGCTCCTTGTGAATCGGGCCCTGGATCGCGTTGGCCTTCACGATCGGGCTGCCGGCCTGGTAGGCGAACAGGTCCACGGTGTGGGCGGCGTGGTGCCACAGCAGGTGGTCGGTCCAGCTGCGCGGCTGGCCCAGCGCGTTCATGTTGGTGCGGCGGAAGAAGAACGTCTGCACATCCATCTGCTGGATATTGAACTCGCCCGCCTTGATCTTCTTGTGCACGTACTGGTGGCTGGGGTTGAAGCGGCGGGTGTGGCCGCACATGGCGACGAGGCCGGTCTGCTTCTGCAGGGCGGCGACCTTCTCGCCGTCGGCCAGCACGTCGCACAGCGGGATCTCGACCTGCACGTGCTTGCCGGCTTCCAGGCAGGCGATGGACTGGCTGGCATGCATCTGCGTGGGGGTGCAGAGGATCACCGCGTCCACTTCCTTGATGGCCAGGCTGTCTTCGAGCTTGGTGGTCACGTGCTGGATGCCATACTTGTCGGCCACTTCCCGGGTCTTGGCCAGGTCGCGGCTGACGAGGGAGACGACTTCGACACCGTCGATGTTCTTGATGCCGTCCAGGTGCTTGATGCCGAAGGCGCCGGCGCCGGCCAGGGCTACTTTGATGGTCATGGTGGGGGTCCTTTACGGGTTGATTCGAAATCAGCCAGCCTCAGGCGGGCTGATTCTCCAGGATCAGGTGGCCCACCGCGGTGTTGCTGGCGGGCACATGGAAGAAGCGGTACACCACCTTGGGCGCAGGTCCGCCAGCGACGTCGGCCATGGCGCCGCGGGCGATGAGCCACATCACCAGCTCGATGCCTTCGCTGCCGGCCTCGCGCACGTATTCGATGTGCGGCACCTTGGCCAGCTCGGCGGGCTCGGCGATGAGGCGGTCCAGGAACCGGTTGTCCCAGTCCTTGTTGATGAGGCCGGCGCGCGGGCCCTGCAGCTGGTGGCTCATGCCGCCCGTGCCCCAGATCTGCACGTTGAGGTCTTCGTCGAACGACTCGATGGCCTTGCGGATCGCCTTGCCCAGCTGGAAGCAGCGGTTGCCCGAGGGCACGGGGTACTGCACCACGTTGACGGCGAACGGGATGACCTTGCAGGGCCAGCGATAGTCGGACTGGGGGGGCTGACCGAACATCAGCGACAGCGGCACGGTGAGGCCGTGGTCCACGTCCATCTTGTTGACGATGGTGAGGTCGAAGTCGTCCTGGATGACGGACTGCGCGATGTGCGCCGCCAGCGCCGGATGGCCGTGGACGGCGGGCACAGGGCGCGGGCCCCAGCCTTCGTCGGCGGGCTGGTACTCGGCGGCCGTACCGATGGCGAAGGTCGGGATCATGTCCAGGCTGAACGCGGTGGCGTGGTCGTTGAAGACCAGGAACACCACGTCGGGCTTCTGGGCCTTTTCCCATTCCTTGGAGAAGTCGTAGCCCGCGAACAGCGGCTGCCAGTACGGTTCCTGGGTCTTGCCCAGATCGATGGCGGCGCCGATGGCGGGCACGTGGGAGGTGTAGACGGATGCGGTGATCTTGGCCATGTCAGTTGCTGCCCGTGGTTTTATGGCCGGCCTTGCCTTGGGGTTGGTGTTGCGGCTGGGCGTCGCCGTCCTCGCCGAGAAAACGGTTGCCCTCCGGGGAGCGGCCGCCACCGACCATCATGTTGCGGTATTCCTCCTCGGTCATGCCGGTCATGCTGCCGGCCATCTGCTGGAAGCTCTTGCCGTCGGTGGCGCCGATCTTGGCCAGGAAGTAGATGTTGCCGCCCGTGCGCATGCACCAGTTGAGGTCGCGGGCCAGCACGGCCTGCTTCTGTTCCTCGGTCATGGCCCATTCGTCGAGGTAGGCGCGCTCGTCGGCCTTGAAGCGCTCGCGGTTCTCTGCCTTCATCAGCGACATGCAGAACTGGTTGAGCCAGTAGCCTTTGCGGGACTGCTCGGCATCGAAGATGATGGTGCCGGGCACGTCGAGGTAGGGTTTGTCGAGGGACATGGCGCGCTCTCCTTACTTCGCCTCTTCGGGCCAATACAGGCGCATGGGGTTGTCCACGAGCAGCTTCTTTTGCAGCTCGGCCGTGGGCGCGATGTGGGGGATGAAGTCCACCAGCAGGCCGTCGTCGGGCATGTGGTCCTTGAGGTTGGGGTGCGGCCAGTCGGTGCCCCAGAGCACGCGGTCGGGGAACTCCTCCACCACCTTTCGCGCGAACGGCACCACGTCCTGGTAGGCCGCCTGCTCGCCGTTGAGCGCCTTCGGCCCGGTGACCGACAGGCGCTCGGGGCAACTGACCTTGCTCCACACGTTGGGGTGCTGGCGCATGAACTTCAGGAACAGCTCGAACTCGGGCCCATCGATGGGCTTGGTCACGTCGGGCCGGCCCATGTGGTCCACCACCACGGTGGTAGGCAAGGCCGTGAAGAAATCCCACAGCTCGGGCAGGTCCACCGCCTCGAAGTAGATCACCACATGCCAGCCGAGCTTGGCGATGCGGCCGGCGATCTCCAGCAGCTCGTCCTTGGGCGTGAAGTCCACCAGGCGCTTGACGAAGTTGAAGCGCACGCCGCGCACACCGGCGGCGTGCAGGGCCTGCAATTCTTCATCGGTCACCGAGCGCTTGACCGTGGCCACGCCGCGCGCCTTGCCACCGCTGGACAGGCAGGCATCGACCATGGCGCGGTTGTCGGCGCCGTGGCAGGTGGCCTGCACCACCACGTTGCGGGCAAAGCCCAGGTGGTCGCGCAGCGCGTACAGCTCGTGCTTCGAGGCATCGCAGGGCGTGTACTTGCGCTCGGGCGCGTAGGGGAACTCCGCGCCCGGGCCGAACACGTGGCAGTGCGCGTCCACGCTGCCGGGCGGCACCTGGAAGCGGGGCTTGCTGGGTCCGGCGTACCAGTCGAGCCAGCCTGGGGTTTTCGTGAAAGTGCTCATGCGGTGGGTTCCTTGAGAGATTGCAACAGGCGGTCGGCCTCGGCGCGCCAGTCGGCGGCGCGCGCGAATCCCGGAGCGCCGCGTTCGCCGAACGACCCGGCGTCCGCGCGGTCCGCCATCCAGGCCTGGCGCTCGGCTGTGCCCTGCGCGGAGAAGGCGGGCATGCCCGCTTCGCGCACCGTGTTCGCGGACTCGTGCATCTCCTCGCTGCGGCGGCGGCCATGCTCGATCACGCGCTGGAAGAAATAGGCGCCCTGCTTCTCCCAGTCGATGCCGGGAAAGGTCTCCTGGAGCGAGGCGATGACCGCGTCCTCCACGCCGTAGTGCCGCGCGGCCGTGAAGCTCTCGATCACCAGCGCCTCCAGGCCCTTGACCATCACGCTGCGGCACATCTTGGTGGCCGAGGCCACGCCCAGCCGGTCGCTGACGACCTTGGCGACGAAGCCCAGCGGCGCGATGGCCTCGGCCAGCGCCCTGGCCGAGGCGCCGCCCAGCAGCAGCGGGACCTTGATGCGGTAAGGTGGAATGCTGGTCATCACCGCGCCTTCGACGTACCGGGCACCGGCCGCATCAATCAGCGCGCCGGCCGCCTGCTTGGCACCCGGGGAGGCCGAGTTGAAGTCCAGATAGAAGGCTTCCTTGCGCACCTGCGGAGCGCACGCCCGGGCCACGTCCAGCGTCTGGCTGGCGGTGACGGCGCTGATCACGAAGTCGGCAGTGGCCGCGAGCCGGGCGTGGCTGTCGAGCAACTCGACGCCATGGGCCCGCGCGTGCTCCAACAAGGGCCGTTGTAGCGCACCGCCGAGCTTGCGGTCGTAGGCCGAGACGCGCAGCCCCTGGGCGCGCAGGTCCTCGCAGAGAATGCGGCCGACCTCGCCGTAGCCGACGAGGCCGATGTGCCAGTCCTGCGCCGATGCGGGGATGGGCATGGCGTAGGTCCTCAGTCGATGTAGCGCAGCCCGGCCTTTTCGAGCCCGGGGCGCATGTTGTACATATCCAGGCCGAGCACGCCCGAGGCGAGCTTGGCGCGTTTCTCGCCCTCGAAGCTCTCGCGCTTGCGCGCGGCCTCGAGCGTCTCGGCGGCGCGCGCGGCGGGCACGCAGACCACGCCATCGTCGTCGGCCACGATCACGTCGCCCGGCGTGACCCACATGCCGGCGCACACCACCGGGATGTTGACCGAGCCCAGCGTGGCCTTGATCGTGCCCTTGCTGGAAATGGCGCGGCTCCACACGGGGAAATTCATCTCCTGCAGGGTCTTCACGTCGCGCACGCCGGCGTCGATGATGAGCGCCCGCGCACCGCGCGCCTGGAACGAGGTGGCCAGCAGGTCGCCGAAATAGCCATCGGTGCATTCGGAGGTGACGGCCGCCACCACCACGTCGCCGGGCTGGATCTGCTCGGCCGCCACGTGCATCATCCAGTTGTCGCCGGGCTGCAGCAGCACGGTGACGGCTGTGCCGCTGACCTGCTGGCCGCCGTAGATGGGGCGCATGTAGGGCTTGAGCAGGCCCACGCGGCCCATGGCCTCGTGCACGGTAGCCGAGCCGAGGGCAGCCAGGCCGTCAGCGGCTGCGCGATCGGCGCGGGTGATGTTGCGGTAGACAACGCCTAATTCGTACATGTCAGAGCCCCTTTGCCTTCAGTCGTGAATCGAGTCGGGAGAACACGCGGCGCACATTGCCTTCGTAGATCTGGTGCTTGTCGTCGCCGCTCAGGATCTTCGACGCTTCGATGTAGCGCTTGGTGTCGTCGTAGTAATTTCCGGTGGTGGGGTCGATGCCGCGCACGGCGCCGATCATCTCGGAGGCGAACAGCACGTTCTTCACGGGGATCACGGTGTTGAGCAGGTCGATGCCCGGCTGGTGGTACACGCAGGTGTCGAAGAAGATGTTGTTCAGCAGGTGGTCTTCGAGCAGGGGCTTCTTCATCTCCTGCGCCAGGCCGCGGAAACGGCCCCAGTGGTAGGGCACGGCACCGCCGCCGTGCGGGATCAGGAACTTGAGCGTGGGGAAGTCCTTGAACAGGTCGCCCTGGATGCACTGCATGAAGGCCGTGGTGTCGGCGTTCAGGTAGTGCGCGCCCGTGGTGTGGAAGCACGCGTTGCAGCTGGTGCTCACGTGGATCATGGCGGGCAGGTCGTACTCCACCATCTTCTCGTAGATGGGGTACCAGTGGCGGTCGGTCAGCGGCGGGCTGGTCCAGTGGCCGCCCGA
>NZ_JBKDTZ010000283.1:0-6158 GCF_046339755.1 Acidovorax sp. | reverse complement strand
GCGCAAGCTCGATGTGGACCTCGAAGACTCCGGGTTCGCGCTGCAGCTGCTGTGCCTGCGGCTGGCCGTGGCCCTGTGCCATGCGCGCCGCGACCCGGACACCGAAGGCCTGCAGCTGCAGCTCAGGGGCAACCGCTTCCTGCTGGCGGCACGCCGCGGCTGGGCGGTGGGCTACCCGCAGTCGGCCCACCTGCTGCGCGAGGAAATGGTGGCCTGGCAAAAGACCCCATGGGAACTGGTGGCAGAGCTGCCGTGACCTGAAAAGAAAAACGGTATAAACTGTTTATACCGTTTTACTCTTTTTCATGCTATGACCAGCACTGCATCCACCACCCCTGCCGTCACCCCCACCCCGGCAGCGGCTCCCGCCGCCGCCCCCGCAGCCGCCAAGAGCACGGCAGCCACCAAGGCCGCCACCGCAGCGAAGGTCGCCAAGACCCCCAAGAAGTCCACCGCTGCCAAGCCTGCAGCCGCACCGAAGGCCGCCGCAAAGCCTGCCGCCCCTGCCAAGCCCGCCGCCAAGGCCAAGGCGGCTGCGCCCGCCGCCAGCAAGCCTGCCGCCAAGAGCGCGGCCCCCGCACCCGCCAAGGAAGCCAAGGCCAAGAAGCCCAAGCTCGTGCGCGACAGCTTCACCATCCCCAAGGACGAGTACGCCGTGGTCGAGACGCTCAAGCAGCGTGCCGCCACCCTGGCCCAGCCCGCCAAGAAGAGCGAGCTGCTGCGCGCCGGCCTCAAGCTCCTGGCCGGCCTGTCCGACACCGCCCTGCGCAGCGCCCTGCAGGCCGTGCCCTCGATCAAGACCGGCCGCCCGAAGGCCGACGCACCTGCGGCCAAGAACGGCCGCAAGTAAAAAAACGGCCCTTGGGCCGTTTTTTGTCCGGTGGCTGGTTCAGATGAATTCAGGGGACTGCACCGCCATCAGCACGGTCTGGCTTTCGTCGAGCCGCTGGCGCTGGCGCAGCCACCAGACGGCGCCCTTGCGCACCGCGCACTCCTGCGCCTGAAACCCCAGCAACGGGGCAATCGTCTGCCCCAGCACGGGCTGGTGGCCGACGATCAGCACGGCGCCCCGCGCGCGCGGCCACTGGGCCAGCTCTAGCAGGTCCTCCGGGGTGCCGCCGGGCAGCAGCTCGGCGCGCATCTTGAACTTGCGTCCCAGCGCATCGGCCGTCTGCTCGGTGCGCCGGGCCGGGCTGGCCAGCACGCGCAGCCCTTCGGGCAGTTGCCGGTCCAGCCAGGCGGCCATGCGGGCGGCCTGCTTTTCTCCACGCGGCGTCAATGCCCGCGTGAGGTCGTCCGTGCCGTCCTCCGCTTCCTCGGCCTCGGCATGGCGCCACAGGATCAGGTCCATCATCATGTTCCTTGCTGCGCCACCCGCGCCACCGGCGCAGACGGCCCATAGCGCACCATGAGCGCTGCCTGCGCGCCCTGCCCGTCCTCGGGCCGGGGCGCCCGGGCATAGGTACCGTCCGGGGTGAGCGTCCAGGCGTCGCGGTCGTCATGCAGGTAGGCCACCAGGCATTCGTCCACGATCTGGCGGCGCAGGCCCGGCTCGGTCACAGGCCAGGCCAGTTCCACGCGGCGCATCATGTTGCGGTTCATCCAGTCGGCGCTGGACAGGTACAGGTCTTCCTCGCTGCCGGCGCGGAAGTAGAAGACCCGCGTGTGCTCCAGGAAGCGCCCGATCACCGAGCGCACACGGATGTTGTCGGTCACGCCGGGCACCTGGGCCGCCAGCATGCAGGCCCCGCGCACGATCAGGTCGATGCGCGCGCCGCGCTGGCCGGCCACGATCAGCGCGCGCATCAGCGCCTCGTCGGTCAGCGCATTCATCTTGGCGACGATGCGCGCATCCTCCCCTCGGCTGGCGGCCAGGCCCACCTGCTCGATCTTCTCGATCATGCGGCGCTGCAGGTGGAAGGGCGCGAGCAGCAGCTTGCGCAGCTTGGGCGGCCGGTTCTGGCTGGCCAGGTGGTTGAACACGCCATCCATGTCGGCGGTGGTGTCCTCGTCGGCCGTGAGGTAACTGAGGTCGGTGTACAGGCGCGCGGTACGCGGGTTGTAGTTGCCGGTGGACAGGTGGCCGTAGCGGCGCAGCTGGCGCCCCTCGCGCCGGGTCACCAGCAGCATCTTGGCATGGGTCTTGAGCCCCACCACGCCGTACACCACCTGCGCGCCGATTGATTCCAGGGCCTCGGCCCAGTTGATGTTGGCCTCTTCGTCGAAGCGTGCCTTGAGCTCCACCACGGCCATGACCTCCTTGCCGCGGCGCACGGCCTCGGTCAGCAGGTCCATGAGCGCGGAGTCGGCGCCCGTGCGGTAGATGGTCTGCTTGATGACCAGCACCTGCGGGTCGTTCACCGCCTCGCGCAGGAAGGCCAGCACGCCATCGAAGCTTTCGAAGGGCTGGTGCATGAGCACATCGCGCTCCTGCAGCTGTTCCAGGATGGAGACGCCGCGCACCAGTTGACGCGGCCAGGCCGAGCGCCACGGGGGGAACAGCAGCGCGGGGTCGTTCACCAGGTCCACCAGCTGCGTCAGGCGCACCAGGTTCACGGGGCCGTGCACGCGGTACAGCGCCGGCTCGGGCAGGTCGAACTGTTCCAGCAGGAACTGCGACAGGAACTGCGAGCACCCGGCCGACACCTCCAGCCGCACGGCCTGGCCGTAGTGGCGGTGCTGCAGGCCCTGGCGCAGGGCCGTGCGCAGGTTGCGCACGTCTTCCTCGTCGAGCGCCAGATCGGAGTGGCGCGTGACGCGGAACTGCGAGAACTCGGTGACTTCGCGCCCGGGGAACAGGTCATCGAGGTGCGCGCGGATGATGCTGGAGAGGCTGACGAACAGCGACTCGCCCTTGCCGGCCAGGCGCTGCGGCATGCGCACCAGGCGCGGCAGGGCGCGCGGCACCTTGACGATGGCCACTTCGTTCTTGCGGCCGAAGGCATCCTGCCCCTGCAGCCGCACGATGAAGTTGAGCGACTTGTTGGCCACCTGGGGAAACGGGTGGGCCGGGTCGAGCCCCACCGGGATCAGCAGCGGGCGCACCTCGCGCATGAAGTACTCGTGCACCCAGCGGCGCTGGGTGGCCGAGCGCTCGCCGTGCGAGACGATGCGGATGCCGTGCCGGGCGAATTCGGGCACCAGGGAATCGTTGTACAGCGAGTACTGGCGCGCCACCAGGTCATGGGCCTTGGATGACAGCGCCACGAAGGACGCCGCCGTGTACACACCCTTGTCATCCCCGCTCTTGGCGGCCGTCAGGTGCGCGGCAGCGCGCACCTCGAAGAATTCATCCAGGTTGGAGGAAACGATGCACAGGTAGCGCAGGCGCTCCAGCAGGGGCACATCGGTGCGCACAGCCCAGTCGAACACCCGCTCATTGAAGTCCAGGATGCTGTGGTCCCGGTCCAGAAACATCGTTGCCACCGCCCCTTCCTGCGCAAGGGCAGGCACCACTGCGGCCTGGTGCGGAACTTCGGGGTCGGTGCCCTGCCGGTCTGCGGGTCGGTCGTCAGGGCGGTCACTCGGCTGGGTCACGTTGTTTTTCGAAAGAAGAGGAGGCATGGGGGCACGGAACCGGCACCGCTGGTACAGACAAACGCAGTGTATTGCGGGTGCTTAACGATTTGATGACAGTCGTGTGACAGAACCCGTGACAGACAGCGCCTCGTCATCACCGCGCTTGCGTGCAGGAACGAGAAATTGCTGGAACAGGCGGGCCGCGTGGGCCCAGGTGAACTCCAGCGCCCGGTTGCGCGCTTCGTGCCGTGGCACAGCCAGCGCGTTCTGGGCCGCGGTCATCAGGTCGGTGTCCAGCACGCCGCCGCGCGCCTGGCCGCCGGCATGGGCGCCCAGCACCTCCATCGGGCCGTCCTCGAAGTAGGCCGCCACGGGTGTCCCGCAGGCCATGGCCTCCAGCATCACTAGGCCGAAGGTTTCGGACCGGCTGGGGAAGACGAACACATCGGCCGCCGCGTACACGCCCGCCAGGGTGTCGCGGTCCAGGATGCCCAGCCAGCGTGCCTGGGGATAGCGGGCCTTCAGGCGCTCCTCCAGCGGCCCCACGCCGCAGATCACCTTGCTGCCCGGCATGTCCAGCTGCAGGAAGGCTTCGATGTTCTTCTCGTACGAGACGCGCCCCACGTACAGGGCGACCGGGTGGGCCAGCGCGCCCACCAGGGGATGGGGCGTGGCCTCGCCCTGGTAGCTGAAGGCGGCGGTGTCCACGCCGTGCGTCCACTGTCGCAGGTTGCGAAAGCCCCGGCGCTCGAGCATCTTGAGCACACCGACCGTGGGCACCATCACGCCCGAGGAGGGGCGGTGGAAATGCCGGAACAGCGCGTAACCCATGCCCAGCGGAATGTGCGCCGCCGCATTGAGGATCTCGGGGAAACGGGTGTGGAACGCCGTGGTGAAGGCCAGCTTGCGGCGCAGGCAATAGCTGCGCCCGGCCCAGCCGATGGGGCCTTCGGTCGCCAGATGGATGGCGTCGGGCTGCAGTTCGTCCAGGATGCGCTGGATTTCGCGCCCGGGGCGCACAGCCAGGTCGATGCCCGGGTACCCCGGGCAGGGGCGCGTCTTGAACATGCCCGGCTCGATCACGTGTACCTGGTGCCCGGCGCTCTCCATGTAGCGCACCAGCTCCACCAGGGTGGTGACCACGCCGTTGATCTGCGGGGCCCAGGCGTCGGACAACAAGGCGATTTTCATACGGCCATCTCGCTGCTGCGGGTTTGCGTGCTCGCCTGGTGCCCTGGCAGGCTGTGCCACTGCACCAGTTCCAGGCGGCCGTCCATGTGCTCGACCAGCGCCGTGTGGCTTTCCACCCAGTCGCCATCGTTGCAGTACAGGATGCCGTCGATTTCGCGCATCTCGGCGCGGTGGATGTGTCCGCACACCACGCCATCGTGGCCGCGGCGGCGGGCCTCGGCGGCCACGGCGACCTCGAAGTCCGTCACATAGTTGAGCGCCGTCTTCACCTTGCCCTTGAGATAGGCCGAGAGCGACCAGTACGGCAACCCCATGCGCGCACGCAGGGTGTTCAGGTGGCGGTTGAGCTTGAGCGTGAATTCGTAGAGGTTGTCGCCCACGTAGGCCAGCCACTTGGCGCACTGGATCACGCCGTCGAAGTAGTCGCCGTGCGTCACCCAGAGGGTGCGGCCGTCGGCCGTGGTGTGCACCGTGTCTTCGGCCACCTCGATGCCGCCGAACGAATGGCCGACGAAGGCCCGGGCGAACTCGTCATGGTTACCGGGCACGAACACCACGCGGCAGCCCTTGCGCGCACGGCGCAGCAGCTTCTGCACCACGTCGTTGTGGGCCTGGGGCCAGAACCAGCGGCGGCGCAGCTGCCAGCCGTCCACGATGTCGCCCACCAGGTAGAGGTGGTCGCTCGGATGGTGCTTGAGGAAGTCGAGCAGGCCCTCGGCCTGGCAGCCGGGTGTGCCCAGGTGCAGGTCGGAGATGAACACCGCGCGCAGGTGGCGGTGGCCCGGTGGATGCGCGTCGTCGGCGTCGGCGGCAGTGTCCTGCCCACCACCCACGTGTGCAGTCCAGTCGCCGAGCGCGTCGAACGCGGCGCGCATCAGGCCCCCAGGAAGTGCTTGCGGTAACGGGGGTGCAGGTCTGCCAGGCGCATCAGCATGGGCAGGTCTGCCGTGTTGAAGTCCGGGTCCCAGGCCGGGGCACCCAGCACCCGCGCACCCAGGCGCAGGTAGCCCTTGATCAGGGCCGGCGGCTCCACGAAGACCGAGCCATCGAGCCGCTCGACGGGCAGCGGCAGGCGGGGCAGCACGTGGTATTCGATGGGTGCCAGGTGCGTCTGGCGCACCTGGTTCCAGATGCTCGCGGCCGCATCGCCGCTGATCACGCCGTTGTGCAGCATGGGGATGCTGGCGCAGCCGATCATGGTGTCGAGTTGGTTGCGCACCATGAAGTCGGCCAGGGCGCTCCACAGGGCCATGATCACGCCGCCATGGCGGTGCTCAGGATGCACGCAGCTGCGGCCCAGTTCCACCATGCGCGGGCGCAGGGTGCGCAGGCGCGTCCGGACGAACTCCGCGTCGCGGTAGGTGCTGCCCCCGCGCCCGGCCTGCGCGGGGGTCAGCCCCCGGGAGGGCCCAATCACCAGCCGGCTGGCCGCATCGCGCACCAGGACG
>NZ_JBKDTZ010000282.1:0-20900 GCF_046339755.1 Acidovorax sp. | reverse complement strand
TTGAACTTGTAGCCGCCGTAGATGTCGGACTCGATGGAGTTACCCGAGAGCCAGTCGACGCTGGAATTCCAGTTGCCGACATAGAAACCGGACTCGCCGAAGGCGTAGTCGAAGCCGCCCTGGATCGCGGGCTTGACAGCCCGGGCCTTGGAGACATCCTGGTCCTGGCCACGGAACTTGTAGTTGGTGGTCAGGCTGACGTTGCCGGTCAGCTGGGCGTTGGCGAGCATGGGAAGGGCTGCGGCAAATGCGGTTGCGAGCACCTTGGGAATAAACGTTTTCATGAAATCCATCTTGCAGAAAAGACAAGGGCGCAAGCGTAGAAAAGTCGGCGTATAAAGTTCGTAAAAAATGCGCCGGTTCCCGTAAATGTTGTCCTCTTCACACAGCGCAATAACCTCCTGATTGCACGGCGCACAAGCGGTGGCACCATGCCAGGCACTTGATATGCGGGGTGCCGAAGGTGTTGATCAACTGTGTGGTGTATGAAGATGGAACCAAGCTCGCGGACATCCCCGTGAGCGAGATCAGCGAGCACATCTTGCTGCCCAACTGCTTCGTCTGGGTCGCGCTGCAAGATGCCACGCCCCACGAGCTCGATGAGCTGCAAAAGGAGTTCGGGCTCCATCCCCTGGCCGTGGAAGATGCGCGACATGGGCACCAGCGGCCCAAGGTAGAGGAGTATGGAGCATCGCTTTTCGTGGTGCTCCATCTGCTGGAGTCGAGCGGTGCGACAGAGCCTCTTGCCAGACTCGGCGAGCTCAACGTGTTCGTGGGCCGGAACTATGTCGTGTCGGTGCGCAATCGCAGCCAGCGCGGCTTCGTCGATGTGCGTGCGCGTTGCGAGCGAGAGCCGACTCTGCTGCGCAACGGACCCGGGTTCGTGCTGTATGCGCTGATGGACGCGGTGGTGGACCGCTACTTCCCGGTCATCGAGGCATTCGAAGTGGAATTGGAGAAGATCGAGCAGCAGATCTTCACCCAAGGGTCGGCGCGCGCGAGCATTCGGCGGCTCTACGAGCTCAAGCAGCGCCTGACGGTGCTCAAGCACGCCATCGCGCCGCTGTTGGAGGGTGCGGCCAAGCTCCATGGCGGACGGGTGCCGCAGATCTGCGCAAGTTCACAGGAGTACTTCCGGGATGTGGTGGACCACCTGGGCCGCATCAACGCATCGATCGACGCAATCCGGGACACGATTGCGACCGCGATCCAGGTGAATCTGTCCATGGTCACGATCGAAGACGCTGAGGTCGTCAAGCGTCTGGCATCATGGGCCAGCCTGTTCGCAGTGTGCACTGCCTTTGCAGGTATCTGGGGCATGAACTTCGAAACCATGCCAGAGCTCAAGTGGCGCTACGGCTACCTGGCGGCACTCACGCTCATCGCCGGCACATGCGGCTATCTGTACTACCGCTTTCGCAAGGCGGGGTGGTTGTAGCAGCCTCCTCTACAACCTGTCTGCCTTGGATCCACCGCTCGGATCGGGTGCATTTTTACGGCATTTTTACGGTCCTCCCATCAGTCTGTGCACACTTTTTACGGCGACATCTTGAGAATCAAACACACGTTTTGATGCAGGAGTTGTCGATGGACTTCGTATGGGTTGCCGCTATGGCGGCATTGTGGGTCGCCATGGCGGAAGCCGTGGTCCTGTTGGGCAAGTTTGGCCCGGCAAAAGGAGAGCGGGCATGATTGGCACTGACGTTCTATACGGCTTTGGCGCGCTCGTTGCCATCGTTTTGCTGGCCTACCTTGTGTATGCGCTGATCTGCGCAGAGGAGTTCTGACATGGACGCCTCCGCTTGGGGCCTTCTGGGCGCCTTCCTGGTCGTGCTGGGTTTGCTGGCGTGGCCATTGGGCAAGTTTCTGGCTGCGTTGTGTGATGGGAGATTGCCCTCCTGGATGCACACGGCTGAAAAGCCTCTCTACACGCTGGCTGGCGTAGCGCCGGGCCAGCCGATGCACTGGCGCACCTATGCGCTGGCCCTGCTGGCATTCAATGCCATTGGCGCCTTCGCGGTCTATGGCCTGCAGCGCCTGCAGGATGTGCTGCCGCTCAATCCCCAGGGGATGGCTGCGGTGTCGGGCGACTCGTCGTTCAATACCGCTGTGAGTTTTGTGACCAACACGAACTGGCAGGGCTATGGTGGCGAATCCACTATGAGCTATCTCACGCAGATGCTTGGTCTGTCGGTGCAGAATTTCTTCTCGGCAGCCACCGGCATTGCAGTGGCTTTCGCACTGGCCCGGGGATTTGCGGCCCGCAGTACCGATGGGCAGGGTTACGTCGGCAACTTCTGGACCGACATCACCCGCATCACAGCGTGGGTGCTTGTGCCGATTTCTTTCGTGATCGCAATCGTGCTGGTCGGGCAAGGCGTAATCCAGAACTTCGACGCCTACAAGGATGTCACGACGCTGGAAACCACGGCCTACTCCATTCCCAAGCTCGATGATGCGGGCCAGCCGGTCAATGGAGCCGATGGAACGCCCGTCATGGAAGACAAGACGAGCACGACCCAGACGCTTGCGATGGGGCCGGTGGCTTCGCAGGAAGCCATCAAGATGCTGGGCACGAACGGCGGCGGGTTCTTCAACGCCAACTCTGCCCATCCGTACGAAAATCCCACTGCGCTGACCAACTTCGTGCAGATGCTGGCGATCTTCCTGATCCCGGCTGCGCTTTGCTTCGCGTTCGGCCGTGTGGTTGGTGACCAGCGCCAGGGCATTGCCATCCTCTCTGCGATGACCATCATGTTCGTCGTGGCCGTCATCGCCGTGGTCTCCGCAGAGCAGGCGGGCAATCCCCAGTGGACCTCGCTCGGCGTCGATCAGGCAAGCAGCGTCGCGCAGTCGGGCGGCAACATGGAAGGCAAGGAAGTCCGTTTCGGTATCACCGCGTCGGCACTCTTTGCGGCAGTAACCACCGCTGCATCGTGCGGTGCGGTGAATTCCATGCACGACTCCTTTACCCCGCTGGGCGGCATGGTGCCCATGGTCCTGATGCAGTTGGGCGAAGTGGTCTTTGGCGGTGTAGGTACGGGCCTGTACGGCATGCTGGTGTTTGCCATCCTGGCCGTCTTTATGGCCGGCCTGATGATCGGCCGCACTCCGGAGTACTTGGGCAAGAAGATCGAAGTGCGGGAGATGAAGCTCACTTCCGTTGCCATCCTGGTTACCCCCATCCTGGTGCTGGTTGGCACGGCCATCGCTGTCATTGCTGGCGCTGGCAAGGCTGGCATCGCCAATCCAGGTGCGCACGGATTCTCCGAGATCCTGTATGCCCTGACCTCGGCCGGCAACAACAACGGCAGCGCCTTCGCCGGCCTGTCGGCCAACACCCCGTTCTACAACGTGCTACTGGCACTGGCGATGTGGTTTGGCCGCTTTGGCGTGATCGTGCCGGTTCTGGCCATCGCTGGATCCCTGGCCGCCAAGAAGCGCCTGCCGGTAACGGCGGGGACCATGCCCACCCATGGGCCGCTGTTCGTGGTCCTGTTGATCGGCACCGTGCTGTTGGTGGGTCTTCTCAACTATGTGCCGTCCCTGGCGCTGGGCCCTGTGATCGAGCACCTGGTGCTTTGGGCAAAGTGAGGGTTTGCTGATGACTGATAAAAAATCTTCTGTTTCGTTGCTGGATCCCGTGCTGATGAAGTCCGCACTCTGGGGTGCGCTGGCCAAGCTCAGCCCGATGGTGCAATGGCGCAACCCGGTGATGTTCATCGTCTACATCGGGAGCATCTTCACTACGCTCTTGTGGGTGCATGCGCTCAATTCGCCCGAGGATGCCAGCATGCGCCCGGCCTTCGTGCTGGCGATCACCATCTGGCTCTGGTTCACGGTGCTGTTCGCCAACTTTGCCGAGGCCCTGGCCGAGGGCCGCAGCAAGGCCCAGGCGGCGTCGCTGCGCGGCCTGCGCAAGGAAACCTGGGCCAAGAAGCTCAAGGAGCCGGTGCACGGCTCCGCCTTTCTGCCAGAGCAGGCCACCAACCTGCGCCGCGGTGACGTGGTGCTGGTGGAGGCGGGTGACGTGATCCCGCTGGATGGTGAGGTCATTGAAGGCGTGGCCTCCGTCGACGAGAGCGCCATCACAGGCGAGTCGGCACCGGTGGTGCGCGAGTCCGGCGGCGACTTCTCGGCGGTGACGGGCGGCACGCGCGTGCTGTCCGACTGGCTCGTGGTGCGTATCACCGTCAATCCTGGTGAGTCCTTCCTGGACCGCATGATCGGCATGGTGGAGGCGGCCAAGCGCCAGAAGACACCGAACGAGATCGCTCTGACCATTCTGCTGGTCGCGTTGACGATCGTGTTCCTGGTGGTGACGGTCACGCTGCTACCGTTCTCGATTTTCAGCGTGCAGGCTTCCCAGGCCGGTACGGTGGTGTCTCTCACCGCGCTGGTGGCCTTGCTGGTGTGCCTGATTCCGACCACCATCGGCGGACTGCTCTCGGCCGTGGGCGTGGCGGGCATGAGCCGCATGATGCAGGCCAACGTGATCGCCACCTCGGGCCGTGCCGTTGAGGCCGCTGGCGACGTTGATGTGCTGCTGCTGGACAAGACCGGCACCATCACCCATGGCAACCGCCAAGCCAGTGCGTTCCTGCCGGCCCCCGGCGTAGCGCCGGCCCGCCTTGCCCGCGCTGCCTTGCTGTCCTCTCTGGCCGACGAGACGCCCGAAGGGCGCAGCATCGTCGAACTGGCCCGCAAGGGTGGCAATATCGAAGACAAGAACCCCGAAGGCGTGGTGCTGGTTCCGTTCACCGCCCAGACGCGCATGAGCGGTGTGGACCTGCCGGCCGATAGCACGACGGGTCGTCCCGGCGCCATGCTGCGCAAGGGCGCGGTGCAGGCGATTGCACGCCATGTCGAGAGCCTGGGCGGAAGCATGCCGCGTGAAGTGAGCGTGGCGGCCGATCAGGTCGCCCAGCGCGGCAGCACGCCCCTGGTGGTCACCGAAGGTAGCCAGGTGCTGGGTGTCGTCGAGCTCAAGGATGTGGTCAAGGCCGGTATCAAGGAGCGCTTCATCGAGTTGCGCCGCATGGGCATCCGCACTGTGATGATCACCGGCGACAACAAGCTCACCGCCGCATACATTGCTGCAGAAGCCGGTGTGGATGACTTCCTGGCCGAGGCTACCCCTGAAGACAAACTCGCCCTCATCCGCAAGTACCAGTCCGAAGGCCGACTTGTGGCCATGACTGGTGATGGCACCAACGATGCCCCTGCGCTGGCGCAGGCCGACGTGGCCGTGGCCATGGGTTCGGGAACGCAGGCGGCCAAGGAGGCCGGCAACATGGTGGACCTCGATTCCAATCCCACCAAGCTGCTGGAAGTGGTGGAAACCGGCAAGGCCCTGCTCATGACACGCGGCTCGCTCACGACCTTCTCGATTGCGAACGACGTGGCCAAGTACTTCGCCATCATCCCCGCGATCTTCGTGTCGACCTATCCTCAGCTGTCTGCCCTGAACGTGATGCAACTGGCGAGCCCATCGTCCGCCATCCTGTCGGCGGTGATCTTCAATGCCCTGGTCATCGTGTTCCTGATTCCGCTGGCGCTGCGCGGAGTGCGCTATCGCCCTGTGGGTGCGGCTGCGCTGCTGCGCCGCAACCTGGCCATCTATGGCTTGGGTGGTCTGTTGGTGCCTTTTGTCGGCATCAAGCTGATCGACCTGGTACTTGCGGCCATTGGCCTGATCTGAGGAGTCTTCGATGAAAACCATTCTCCGTCCCGCGATCGTGCTCTTCGTGGTGCTGAGCGCGCTCACCGGCTTGCTTTACCCGCTCGTCGTCACACGGACCGCACAAACCGTCTTCCCAGTGGAGGCTGCGGGTAGCCTGGTGCAGCGCAATGGCCAGGTTGTCGGATCGGCCCTGATCGGGCAGAATTTTTCAGATCCCGGCCACTTCTGGGGCCGCCCATCGGCCACTGCTCCCATGCCTTACAACGCAAGTGCCTCCAGCGGCTCCAACCAGGGACCGCTGAATCCAGCCCTGAGCGACGCCATCAAGGCGCGTGTGGAGGCGTTGCGCACGGTCGATCCAGGCAACACGGCGGTGGTGCCTGTGGACCTGGTCACTGCGTCTGCCAGCGGCCTCGATCCGCACATCAGCCCGGCTGCCGCGCAGTACCAGGCCGCACGCGTGGCCCGGGTACGCAACGTGCCGGTGACCGCTGTGAACGCGGTCATCGACAAGCACACCGAGCGTCCTCTGTGGGGTCTGCTGGGTGAGGCGCGGGTGAATGTGTTGGCACTGAATATCGCGCTGGACAATGTGCGATAGGAAGGTAGGCCTTTTTCCGTCGGCATGTCCGGGCACCTGGCAGAGGCTGGACTGCCATGGCTGACATCCAACGCCCGGACCCCGATGCCCTGATCGCGCAACTGCGCGCGCAGGAGGAGCAGACCGGCCGTGGCAAGCTGCGCATCTACTTCGGCGCCAATGCGGGCGTGGGCAAGACCTGGTCCATGCTCAGTGCGGCGCAGCGCGAGCGCAGCGCGGGCCGCGACATCCTGATCGGGGTGGTGGAAACACATGGCCGGGCAGAGACCGCGGCCTTGCTGGGCGGCCTGGAGGCCATACCTCTCAGGGAGGTGGAGTACCGTGGCCGGCTCCTCCCTGAATTCGACCTGGATGCGGCCCTTGCACGTAAGCCGGCCATTCTCCTGGTGGATGAGCTTGCTCACTCCAACGTGCAGGGATCCCGCCATGCCAAGCGCTGGCAGGATGTTCAGGAACTGCTGGCCGCCGGCATCGACGTCTGGACTGCGCTCAATGTCCAGCACCTTGAAAGCCTCAATGGAACGGTGGGCGCCATCACCGGTATCCGGGTGCACGAGACGGTGCCCGATACGGTGCTGGACGACGCGGATGAAGTGGTGCTCGTCGATGCGACGCCTGATGAACTGATCGCTCGGCTGCGTGCGGGCAAGGTCTATTTACCCCAGCAGGCGGATCGTGCTGCGCGCAGCTTCTTCCGCAAGGGTAACCTCATTGCACTGCGCGAGATCGCCCTGCGCCGCACTGCGGAGCATGTGGAGGACGATGTGCTGGGCTGGCGCATCGAACAATCGGGCGGTGCGGGCGGCGGTGTGGCCGCCGCATGGAACACGTCGGGCAGCATTCTCGCCTGTGTGGGGCCGCACGAGGATGCTGCCCAGACGGTGCGCACGGCCGCACGGCTGTCAGGCCAGCTCAACGTCAAATGGCATGCGGCTTATGTGGAAACGCCTCGACTGCAGCGCCTTGACGCCAAGCGCCGGGACAAGATCCTGGCCGTGCTGCAGCTGGCGCAGGAGCTGGGAGCCGAAACGGCTGTACTGACCGGCGACAGGGTCGCGCCTGTCCTGGCGGCCCAGGCGCTCCAGTTGAACTGCGCCACCGTGGTGCTCGGTCGACCGGCGGCTGCGCAGTGGTGGCAAAAGTGGTTGCCGGCCAAGCACGTCGCAAGAGAGCTGGCGGAACTGGCCCCCTCGCTTGACATTGTGGAGACCGCGCATGCGAGCAGTTCACGGCGGCTGGCCCAGGCTTTGAAGAATCCCCGCTCCAGCGTGGACGTGCTGGAGACGGACGAAGCCGCCCACTCCAAGTGGCCCGGCATCCTGTGGGCAGTGGGCGTCAGCATTGCAGTCACGCTGCTCGCCACACCCCTGCATGGCGTTCTAGAGCTGACGAACATCGTGATGCTCTACCTGGTCGGCGTGGTGGCGGTCGCCATGCGCTTCGGCCGCATTCCTGCCGCCCTGGCCGCGTTGCTCAATGTGCTGGCTTTCGATTTCTTCTTTGTGTCGCCCCGCCTGTCGTTCGCGGTGAGCGACGTGCAGTACATCGTCACTTTCGCGGTGATGCTGGGGGTCGGTCTGCTCGTGGGGCAGTTGACGGCCGGACTGCGCTTTGCGGCCGGGGTTTCCAACAGCCGGGAGCGTCGTGCCCAGTCGCTGTTCGATCTGACGCGGGAGCTGTCGGCCGCGCTGGAGACCAGCCAGGTCATCGACATTGGCGCTGCCGCGGTGCAGGAGCATTTCGGTGGCCGGGCGGTGGTGGTTGCATTGGATGAAACCGACAACTTGCGCTACCCCGAGGACCTCCCGGAGGGCTTCGACAAGAGCGTGGCCGACTGGACGCTGCGCCAGGGACAGAGCGCTGGTCTGGCGACCAGCACCCTGGCTGCGCAGAGCTGGCGCTACGTGCCCCTGAAAGCACCCATGCGGGTGCGCGGGGTGCTCGCGCTGGAACCGGCCAACCCCCGCTGGCTGTTGATACCGGAGCAAGCCCAGCAGCTGGAAACCCAGGCGCGGCAGATTGCGATTGCGCTTGAGCGGGTGCACTATGTCGAGATCGCGCAGAAGGCTGTGGTGGACGTGGAGTCCGAGCGGCTGCGCAATGCACTGCTGGGTGCCGTATCCCACGACGTGCGGACCCCGCTCACCGCCCTCATCACGCTGGCGGAGTCCCTGCAGGGCGCCCCTGCCGACGAGCGCGATGCGGTGGCCCGGTCCATCGTGCACCAGGCCCATCAGCTCAATGCTCTGGTCAGCAATCTGCTGGACATGGCACGCTTGGAGAGCCACGTGTCCGGCCAGAGTGTGAGCCTGCGCCGCGACTGGCAATCGGTCGAAGAGGTGGTGGGTGCGTCCATCCGGGCGGCCAGGCCGGCGCTGGAGGGTAAAGTCGTGCGCACCGACATCCCAGCCGATCTGCCGCTGGTCGAATTCGATCCGGTGCTGGTCGAGCGCGTGCTCGTCAACCTGCTGGAGAACGCGGCCAAGTACGGTGCTTCGCCCATCGTCGTGAAAGCCTCAGTGACCGAGAGCAGCCTGGTGCTGGCGGTTTCGGACCATGGACCGGGCCTGCCGGCGTCCGTGCGCGGCAAGGAGCACACTCTGTTCGAGAAGTTCACCCGCGGCCAGGCCGAATCGGCCACGCCCGGCGTCGGGCTCGGGCTGGCGATCTGCAAGGCCGTGGTGAACGCGCATGGGGGCACGATTTCTGCTGGCAGCGCGGCTGGCGGGGGGGCTCAGTTCACGATCACTCTGGCCCGGCGGGAGCCACCCCCAACGCCGGATTTCGAAGACATGGAGCAGGGCCTTTCGTGTCCCTGATGCGAATGCAAATACGTACTGTCCTGGTGGTGGAAGACGAGCCGCAGATCCGGCGTTTCGTGCGCAGCGCTCTGGAGGCCGAAGGCTGGCAGGTGAACGAGGCCGCCACGCTGCGCGAGGGCCTGTCCGCCGCCGGAACCCGCCAGCCAGACTTGCTGGTGCTGGACCTGGGCCTGCCCGATGGCGACGGCATCGACCTGATCCGCGATGTGAGGGGCTGGTCGGCCGTGCCCATCATCGTCCTGTCGGCGCGCACGGATGAGGCTGACAAGATCAATGCCCTCGATGCAGGCGCGGACGACTACCTCACAAAGCCTTTCGGGACCGGAGAGCTGCTGGCACGGGTGCGAGCCAATCTGAGGCGCCCGAGGGTGGCCAATGGCAACGGGCTGACCGCGGATGGGACGGAGCCTGCGTTCCAGTTTGGCGACGTGGAAGTGGACCGCAGTGCGCGCGTGGTGCGCCGCGCAGGTGTGGAGGTGCACCTCACACCCACCGAGTACCGGATGCTGACGGTGCTGATCGCCAATGCAGGGCGTGTCATCACGCAAAAGCAGCTGCTGCGCGAAGTCTGGGGGCCGATGCGCTCGGACCAGAACCACTACCTGCGCATCTACATGGGTCACCTGCGGCAGAAGCTGGAGGCCGATCCGGCCCAGCCGCGGCATCTGTTGACCGAGTCGGGCGTGGGGTACAGGCTTTCGGTGTAGCGCTGTACGCGCAGCGCTGCTCAGCGCTGCGCGTCCTGTCCCGTGGCATGGTGTCTTGACAGCGATTTAACGCCCGGACCTGCCGTTTTTACGACACCTTTACGCCGATCTTCCTAGACTGAATGCATGTTCAACACTTCCCTGAGCGTCTCTCTAACAAGGAGTCTCATGGCGGAAAGCATGCTTCAGAAATGTCCCGGTACCGGCCTGCATCGGATCACTGCACTGCCCATCGGTAACGATGCTGCTGCCGATTCCAGTCCCTTGGTGGAACTGCCCCTCGTCGCACCATGCACCAATGCGCAGGGCTTGCGCGTAAAGCTGCACAGCGTGCTGGGAGCGCAATTGCGCGGGTATGGTCTTGCTGTGGATCCTGTGCGCCAAAGGGCGACCGTGACCCTGCACGTGCATCTCGACGACCTGCAAGAGGCCATGCGCAGCTTGACGGTTGCGTTCCCGACCGTCCAGTTCGGCAGGGTTTCCCGCGTCAGCAGGGACGAGGTACGCCGATGCCACTGAGCTCCCGTGATGTGGCTGCGGCTACTGGGGCCGCCGTGCCCGTGCGCCGTGAATGGCTGAGCCATGGGTGACCTGCTGCACATACTGCTTGCCTTGCTGGTGTTGGTCGTGCCGATAGCCGCCGCATGGCTGGCCTTGAAGCTGCCGGACTGGAAAGCGCGCAGAGCGCACCGAGGCCTGCGATGAAGCGCTCCGTCCAAGCCGGTGGGGTGGCGTCGGCAGTTGCCAACGATCTGGCGGAACTGGACAGGCTGGAGCGCTCTGCATTCGATGGAGACCGGATCTCCCTGCGAAGCTGGCAACGCTTGTTGGCCAGTTCCTCTGCACATGTTCTTGTGTGCCGCTCTGAGGTGGGGCTGCACGGTGCCTGCGTGGTATTGCGCCGCCGGGGATCGTCGGTGGCGCGTCTCTATTCCATTGCGGTGGATCCGGCCATGCGTGGCGCAGGCATTGCGGGCCAATTGCTGGCTGCTGCACTGGGCGACGCGAGGCAGGCGGGGTGCGCGGTACTGCGGCTGGAAAGCAGGCTGGACAATGTGTCGGCGCATCGATTGTTCCAGCGCCATGGCTTCATGCAGTCCGGCCGCAAGACCGGGTACTACGAAGACGGCCAGGACGCCCTGTGCTTTCAGCGCGACGTGTTCGATGGTGCTCTGGGAGGCGCGGCCTACGCGGTGCGCCACTACGCCCAGACGCTGGATTTCACGTGCGGACCCTGCGCCTTGATGATGGCAATGTCGGCCATGGACCCTTCCCTGCCCATGAACCAAGCGGCGGAGATCCGCTTGTGGCGCGAAGCCACGACCGTGTTCATGGCCGCAGGCCATGGTGGTTGTGGCCCTTTCGGTCTGGCCAACTCGGCGTTGCGGCGTGGCTTCGAGGTGTCCGTGTATGCGGCCGCGGGGGCATCGCTCTTCATGGACAGCGTTCGTGACCCGCACAAGAAGGGCGTGATCCAGCTGGTGGAGAACGACTTCCGCTCCGAGTTGGTGGAGCACCAGGTTCCCATCTATGCCCGACCCGTGTCTCCCGAAAGCCTGATCGAGCACCTGCGCGCCGGGAGGCTGCCCATCGTGCTCATCAGCCTGTGGCGGCTGCATGGCGAGAAAACGCCCCATTGGGTGGTGATCGTCGGCTTCGACGGCGCAGTTTTTCGCCTTCTCGACCCCATGGTCCGCTCCAGCGACCCCGATGGCGGCATGTCCATCAGCCTGGGGGAGTTCAAAAAGATCGCCAGATACGGACGCCGAAGGCGTACGGCGGCGGTCATCATCTCTGGAAAGAAATAAATTGTCCTCAGAACACGTGATCGTTGTGGAAAAGCTCGCCGACTTCCGATGGGATGAGGCGGGCCTCAAGGTCATCACCGCAGACCAGTTCGTCGCTGAAGAGCCGGGCGCACGCGGGCAGTTGCGCAAGGTCACCAACCTGTGCCGAACCTATGGCTATCTCAGCATGGGCTACTACTGCTCGCTGCTCGCAGAGGCCCGCGGCGATCGCGTGACGCCGAGCGTGGACACGATCCTCAGCCTCCAGCGCAAGCGCATGCAGCCCGCCGCCCTGGCTCAGCTCAACCGGCTGATCGGACCCCTCAAGGCGATTCCGCGGTCGGTGAACACGCTCACGCTGCACGTGTTCTTTGGTGCCATCGAGGACCCTGACCTGGTTGCGCTCGCGCGCAAGAGCTTTGAGCTGTTTCGCTGCCCGCTGCTGGAAATGACGCTCGAGCGGCAGGAGCAGTCCATGTGCTGGCAGATCGGAGGCATGCAGGCATTGGATCTGCGCGACGTGGACACCTCGCGGGACGAGGTGTTCGTGCAGGCGCTGCGCCAGTACACCCGCCGCAGCTGGCGCCCCTTGATCGCCATGCCATCGCCCAGGATGGACCTGGCGGTGCTGCATGACCCCACCGACCCGTTGCCGCCCTCCAACCTCAAGACGCTCAAGAAGCTGGTGGACGTGGGACAGGACATGGGGATCGCCGTTGAGCTCATCGAGAAGAAGGACTTCTCGCGGCTCACGCAGTTCGATGCGCTGTTTATCCGCGAGACCACGGCCGGCACTCACCACACCTTCCAGTTTGCCAAGAAGGCCGAGGCCGAAGGCATGCCGGTCATCGATGACCCAGGTTCCATCCTGCGCTGCACCAACAAGGCTTTCCTGGCCGAGCTGCTGCGCGAGAACGCCATCGCCACGCCGATGACCCACATGGCCAGCAGGCGTACCATCGGCGACATGCACAACCGGCTGAATTACCCGCTGGTCGTGAAGGTTCCGGATGGTGCGTTCAGCCGCAGTGTCAAGAAGGCCGACAGCTTCGAGCACCTGCACGATATCGCCAAGGACATGCTCCGGGAGTCCGAGATCATCCTGCTGCAGGAGTTCATGTACACCGACTTCGATTGGCGCATCGGCGTGCTGTCCGGGCAAGCGGTCTTCGCGGCTAAGTATTTCATGTGCGACGGGCACTGGCAGATACTGCAGCATGCCGACAACGGCAAGTACACCGAAGGGCGGGTGCAGGCGGTGCCCCTCGACCAGGTGCCGCCCGAGGTGCTCGATGCCGCGGTCAACTCCGCTCGGCTTGTGGGCAACAGCTTCTATGGCGTGGACCTGAAATCCACAGCTTCGGGCGTGTACGTCATCGAGATCAATGACAACCCCAACCTTGATGTGGGCGTGGAGGATGCAGCCCTGGGCGATGCGCTGTACGTGATGCTGCTTTCGCACTTCCTCAAGCAGGTGGAACGGCGCTTCCACTCCAGTGCGGCGCATCCTGCTGCACAGGGTGCACCGTTGCTGTCTCTGGCTGCCGGATAGACCTCCGCGGCGGGCCGCTATTGCAGGCCCGTACATACTGTGCTTTGCTGGCGGCTTGTGCAACGCAGGGCATCGCCATGGAACGCAGGCGAAGCATTTCCCAGTCCTATCGATGCACCCGCGACGCCAAAGAGCGCCTGGGCACTCCTGCCAATCCGGCCACCGACGCGCTGAGCGCCATCTCCGTGTGACGCGCCCTGGATGCAGACCGGAGCATCCGGGTGCTGGTCGATGAAGGCGAAGACTACCTGCTGGCGGAGCTCACGTTTGTAAGCGGGCATTTCGACGACGCAATGAACGACCTGGTAGAGCTGTGCGCGGACCATGGGTTCACCATGAGCTGTGCCTGCTGCCTGCTGCCTGCTGCCTGCGGATCAGGGGCAGGTGATTGCGTTCAGTGCGGTCACGCGCAATTCCTTGGCCGTAGTGCCGCTGGGCCTTGCAATCCCAGGCGCTGTGCCGCAGGTACCGGCCGTGAGGCCAGCAGATGTTGGTGGAGCTGGTCTACGTGAAGGTGCTGCCCCGCCTGGTGCATGACGCCGCAAGGCCCAAGTCCAGCAGGCTTCAGTGAACCCCTGTCTCCAAGACCGATAGTCAGCGTGGCAACATCCGGATCCAGGGTACGAGTAACCAGGAGGATCCCCCATGCTCATCAATTGCGTTGCCTACGAAAACGGTTCCAAGGTGGCCGACATCCCTGTCGCCGACATCAGCGACTACATTGCCAGGCCGGGCTGCTTCGTGTGGGTCGCGCTGGCGGATGCGACTCCCCAAGAGCTGGCCGAAATGCGCGAGGAATTTGGCCTGCACGAACTGGCCGTCGAGGACGCGCACCACGGTCACCAGCGACCCAAGGTGGAGGAGTACGGTTCATCGCTGTTCGTGGTCATGCACCTGCTGGAGCCCGAGCCCGAAAGGCCAGGCCATTTCAACGAGGGCGAGGTTGACGTCTTCGTCGGCCCCAACTACGTGCTTTCGGTTCGGAACCGCAGCAAGCAGGGCTTTCTGGGCGTGCGGGATCGATGCGAGAGAGAGCCTGACTTGTTGCGCCACGGCTCGGGCTTCGTTCTGTATGCGCTGATGGATGCGGTGGTAGACAGGTATTTTCCCATCATCGATGCCTTGGAGGTCGAGCTGGAGAAGATCGAACACCAGATCTTCACCAAGAAGGCGGCTCGGGACAGCATAGAACAGCTGTATCACCTGAAGCAACGGGTCATGCTCCTCAAGCACGCGGTTTCGCCGCTGGTGGAAGGGGTGGGCAAACTGCATGGCGGGCGCGTACCCCAGATCTGCATGGGTTCGCAGGAATACTTCCGGGACGTTGTGGACCACCTGATCCGCATCAACGGCCTGATCGATGGGATGCGCGACACCATTGGGACTGCCATCCAGGTCAACCTGTCCATGGTGACCATCGAAGACAATGAAATCACCAAGCGCCTTGCTTCCTGGGCCGGTATCTTTGCGATCTGCACGGCATTCGTAGGTGTTTGGGGCATGAACTTTGAAAACATGCCCGAGCTGAAGTGGCGCTATGGCTACCCGGCCGCGCTGCTGCTCATCGCCAGCGTTTGTTCCTATGTCTACTATCGGTTCCGCAAGGCGGGTTGGTTGTAGCACCAGGCCGGGGTAGGCCGCGCATGCCCGTTGATCGGCCGCGGCCCGGCCTCAAATCTGCACGCGGGTTCCCAACTCCACCACGCCATTGTGGGGAAGCCGCAGGAAGTCGCCGATGCTGCCGGCATTGCGTGCCATCGCCGAGAACAGCGCTTCGCGCCAGTGCACCATCCCCGCTCCCCGCGTCGGGATCACGATCTCCCGGCTCAGGAAGTAGGAGAGCTGGAACTCATCGATCTGCAGGCCTTGGCCCGCACAGAGGCGCAGGGCACGCGGCACATCGGGCTCGTCCTTGAAGCCGAAATTCACCTGCACCTTCCAGAACCCGTCAACCAGCGGTTGCACCTGCAGGCGCTCTTCTTCCGGCACCCATGGAACCTCCTGGAAACGCACTGTCAATATGAGGTTTTGCTCGTGCAAGACCTGGTAATGCTTGAGGTTGTGCAGCAGCGCCTGGGGCACGGTATCGGGATTGGCCACGGCATAGACCGCAGTCCTTGGCGTGCGGCGTGCATTCTCGTCGGCGGCCAGGGCCGTGATAAATGGCAGCAGTTCAGGGTCGTCACGCTGGATGTGCTCCATCAACAGCTCCCGGCCCCGGCGCCATGTGGCCATCACCGCAAAGATGACGATGCCCAGCACGATCGGGAACCAGCCGCCTTGCCAGAACTTGAGCGCGCAGGAGATCACCAGCACGGCATCGACCAGCAGGAACACCCCGGTGGCGGCCAGCGCAAGCGGCAGCGGGTACTTCCAAGCATGCCGCACGACGAAGAACGTGAGCAAGGTGGTAATGAGCATCGTGACCGTCACCGCGATGCCGTAGGCCGATGCCAGCGCGGAGGAACTACCAAAGCCCACCATTGCCAGCAGTACACCAACCATCACGCTCCAGTTGACGAAAGGAACGTAGATTTGCCCGACCTCCTCTGCGGACGTGTGAAAAATCCGCATGCGTGGCAGCAGGCCGAGCTGGATGGCCTGCTTGGTCAGGGATTAGGCACCGGAGATCGTGGCCTGGGAGGCAATCACGGAGGCGAGCGTGGCGAGCACTACGGCAGGGATCAGCCAGGAGGACGGGAAAAGATTGAAGAACGGGTTCTCTAGCGCGGAGGGGTCACCCATCAGCAAGGCACCCTGGCCCATGTAGTTGAGTGCCAGTGACGGCAGTACGAAGGTATTCCAGGCCAGACGGATCGGCTTCTTGCCGAAATGCCCCATGTCGGCGTACAGCGCCTCGGCACCCGTCAGCGCAAGGACGATGGCCCCCATGACGACAAACAGGTGCCATCCGCGGGCCTGCATGAATTCAAGGGCCCTCAACGGGTTGAGCGCGGCCAGGATGGCAGGATTCTGGACAACCTGCACGAGACCCGTGACAGCTAGCACGGAGAACCAGAGGACCACGATGGGGCCGAACAGCTTGCCGACGATGGCGGTCCCAAAGCGCTGCCCGAGGAACAGGCCGATGATCACAGCCGTCGAAATCGGAAGCACATAGGGCTTGAGCGCCGGCGTTGCCGTCTCCAGGCCCTCCATGGCGCTCAGCACCGAGATGGCAGGGGTGATGACGGCATCGCCGTAGAAGAGGGATGCCCCGAGCACGCCGACCAGCAGCAGGATCGTGTGGCGCCTGGGAGTGCTTCCCGCAGCCTTCGCTGCCAATGCCGTGAGCGCCATGATCCCGCCTTCGCCCCGGTTGTTGGCCCGAAGGATCAGCACCACGTATTTGAGTGTGACCACAACCATCAGAGCCCACAGGATCGTCGAGACAGCTCCGATGATGTTCGCTGCGTCCAGCGCGAGTGAGTGGGCTGGGTTGAAGACCTCTTTCATCGTGTACAGGGGGCTGGTGCCGATGTCGCCGTAGACGACTCCCAGTGCGCTGAGAGTGAGAACTCCCAAGCTTTGCCGATTTGGTTGCATGCGGTGCTTTCTTTTTGGATCAACGTGGGTTCAGTGTGTCGGTGGCAGGCATTTCAAGGCACTGGTGGCATTGTGGTGCAGTGATGTGCTTGCCAATGACATCGCTGACCACTGCTGTTTGGGAGGTAGACACTTTTGGCGAACTGTCAATTGGGCGGATTCAAAAAGCGAAGCGCAACACCCTGGATTTCAATGAACAAGGGTGGAGTGCTGCGGGTTGTTGATCAGCAACTCGCGGTACACGGCCAGCGGTGATCGTACCCCCCAGCCCTTTTCTTGGGCGGTCGTTGATCTCATCGGCTATCGCATCGAGCTGCTGCTGGCTGTAGACACTCAGGTCCGTCCCCTTGGGCAGGTACTGGCGCACCAGGCCATTCATGTTCTCGTTGGAGCCCCTTTGCCAGGGGCTGTGCGGGTCGCAGAAGTACACCGCTATGCCGGTTTGCTCGCTGAGCTTCTCGTGCATGCTTATCTCCCTGCCTTGGGTTTGCGTCATGCTCAGGCGCATCGGCTGGGCAATGCCCAGCAGCTTGTCCGTGAAGCCCTGCAAGACGTTGGCAGCACTGGCCGGCTACCTGGTGGTGACGCTGCCGGAGAAGGTGGCCGTGCAGTCCCGGTTCGAGTTCAACGTGGTGGACGATCGCCGCTTAGGATTCCGGTGGGGCCCGCCCGCGGCGGGGGAACTTCGGCGCGCGCTCCCGATTCCATGCACCTGCGAGGATGCTGCGGAGGTGGCGCTGGCGAGCAATGGATGCACGCCAAAGGCCAATTCTTCCGTGCTCTAATATGTAAATACAACTAATTCTCGTTCTGCCCGGCGGGCGCCACGGCACGGTGCGTGGGGCCGCGGAGGGCATGCTCCATGAAACTACCTGATCTTCCCAATGGCGCCCGAGCCGTGGTGGAGGGCATCGCCTCCTCCAATCCCTTGATCGACGCCACGGCGCTGCGCCGGCTGGGAGAGCTCGGATTTCTGCAGGGCGAGCCACTCACCGTGCTGCGCCGTGGCCCCGGCGGGATGGAGCCGATTGCGGTGCAGATTGGCGACACGCAATTTGCCTTGCGCATGCTGGAGGCTCAGTGCATCGAGGTGCGTCTGGCATGACGGGCCAAGGACCTTCCCTCGCTGCAGCCACCTTGCCCAGCCTGGCCCTGGTGGGCAATCCCAACTGCGGCAAGACAGCCCTGTTCAACCTGATGACCGGCGCGCGCCAGAAGGTGGCGAACTACGCCGGCGTCACGGTGGAGCGCAAGACCGGCCTGACCCAGCTGGGCGGTGGGCGCTCGGCCTCGGTGATCGACCTGCCCGGCACCTACAGCGTGAATCCGGCCACGCCCGATGAGCAGGTGACGCTGGAGGTGATCGAGGGGCAGCGTGCCGGCGAGGCGATGCCCGACCTGCTCGTGGCCGTGGTCGATGCGACCAACCTGCGCATGAACCTGCGCCTGGTGCTGGAGGTGCGCCGGCTGGGCCGCCCCATGCTGCTGGCGCTCAACATGGCCGATGTGGCGCGCTCGCAGGGGCTCCGGATCGACGTGCCGCGCCTGTCGGCCGAACTCGGTTGCCCGGTGGTGGAGACGGTTGCCGTCAGGCGCGACGGCCATGCGGCGCTGATGGCCGAAATCGCTGCCCAGCTGGACCGGCACGGCGTGGCCGCGCCGCCAGCCGTTCCGGCGGCCGTGCAGGCGGCGGCGTCGGCAGGCGACCTGCAGCGAGAGGTGCGCCGCATCCTGGCGCTGGCGGCACCTGCGGGCGGGCGCAACCAGCGGGTGCAGACCCGGCTGGATGCGGTCGTGATGCACCCGGTGTGGGGCCTGCTGGTGCTGGCGCTGCTGCTGTTCCTGATGTTCCAGGCCGTGTTCGCCTGGGCCAACTGGCCCATGGATGCGATCAAGGGCACCATGGCCTGGCTGGGCGCCCAGATCACCGAAAACATGGACGACGGGCCGCTGCGCAGCCTGCTGGTGGATGGGGTGATCGCGGGCGCGGGCGGGGTGCTGGTGTTCCTGCCGCAGATCCTGATTCTGTTCTTCTTCATCCTGGTGCTCGAGGATTCGGGCTACCTGCCGCGCGCGGCGTTCCTGCTGGACCGGCTGATGGGCAAGGTGGGGCTCTCCGGCCGGGCCTTCATCCCGCTGCTGTCGAGCTTTGCCTGCGCGGTGCCGGGCATCATGGCCACGCGCACCATCGGCCCCTGGAAGGACCGCCTGGCCACCATCATGATTGCGCCGCTGATGACCTGCTCGGCCCGGCTGCCGGTGTATGCGCTGCTGATCGGGGCTTTCGTTCCGGCCACCCCGGTGGGCTGGTTCGACCTGCGCGGGCTGGTGCTGTTCGGCCTGTACGTGGCGGGGGTGGTGTCGGCCATGCTGGTGGCCTGGCTGTTCAAGCGCATCTGGATGAAGAGCAGCTACCAGCCGCTGATGCTGGAGCTGCCGCCCTACCGCATGCCCAGCCCGCGCAATCTGATGCTGGGCCTGTGGGAGCGTGCGCGCATCTTCATCGTGCGCGTGGGCACCATCATCTTCGCGCTGACGGTGGTGCTGTGGTTCCTGTCGAGCTACCCAGCGCCACCGGATGGTGCCACCGGCGCCGCGATCCAGTACAGCGCCGCGGGCTGGCTGGGCCAGGCGTTGCAGCATGTGTTTGCGCCCATCGGCTTCAACTGGCAGATTTCCATCGCCCTGGTGCCTGGCCTGGCTGCGCGCGAGGTGGCGGTAGGGGCCCTGGGCACGGTGTATGCGCTGTCGGCTGCGGGCGATACGGTCGCCGATGCGCTGGCCCCCGTGATCGCGCAGAGCTGGCCGCTGGCCACGGCGCTGTCGCTGCTGGCCTGGTTCGTGTTCGCGCCGCAGTGCCTGTCGACCCTGGCCGTGGTGCGCCGCGAGACCAATTCCTGGCGCTACCCGGCGCTGATGGCCGGCTACCAGTTCGCGCTCGCCTATGCGGCAGCTTTTGCGACCTACCGGATTGCCCTGGCGCTGGGTGGAGGCTGATATGCAAGGACAGATGTTGATTGTGCTGGTGCTCGTGGCTGCCTGCGCCGTGTATGCGGGCTGGAGCCTGGCACCCGCGGTGGCCCGCCGCGCACTTGCGCGGGCGGCGTTGCGCCTGCCGCTGCCGGGCTTCCTGGCGCGCTATTTCGGCAAGGTGGCGTTGCGTGCCAGTGCCGGCTGCGGCTGCGACGGCTGCGATGCCCCGCCACCAGCGCCTGCAAAGGAGCAGCCCATCCGCATCCACCGGCGTTCGGACCCCTGATACGGATTTGCCTTCAACCGCCAACGAGAGTTGGTTCGCCTTGCCGCGCTGCAGCGCTGTCAGCGGCGCCCGTCTGGTCATACGGTCGAATGCAAATCCGTAGGAGGACCGCCGCTTGGTGTGGGATTGTGGTTGAGGCGGGGCCATTTTTTTGTGCACATGCACGACTGAGTTGCCGGGACATTTGCAGCTGGCATAGAATCGCAGTCTCGGGTGGCAACGGCCAGTGCATGCATCGGCGGCAAGGCGTGGCGACCCGGGCGAAACGTGGTGTTGGGGTTTTTCGTGCGAGTTCTCTCGGAAGCGTAAAAAACCAGTGCTATAATTCGAGATTCTCCGGAGGGGTGCCCGAGTGGCTAAAGGGGGCAGACTGTAAATCTGTTGGCTTACGCCTACACTGGTTCGAATCCAGTCCCCTCCACCAGTAGAAGCAGATGAAAGCAGGTTGCGGCAAGCCCTTGGGGGTTGGGGCCGCAAGGCCAGTGGTAAGTTGGCTGTGCGGGAGTAGTTCAATGGTAGAACCCTAGCCTTCCAAGCTAATGACGCGGGTTCGATTCCCGTCTCCCGCTCCATTGTTCAGTTTGCTGGTTGGTTGAGAAGAAGTTTTTTTGAGGTCGCGCAAGCGGTTTCAATGCCCATGTGGCTCAGTGGTAGAGCACTCCCTTGGTAAGGGAGAGGTCGCGGGTCCGATTCCCGCCATGGGCACCACCTTCAGGCGCACCCGAAGTTTGTTCGGGTGCGCCGAAATTTCGTTGTGTAGTTGTAGATTTTTTTCGGAGTCGGAAAAATGGCAAAAGGTAAGTTCGAACGGACCAAGCCCCACGTCAACGTGGGTACGATCGGCCACGTGGACCACGGCAAGACGACCCTGACGGCGGCCATCGCCACGGTGCTGTCGGCCAAGTTCGGCGGCGAAGCCAAGGCATACGACCAGATCGACGCA
>NZ_JBKDTZ010000281.1:0-29636 GCF_046339755.1 Acidovorax sp. | reverse complement strand
GCCCTACCTGGTGGCCATGCTCTGCGCCGTGGGCGTGTTCCGCGCCTCGGGCGCGCTGGGCTACGTGCTCGACGCCATCCGCTGGTGCGTGGAGGCGGTCGGCGCCGACACGCGCTTCGTGGACGCACTGCCCACCGCCTTGGTCAAGCCCTTCTCTGGCAGCGCCGCCCGCGCCATGCTGATCGAGACCATGCAGACCCAGGGCGTGGACAGCTTCGCCGCGCGCGCGGCGGCCATCAGCCAGGGCAGCACCGAGACCACTTTCTATGTGCTGGCGGTGTATTTCGGTGCCGTGGGCATACAGCGTGCGCGGCACGCGGTGGCGTGTGCGCTCCTGGCGGAGCTGGCGGGGGTCATTGCAGCGATTGCGGTCTGCTACTGGTTCTTTGGCTAAACCAAGACAGCCGTCTCCACCCGTCGCTCGCTCCCCGGCGAACGCCCCGACCAGCGCTTGTACGCGCGGCTGAACGCCGCCTCCGACTGGTAGCCCAGGCTGTCGGCCAGTTCGGCCAGGCGCACCTGCCCCTCCTGCAGGCGCGACTGGGCCAGCGCCATGCGCCACAGGGTCAGGTACTGCATCACCGGCATGCCCACCGATGCCGCGAAGCGCGCGGCAAAGGCCGAGCGCGACATGGCCACGGCGCTGGCCAGCGAGGCCAGGGTCCAGGGCGTGCCGGGCTGCTCGTGCATGAGCACCAGGGCTGGGCCGAGCTGGGCGTCCTGCAGGGCCCCCAGCCAGCCGGTGCGCGCGCCCGGGTCGTTCTGCAGCCAGGTGCGGATGGCCTGCAGCACCAGCACATCGGCCAGGCGCGTGGCCACGGCCTCGCCGCCGGGCCGCAGGTGCTGTACCTCTGCCTGCAGCAGCGCCAGGATGGGCGCGAGCCAGTTCGAGGGCCCCAGCGACTGCCCGCCCAGCACGATCTGGCGCGGCAGCGCATGCACCAGGCGGCGGGCCAGCACGTCGTCAAAACGCACTGCGCCGCAGACCATGGAGACCGGCGCGCTGCCTTCGCCGTGGCGCATGATCTCGAAGCGCCCGCCAAGCTGCACGCGCGGCAGCTCGAAGAAATCGTCGGCCTGCGAGGTGGCGGTGGACAGCAGGTCGTGCCCCTCGCCGCGCGGCACCAGCGCGAAATCGCCCGCGCGCAGCAGCACGGGTTCGGCGCCCGGCACGCGCAGCCAGCATTCGCCGGCCGTGATAGCGTGGAACATCAGGCAGCCCGGGATCGGCGGCAGCGCAATGCCCATGGGCGGGTGCAGGTAGGAGTAGCAGTAGATCACCCCCGTCATGCGCAACAAGTGCAGGGCCCGGCCCAGCGGATCGGTGGCGGCAGAGGCGGCTTCAACCTGGATGTCCATGCCCGCATCCTAATCCGATCTGGACGAATAATCAAAAAACACCGTTGATTCATCATTGGCATACCTGGGGTTGGCCGAGACACTGGAGGCCTGTTTGTTCCACAACCCCTTGGAGTTCCACATGTCAGACATCGCAGTGATGGGTGCCACCGGCCACACGGGCAGCGTGATCGCCCGCAACCTCCTCGCACTGGGCCACCGCGTGCGCGCCATGGGCCGCTCGGCCGAGCGGCTCGACGCCTTGCGGCAACAGGGTGCGCAGGTGCACGTGGGTGATGCCGCCGACCCGGCCTACCTCACCCGCGCTTTCGAAGGCACCTACGCCGTCTACGCCATGATGCCTTTCGATCCCACGGCCTCCGGTTTCATGGCGCTGCAACGCACGCAGGGCCAGGCCATCGTGGCGGCACTGCAGGCCGCGCGTGTGCCGCATGTGGTGGCGCTCAGCAGCCTGGGCGCCGAGCAGCCTGCCGGCACGGGTGTGCTGGTCAGCCTGCACGAGCAGGAACAGCGCCTGGCCACCCTGCAGCACAGCCATGTGCTCAGGCTGCGCCCGGCCATGTTCTATGAAGGCCTGTTCAACCTGCTGTCCGGTGTGAAGTACGGCGGCAGCCTGGCCGATGCCTTTGCACCCGATCTGCCCATCCCCATGATCGCCACGCGCGACATCGCCGATGCGGCCACCACCGCGCTGAACCAGCGTGGCTGGACCGGCCACAGCGTGCGCGAGCTGCTGGGCCCCGGCGACCTGAGCCACGACCAGCTCGCCGCTTTTGTGGGCGAAGTCATCGGCCAGCCGGGCTTGGCCTACCAGCAACTGCCTTATGAGGCTGCTGCCGAGGGCATGGCCCAGGCCGGCATTGCGCCCGACCTGGCCCATCTGCTGGCCGAGATGGCCCGCGCCCTCAACGAGGGGCGTGTGCGTTCGGTGGAGGGCCGCAACGCGGGCAACACCACCGCAACCTCGCTCCAGTCGCTGGCCCCGGCGCTCAAGCAAGCCTACGACGCCCTGCCCTGAAAAGCACAAAGGCCACGGCAATTTGCGCGCCGTGGCCTGTGGGACCGCCTGCCCGGGATCAGCCGAGGGCGGTGTCGAGCACCATCATGATCACAAAGCCCAGCATCAGCCCGCCGGTCGCCCAGGCCTCGTGGCCCTTGCGGTGCGACTCGGGGATGATCTCGTGGCTGATCACGAACAGCATGGCGCCAGCGGCAAAGCCCAGTCCCCAGGGCAGCAGGCTCACCGAGTAGCTGACCACGGCAGCGCCCAGCACGGCGCCCAGCGGTTCCACCAGGCCCGAGGCCATGCCCAGGCCCACGGCCAGCCAGCGCTTGTAGCCGGCCGCCAGCAGTGCCACGGCCACGACCAGGCCTTCGGGCACGTCCTGGATGGCGATGCCGGTGGCCAGGGCACCCGCACGCACGGCATCGCCGCTGGCATAGCCCACGCCGATGGCCAGGCCCTCGGGCAGGTTGTGCAGGGCGATCGCGAACACGAAGAGCCAGGTGCGGCGCAGCGTGCGCGAGATCTGCCCGCCCTCCACGCCCTTGATGAAGTGCTCGTGCGGCAGCAGGCGCTCCATGAGCAGCAGCACCAGCGCGCCGAGCAGGATGGCGGCGCCCATGGTGCCGCCCGCCTCCCAGGCGCCGGCCCCGGCCGCGCGCGAGGCATTGATGCCCGGGATGATGAGCGAGAACGAGCAGGCCGCCAGCATCACGCCCGCGCCAAAGCCGAACATGGTGTCCTGCGTGCGTTCGGAGATGCGCTGCGAGAGCATCACCGGCAAGGTGCCCAGGGCCGTGGCCAGGGCGGCCGCGCTCCCGCCCAGCAGCGCCGACAGCACCACCGGCTGGCCCGCGATCCATTGCCATACCTGCAGCGTGCCGACCACGCCCCCGGTGAGCACGATGGCCAGGCCCAGCCACTGGCGCCAATGCAAGGGCTGGCGGGCAGGAGGCGTCAGGCCGGCAGACAGCGCGGCGTTGTCAGGGGACGGCGGGGGAACGTTCATGGGTTCGGCTCCGGCAGGGGTCGGGCTAGGCGGATGGATTCAGCCGCGCGCGGCGGCGTAGCGGCGCGCCACCTCGGCCCAGTCCACTACGTTATAGAACGCCGCGATGTATTCGGGGCGGCGATTTTGGTACTGCAGGTAGTAGGCGTGTTCCCACACGTCCAGGCCCAGGATGGGGGTGTTGCCCGACAGCGGGCCGGCCATGAGCGGGCTGTCCTGGTTGCCCGAGCTTTCCACCACCAGCCTGCCGGCGCTGTTCACGCTGAGCCAGGCCCAGCCGCTGCCAAAGCGCGTGAGCGCGGCCTTGGTGAAGGCGTCCTTGAAGGCGTCGAAGCCGCCCAGGTCCGCCTGGATGGCATCGGCCAGCGCGCCCTGCGGCTCGCCGCCGCCGGTGGGCGACATCACGGTCCAGAACAGGCTGTGGTTGGCATGGCCGCCGCCGTTGTTGCGCACGGGGCCCTGCAGGTTCTCGGGCAGCCGGGCAATGCAGGCCACCAGCTCCTCCACCGGCAGGCCGGCGTGGGGCGTGCCATCCAGCGCGGCGTTCAGGTTGTTGATGTAGGTCTGGTGGTGCTTGGTGTGGTGGATCTCCATCGTGCGGGCATCGATGTGGGGCTCCAGCGCGTCATAGGCATAGGGCAAGGCAGGCAAGGTATAGGGCATGGGTTCCTTTCAGGGGTGGGGTAATCGGTAGACAGCCGGCTCAGTGCGCCGTGCCCCGCAGCACGCCCCGGGCGCCGGCCAGCACGGCCGTGGTGTCGGGGTGCGCGCCATGCGCCTGCACATGGCGAAGCAATGCGGCGTGGGTCTCGCGGCTTTGGCGCCAGGCTGCCTGCTGCAGCGCGGCGCCGCGGCTGCCATCGGCCATCAGGCCCAGCAGCGTGGCGTGCACGCTGCACAGCAGTTGCGCCGACTCGTCCAGCGCGCCGGCTTCGGCCTGCAGATCGGCCAGGTTCAGGTGCGAAACCACCAGGGCGGCAATGCAGTCGTCCTCCCGGCCGGCGGGCGGCGCCTGCACGATGCGCAAGGCCAGCACCAGCGCCTGCTGCTGGTAGGCCAGCGCCATCACGGGCTGGTCCATGCGCAGGGCGGCATTGGCGCGCTGCAGCGTGCGCTCCCAATGCGCCAGCGTGGCGGGCTCGGGCGCCAGGGCGTCCCGGGCGGCAGGGGTGGTCGAAAGGCTGGCTGCGTGGCGCAGGTCCATGGCAATGCTCCTGGTGGGAGCCTTTTGCGGTGGACGGGGCGTAGCGTACTCAGGCGAATAAAATGATATGCATTCTCATTCGCATTGTCCAGCGAGGGGTTTTGTGGCGGGCACATCAGGAAAAGCGCACAGCCCGGTGCGGCCCGTCTTTGCGAGCCACCTGTGGCACGGATCAGGCACCATTGCCTCCAATGGTTCCCCCTCTCCATCGCTACAAGGCCCTGCTGTTCGACATGAACGACACGTTCATGTTTGGCGGCGACCGCCTGGGGCCCGGCTGAAGGGAGTTGAGATAAACCAACCAACAACGTCGCGATAAATCGGGATTTGCCGGGACTGAACGGGATCAACCGGCACCGGTCCAGGAAATGACGTTACAGGGGCTGTAACGGCAAGCGCTTGGTGAACTCCTCCGGTTGAAGGCCTTGGCATATTGCTAGACTTCCGCTATCGGCCGAGGCTGTGTGAAAACGCGCGTTGCGCCCTTGACCTGCCAGTCGACTCAGAAGTCGACCGCTCAGATCGGCCTCCAACGCACGATCTCGATGCGAGCAAGGGTTGAATTACCCCAGCAAAAGTCGTCTATCGACGTTTTCACACAGCCTCGGCCAGAAGCGGACGGTCGGTGTACCGTCTTCACAGAGAATCGACACAGAGGCTTTTGAAACCTGCAGTGCTGCCAATGACGTCTGAGCGTTGCGTGTAGGAACGGCTGTTTATTGGGGCGTCGCATAACATCCAGTGCTTTCACATTCACGTCGGAACGCCATTCTGATGAACAGATTTATCTTGACCTTTTCGGTGGCTACCTCCGCGGTGGCCCGCCGTACAGCGGTTGTCTTTGCCACCGGCGCGGTGGCGGCGTGCATGATCTCTCTGGCTCCTTCATCCGCGCTGGCTCAGCAACTTAAGATCGGTTACGTGGACTTCGAGCGTGTGATGCTCCTGTCGCTCCCCGCCAGGGCTATGGAGGACAAGCTGGCTGCCGAAATCCTCCCTCGACAGAGGCAACTGGATGAGTTGGGAGCTCACCTCAAGGCCGTGGCCGACCAACTGGATAAGGAAGGACCCACGCTGTCCGAACACGATATCGGTCGCAGGCGGCGCGAACTGATCGATCAGGAACGCGACCTCATGCGAAAGCTCCGTGAGTTCAATGAAGAGGTAGCTCAGCGCCGCAACGAGCAGAAGTCCGAGCTATGGGAGCTGACACACCGTGCGATCCGCCAGATCTTCAAGCAGGAAAAGTACGACCTGATACTGCAGGATGCCGTTATGGCTGCGCCAACGGTGGACATCACTAACGAGGTGATGAAAGCGCTCGCGACTGCTGCCCCTGCGGCGCAGTGATAGGTGCTCACGACGAACGCCACTTATTTTCGGAGAGCTTCGCGATCTTGACGATTGACGACAGGCTCTATATCAGCGGACTGGTGCGACAGCTCGATGAAAGGCTGCTTGGGGCCCAAAGCCGCCCTTCGGTCTTGCCCACAGCTGTCTGCTACGGCCTACGGGCAACATGGACGGACCACCCGCTTGCCCGCAACGAAGCTGAGGCCGCTCAGGCGACCCGGGCCGGGTCAAAAAGGTCGTGCTGGGTGTCCGCCGCCAGCTTGGCGCGGATGCGGCTGATGAGCTTGCGGACACCGCTCACGGTCATGCCGTACTGGCGGGCCAAGTCGTCGTAGTTGTCACCGGCGAACTTGCCCCAGATCTCCAGCTCCAAACGCACCAGCTCCCGCCGCAGGTCCTTGGGGAAGCTGATGATCTGGCCGCCCCAGTGCTTGGCGAGGTCCCCCGGGCGGGGGCTTCAGAAAGCCGGCTGGTGCCGGCGTCGGTTGCGGTCAGTTCAAGGCGTCCTTGAAGGCTTTGCCAGCCGAAAACTTCGGCGACTTGCTCGCCTTGATCTTGATGGCCTCGCCCGTCTTCGGGTTCCGTACGGTGCGCGCCGAGCGCTTGGTCACGGTGAACGAGCCAAAGCCCACCAGCGTCACCGAGCCACCCTTTTTGAGGGTGCCCTTGATTGCATCGGTGGCAGCATCGAGAGCTGCGCCGGCTGCGGCCTTGGAGATCCCTGCCGCATCGGCCATCTGTGTGATCAGGTCAGTCTTGTTCATGCTCTGTGAAATCCATAGTGAAAGGTTGAGGAAGTAAACCGGTGTTGACGAACACAGGAAATCGGCCATCTCAGCACCTCCCCGTATTCGGGAGGAGACCGCATCGGCCGGCCTGCTGCGGGGCTCCGATGAGGCGGTACCGATGGCTGCGGGAGTTGTGGTGCGATGACACCGGGGCACCCACCGCATGCCCCCGCGAAATCAAGCGTCCTGCCAGCCTCCTTTTGCATCCCAACGAATAAGTGCGCGCTGCATACCGTCTGCCGTCGCGAGGCGAAGCTTTGTGTTGCCGGCAGGGTCGGCCAAGACGACCAGGTTTGCGGCCGCGACCTGGATCGCTTCAACGTCGACGCCATCCATGTCAAACGTCAGCGCAGTACGCCAGCCGCCTGAACGGTTCACCTGCAGATGGAGGTCGCGGCTCATACCGCAACCATGTCCAGCGGAATCGGCACGTAGCGGTCGGTCATGCCCACGCGCTCGTAAAACCGGATGTACTGCTTGCTCCCGATCACCTGGATGCTCTCGCTGATGGCGCGCATAGCCGCCTGCCAGCGTGCATCGGTGATGGCCCACCGGCGCAGGCCCAGGATCTTGCCGACGCTCAGATTGCCCTCCCGGTCGGTCTGGAACGTGTTCTGCAGCACGATCTTGACCTCTTCGCGGGTGCCATCCGACCAGTCGGCCGCGCACTGGTCCAGCAGCTCCTTCGCCGCCTGCAGGCGCTCGTCGAAGGTGATGGACTCGGCAGTCGCGATCTGCAGTTTGTAGCGGCCGTCGAAGCTGTGCAGCGTGAGGTTGCCCTTTTTGCCGCCCAGCTTCACCTTGTATTCCTCGGCGCTCAGGTCGACGAACGCGGCCACGTCGCCGAAGGTCTTGGCCTTGGCGCGCGTGAGCTGCTCGCTCACGGTCTTCGCCAGCTCGGCCAGCTCGATCACCAGACTGTTGCGGGCCTGGTCGATGGGACAAGCCCTCAACCTGGTGCGACGTGGCACCACGACAGTGATGGAAACCCAACTAAGACCATGGTGGAGCGAGAGTTGGACCCCGCAGCGGATCGGCTCTTCGTCGTGACGGAGTCTGAAGGGGGGTGATTGCTCTCGCACCCCTCTGGGTGAAATTTGCTTACGCCTGTTGAAACGGAGTGCCTCGAAATTTATCGCACAGGTTCAGCGAATGTTTTCGCGCCCCGCTTCACCCGGCGAAGACTTCGATGCCACCTACCGCGCTGTGGGCGGCGCTGCGCTGTCTGCAGAGGCCGTTGCGCATTGCGTTGGCGCAGCCGTGGCGGGCTTTCTTGCCGACTACACCAACCCTGCCCTTGTCGACGCCTTCCCGTCCCTGCGAGAGACGCTTGCCAAACACAGCACACCGTCCAGGCACGAGGCCCGGCTTCTGGAGCTTGTCATTGCAAGGCACGAGGTGGGTGTGGTCCCGGAATGGGCAGCGCAGGTGCTCCTCACGCTGGCCGGGTCCCACCGGATGGGGTTGGTAAGCAACCTCTGGGCGCCCTCCCACCACTGGCAGCCCGAGCTGCGCCGGTCGCGGGTCGCGTCCGTGCTGGAATGCCAAGTCTTCTCTTCGGACACGAGGTCCATCAAGCCCTCCCCCCGACTACTCCTGCAAGCGCTGGGTATGCTCGACTTGCCGCCCCAGGATGTGCTGTTCGTCGGCGACAGCCTTGAGCGGGATATTGCTCCAGCCAAGGCGCTGGGGATGGCAACCTGCTGGGTCACGGCCTGCGGCGGCGGCGCGGATGTGGCGGATTTTTGCATACCCTCGATCGCTGCGCTGACCGCGGTGCCCACCCCGGCGCGCGGGTAAGTCCCGGACGACAGGCCTTCACAGCCGGGTGAGGTCGGATGGTGCTGCGATCCGACGTTGCGAAACTGGCCGGCCTGACCTCCAACATGTGCTCGCAACGCTGGATGGGGTCCCTCGGCGCGCAAGGGCCCAGTGAAAGCCCGCAGGCCAGGTCGGTACCAAATCAGCGAACATGGGTTCTCACGAAAGACCATGCGGCAGCGAAGAACGTCACCTGCACCACCCCAAGTTCTTGAGGCTGATGGTGTGGAAGTCGAACCTGGCATGGAGCAGGCCCATCCATTAACAAGTAGTAACATTCGAGCCTAGGTGAGAGGCCGATTCGGGACACTGAGACTCATCCGATGGCAGGGTACGGCCGATTGCCCACCACCCCAAAACACGCCAGCATCGACCCTCATTGCAAGGCCCCTGCCCTCACCGCCGCCCATGAAACGTTTCTACGTCGTTGCCTCGGTCCCCCTGCTGCTGGCGGCGTTGATTCCCATCGCGGCGTCCCTCTACCTGGCCCAGCGCAAGGCCCAGGACGACCAGATCGCCTACCTGACCTCGCTGGCGGAAGAGGTGCTGCGCCGCGGCATCGCCTCGCGCCAGCAACTGGTGGCGGCGTTGAACGAGTTGGACAAGGACGCCAGCCCACCTTGCAGCCAGGCCAGCCTGGCGCGCATGCAGCAGATGGTGGGCACCTCGTTCTACCTGCAGGGCATGGGCTCGGTGGTGGACGGCCAAATGGTCTGCAGCACGCTCACCCTGGGCAGCGGGCCGGTGCCGCTCCCGGGCAAGCCGATGGTCACCTCGACCGGCATCTCCAGCTGGATCGGGGCGCGGCTGCCCTTCGCGCCGGAGCAGCCCTTCAACATTTACGCGCGCAACGGCCACGCAGTGATCATCCACCCTGGCATTGTGATCGACATGCCGGTGCTGCATGCCGACGTGTCGCTGGGCCTGGCGATCATCACGCCCAAGGCGCTGATCCGCTCCCGGGGGCCGCTGCAGGAGACCTGGCTGGACCTCTACCAGGCCTCCGCGCCCAGCCTGCTGGAAAGCGACACACACCACATCGTGTTTCGCAGTTCCCAGGAGAACAACATCGCCGCCCTGGCTGCGGCCCCCAAGGCGCTGGCCTACGAGGGCCTGGCCGCCCAGGCGCTGGTGCTGGCCCCGCTGGGGCTGTTTGCCAGCGCCACCCTCGCGCTGGGGGTGGCGGCGCTTACGCGCTGGACGCTGTCGCCCCGGTCGCGGCTGCGCGCGGGCCTCAGGCGGCGCGAATTCTTCGTGCTCTACCAGCCCATCGTGGACCTGCAGACAGGCCGGTGGACCGGCGCCGAGGCGTTGCTGCGCTGGCGCCTGGGGAGTGGCAAGGACAAGGGCACACTGGTGCCCCCGGACGAATTCATTGCCGAGGCGGAACGCACGGGCGTGGTGGCCCACATCACCCGCTACGTGATGGACCGCGTGCTCGAAGACCTGCCCGATCTGCTCAAGGCCAGCCCGGGCTTTCACGTCAGCCTGAACCTTTCGCCCCAGGACCTGGTGGCCGATGGCCCCGTGCAGTACCTGCAGCAGCGCTTCGAGGCCCTGGACCTGCCGCCGGGCGCGCTGATGCTGGAGGTGACCGAGCGCGGCCTGGTGGACGTCGAGGCCGCCAGGCCCGCCCTGCAGGTGGGCCGGCAGATCGGCGCATCCATCGCCATGGACGACTTCGGCACCGGCTATTCGAGCCTGTCCATGCTCGAATCCATCGACATCGACACGCTCAAGATCGACCGCATCTTCATCGCCAGCATCGGCGCGCAGGCCGCCATCAGCCCGGTCACCACGCACATCATCGAGATGGCGCAGAAGCTCGGGCTGGACCTGATCGCCGAGGGCGTGGAAACCCAGTTCCAGGCCGACTTCCTGCGCGAGCGCGGCGTGCGCCATGCGCAGGGCTGGCTGTTTGCCAAGGCCATGCCGCTGGCCGAACTGCTGGCGGGGCTCAAGGCGCAGGCCGGCCGCTAGGGCGGCAGCACGCTGGCGCACACCCGCCGCAGCGCGGCAATGGCCGCATCGCGTGCGCCAGGATGCACATCGGCCGGATGCCGTGCCAGCCAGCGCGCCAGTTCGTTGATGGCGCCGTTCACGCCCGAGGCGCAGGCGTCCACCTCCAGGGCCAGCAGGCCCGCGGGCGCCAGGATCTCGGCGACCACGGCATGCAGCTGCTGGTAGCCATGGCGCCCGTCGAGCTCGGCCCAGGCCTGGGCGCCCAGCACCGAAGGCCCGTCGATCAGCAGCACCTGGCGTGGGCCGGGCTGCGACACCGCATCGATCCAGGCCAGTGCACCCGCCATCAGTTGATCCGCAGGATCGGCTTGGCCATCGGTCGCCCCGTCGATGGCGGCGCTGAGCTCGGCATGCACGGCCTCGCAGACGGCCACGAACAGGTCTTTCTTGTCGCGGAAGTGGTGGTACAGCGCACCCCGCGTGAGGCCCGTGGCCACCAGCAGCGCCTCGGTGGAGGTGGCGGCATAGCCATCCTGCTCGAACAGCGCGCGTGCCGCTGCAATCAGGCGGGTCCGTGACTGGGCGCCCTGCTCCAGCCGCCGGTTGCCCGCAGGGACGCTGGAAATGGATTTTCTTGTTGACATACAGACTGTACGTATCTATATTTGATTGAACATACAGACAGTATGTACCCAAGCAACATCGGATGCAACAGGAGCCCTCCATGCCCACACCCTCACCCGCCGCCCTCTCGCAACTGACCAGTGCCTACCCCTTGGTCACCACCGCCAACGTCCAGGCCTCGCGCGACTTCTTCGTGCAGCACCTGGGTTTCGAGGTCGTCTTCGAAGCCTCGTGGTTCGTGCTGCTGTCGCGCACCAGCAGCGAGGGCGGTGCGGCGTCCATCGCCTTCATGGCGCCCGACCATCCCTCGCGCCCGCCAGGGCCCGAGGTCTTCAGCGGCCAGGGCCTGCTGCTGACCCTGCAAGTTCAGGATGCCCGCCGCGAGGAGGCCCGGCTGCGCGCGGCCGGCGTGGAGATCGTCTATGCCGTGCAGCACGAGCCCTGGGGCCAGGTGCGCTTCCAAGTGCGCGACCCGTCGGGCCTGGTGCTCGACATCGTGGAACAGGCCGAGCCCGCCGAGGGCTTCTGGGACCCGTACATGGCTGGCTGACCATGGCTGAAGCAAGCAGCACCACCCCGAGCCCCGTGCGCACCCTGCTGGCCATTTCCTGGCCGCTGATCGCCACCTACTCGCTGCAGGCCGTGGTCGGCGTGACGGATACTTGGTTCGCCAGCCGCATCTCGGCCGATGCCCTGGCCGGACTGGGCGCGCAGACCTTCCTGAATCTGGCGGTCTTCGTGGGCCTGGGCGGCGTGGCCTTTGCCGTGCAGGTGCCGGTGGCCCAGGCCGTGGGTGCCGGCCAGGCACAGGTGGCAAGGGCCTACCTGCCCGCGGGCCTGCTGGCCGCAGCGCTCACCCTGCCCTGCTTCCTGGGGCTGACATGGGCCGGGCCCTGGCTTTTTGCGCTGTGGCAGTTGCCCGCCGACACCACGGTCCAGGCCCTCCAGTACTGGCAGCCGCGCATGGCGGGCGGGGTATCGGTGGTGCTGCTGTTCGCGGTGTCGAGCTACCTGGCCGGCCTGGGCCGCACGCGGGCCAGCCTGGGAGCCAACCTCGCGGTGGCTGTGGCCAATGTGCCGCTCAACCAGTGGCTGATCTTCGACGTGGGCCTGGGCCTCGCAGGCTCGGCCCATGGGTCCACACTGGCCAATCTGGTCGGTGTGGCGGTAGGGCTGGGCATGGTTCCCCGCGCGGGCTGGAAATCGTCCTTTGGCTCCCTGCGGGCCCGCACCGTGGAGCTGTGGCGCATTGGCCTGCCCATCGGCGTGGCCGCTGCGGCCGATGTACTGGCGATGGCGCTGTTCCAGCTCATGATGTCGCACATCGGCCCCGCCGAGGGGGCGGCCACCCTGCTGCTGCTGTCGCTCACCGGCCTGGCATTCTGGCCCGCGCTGGGCCTGGCCACGGGCAGTGCCACGCTGGTGGGCCATGCCATGGGAGCGGGCCAGCGCCACCAGATAGCCGCCGTGGTGCACGCCAGCCTGTGGTTGATGGCGGGCTGGATGGCCCTGGTGGGCGCCGCCATGGTGCTCGCCGGCCCGCCCCTGCTGGCGGCGCTGCTGGGCAGCGATGCCGGGGCCGGCGGCCAGGCCGCACTGGCCCTGGCCACCTCGCTGCTCGGGCTGGTGGCCGCCTACCAGGTGCTCGATGCCATCAACCTGGGCAGCGCCTTTGCGCTGCGCGGCCTGGGCGATGTGCGCTGGGCCAGTACTGTCAACACCGTGTGCTCGCTGCTGCTGTTCGTGCCGCTGGCGGCATGGTTGTCACTCGATGCGCTGGGCGCCGGCGTGCCGGCCCTGGGCTGGGGCGCCTGGGGTGGCTGGCTGGCGGCGGCCCTGCTCAGCGCAGTGCTGGCTGCGGCCTTCCACGCAAGGCTGAGGTGGGTGCTGCGGGGTTTCCAGGAGACGGCTAGCCCTGCTCGTCGTCCGGCGTGAACACCTGGCCGGCCACCATGTCCCATTCGGCGATCTGCTCGTTGGCGGCGACCAGCCGGCCCACCAGCAGCTTGATGAAGGCCTTGTCGAAACGCGACTGCAGGTCTTCCGACGCCTCGCGCAGCGCGGGGTTGCGGACCTTGAGCACCAGCACCTCGGTCTCGGCCACGGCGGTGGCGGTGCGCAGCCGGTTGTCGGGGCGCAGGTAGGTCATCTCGCCCAGGGTCACGCCCGGGCCCAGGGTGCTCAGCGTCCAGCCCTGGCGGCTCACGGTCACCTGGCCTTCGATGAGGATGCAGAACGAGTCGCCGGGCTGGCCCTCGCGCATGAGCACCGTGCCCTGCTCCAGCCGGCGCCAGTTGCCCAGGCGCATCAGCTCCCACAGCGCCACGTCGTGGAAGTCGGCAAAGAAGGGCAGTTCGCGCAGGCGGCCGAAGCGCTCGGCCTCTGTGTCCTGCGAGCGCTGGCGCGGCAGCTCGCGGTGGGCGTCGAGCAGGGCCTGGGCGAAATCGCCCCAGGTGGCAAAGCGGTCGGCCGGCTTCTTGGACAGGGCGCGCAGCAGCACCGCATCCACATGCCCGGGCAGTGACACGCGCAGCAGGCTGGGCGGTGTGGGCTCTTCGTGGCTGATCTTGTACAGCGTGGCGAAATCGGTCTCGCCATCGAAGGGACGGCGGCCGGTGAGCAGCTCGTACACCACGATGGCCAGCGAGAACATGTCGCTGTGGTGCGTGAGGTCCTCCTCGCGCACCTGCTCGGGTGACATGTAGGAGGGCGATCCCACCATGCCCGAGAGCTGCGTGGCATCGCTGCGCAGCGACAGCGCAGCGCCGAAGTCGGTGAGCTTGACGTCGCCATTGGCGGCCAGCATCAGGGTGGCAGGCGTGATGTCGCGGTGCACCAGGCCTTCGCGGTAGGCGTATTCGAGCGCATTGCAGCACTTGAAGGCGATGTCCAGCACCTGGGGCACGGGCAGCAGCGCATCGGCCCGGGCATGGGCCGCCAGGGGCTGGCCGTCCACGTATTCGAGCACCAGGTAGGGCTGGGCGGCGTCCTCGTCGGCGTCGAGCAGGCGCACGATGTGGGGGTGCTTGAGCCGGCCGGACATGGCCGCCTCGTTGCGCAGCAGGCGTCGGTAGCGCTCGGCCTGGTCGGGCTGGGCCAGCAGATGGGCGTGCATCTGCTTGATGGCCACGCGCTTGCCGCGGAACCCGTCGAGCCCCAGGTACACGATGCCGCTGGCGCCGCGCCCGAGCTCGCGCTCGATGCGGTACTTGCCGATGGTCGGGGGGATGAGGGTGGGCGTGGCGGTCATGGGCATCCGGGTGGCGATGTCCCCATTGTGGCAAAAGCCGCGGCCTGCAACCACGCCCCGCGCGCCGTAACCGGGCTTTTTGCACGCTGGCGGCTGCGATGTGTGCAGTGCTGTGCCAACTGCGCTGTTCCGTTTTGAAACAACGGGTGTGCCATGGCACAGGTGCACGGCCAGCGAACTGCTGCCGGTTCATACCAGCCGATGGACGCTCAGGCCGCATAGGCATTGGGTTTGCATGCCTTTGCCGGCCTGGCGCCCTGCCCTGCGCGCCGCTGGCACGGGCATTGCGCCCATCACCGGGTGCAGGCCCACCAACGTTGCCTGGCACAACCCAACCACCGCAGGAGACAAACGCATGAACATGGCAGAAATCGCGAGCCTCGGCATCGCCAACCCTTACAAGAAGCAGTACGGCAACTACATCGGCGGCCAGTGGGTGGCCCCCATCGACGGACAGTATTTCGAGAACAGCTCGCCCATCAACGGCCAGGTGTTCACCGCCATCCCGCGCTCCAACGACAAGGACATCAACGCCGCGCTGGACGCCGCGCACCAGGCCAAGACCGCCTGGGGCAGGACCTCGACCACGGACCGGGCCAACATCCTGCTGAAAATCGCCGACCGCATGGAGGCCAACCTCTTGACCATCGCCGTGGCCGAGACCATCGACAACGGCAAGCCGCTGCGCGAGACCATGGCGGCCGACATCCCGCTGTCCATCGACCACTTCCGCTACTTCGCGGGCTGCATCCGTGCGCAGGAAGGCGGCATCAGCGAGATCGACCACGACACCATGGCCTACCACTTCCACGAGCCGCTGGGCGTGGTCGGGCAGATCATTCCCTGGAACGTCCCGATCCTGAGGGCGGTGTGGAAGCTGGCCCCGGCCCTGGCCGCCGGCAACTGCGTGGTCTTGAAACCCGCCGAGCAGACGCCCGCCTCCATCCTGGTGCTGCTGGAGATCGTTGGCGACCTGCTGCCGCCCGGCGTGCTCAATGTCGTCAATGGCTTCGGCCTGGAGGCCGGCAAGCCGCTGGCCAGCAGCCCGCGCATCGCCAAGATCGCCTTCACGGGCGAGACGACAACCGGCCGGCTGATCATGCAGTACGCCAGCCAGAACATCATCCCGGTGACGCTGGAGCTGGGCGGCAAGAGCCCCAACGTGTTCTTCGAGGACGTGATGGACGCCGACGATGGCTTCTTCGACAAGGCGCTCGAAGGCTTTGCGATGTTTGCGCTGAACCAGGGCGAAGTCTGCACCTGCCCGAGCCGCGCGCTGGTCCAGGAATCGATCTACGAGCGCTTCATGGAGCGCGCATTGAAGCGCGTGGCCGCCATCAAGCAGGGCCACCCGCTGGACAAGGCCACCATGATCGGCGCGCAGGCCTCGCAGGAGCAGCTCGAGAAGATCCTCTCGTACCTGGACCTGGGCAAGCAGGAAGGCGCCCAGTGCCTGATCGGCGGCGAGCGCAACCACCTCGCAGGCGATCTGGCCGGCGGCTACTACATCAAGCCCACCGTCTTCAAGGGCCACAACAAGATGCGCATCTTCCAGGAAGAGATCTTCGGCCCCGTGCTGTCGGTCACGACCTTCAAGACCGAGGAAGAAGCCCTGGAGATCGCCAACGACACGCTGTACGGCCTGGGCGCTGGCGTCTGGAGCCGCGACGGCAACCGCGCCTTCCGCATGGGCCGGGGCATCCAGGCCGGGCGTGTATGGACCAACTGCTACCACCAGTACCCGGCCCACGCGGCCTTCGGTGGCTACAAGCAGTCGGGCATCGGCCGCGAGAACCACAAGATGATGCTGGACCATTACCAGCAGACCAAGAACCTGCTGGTGAGCTACACGCAGGCGCCCCTGGGCTTCTTCTGATCGCGGCCATGAGCACCACGGGCACGGCACTGGCCGCACCGGAACGCGTCAACGCCACGCCCGCAGCGCTGGCGTTGATCGCACAACTCCATGCCCAGCACGGCCCACTGATGTTCCACCAGTCGGGCGGCTGCTGCGATGGCAGCGCCCCCATGTGCTTCGCGCGCGGCGAGTTCCTGGTGGGCGATTCGGACGTGCTGCTCGGCCACATCGGCGGCGAGCCCTTCTACATGAGCCGGCCGCAGTTCGCGGTGTGGCAACACACCCAGATCACCGTGGACGTGGTGCCCGGCGGGGGCGGCATGTTCTCGCTGGAGCGGCCCACGGGCCTGCGCTTTCTGATCCGCTCGCGGCCGTTCAGCGAAGGAGAATCGGAGCTGCTGAGGCTGCACCCGGTGGCCTGACGGAACGCCCGCCTGAGATCCCCGGCGACCCAGGCGGGCGTCGTTCAGCTCCTGGCCATGCCTTCGAAGTCCACCGGCGGTATGCTCACGCAAAGACCTTCCGGAGGAGACCCCATGACCGCATCTGCCACCACCTTCCGTGCCCTGCACTCCAACGCCACCCTGCTGCGCCTGCCCAATGCCTGGGACGCCGCCAGCGCCCGGCTCTTCGAGAGCCTGGGTGCCACGGCCATCGCCACCACCAGTGCCGGCGTGGCCTGGTCCCAGGGCTATCCCGATGGTTACGCGATGCCCGTCGAGGTGGTGCTGGCGTATGCCAAGAACCTGGTGCGGGTGCTCAAGGTGCCCCTGTCGGTGGACATGGAAGACGGCTATTCGGACGACCCGGCGCAGGTCGCCGACCTGGCTGCGCGGCTGGCCGAGGTAGGCGTTGCCGGCATCAACCTCGAAGACGGACGCAAGCCCCCCGAGCTGCTGGCGCGCAAGGCCGAGGCGATCCGGGAGCGGCTGGCCAAGGACGGGCTGGACCTGTTCGTCAACGCGCGCACCGACGTCGTGCTGGCGCGGCTGGTGGATGAAGGCAGCCAGGTTGACGAAGCGATCACACGCGGCACGCTGTACCGCAGCGCCGGCGTCGATGGCCTGTTCGTGCCCGGGCTGACCGATGCGGCGCAGATCCAGGCGGTCGTGGCCGGTGTGGACCTGCCGCTGAACCTGATGGCCTGGGGTGGCCTGGCCAACGCCACGCAACTGCAGGCCTTGGGCGTGAAGCGGCTCAGCGCGGGCTCCGGCATCCCCCAGGTGCTGTGGGGCCATGCCGCGAAGCTGGCGACGGACTTTCTGCAAGGGGGCGAATCGGACAAGCTGCAGGGGCAGATCCCCTATGGGCAGATGCAGGGGCTGTTCAGCTGACCTGGACGGTGGTCACGCGACCTGGGCGCGCAGGTGCCGGTACACGGTATTGCGCGACACGCCCAGCGCACGCGCCACGGCAGACACAGTGACGCCTTGCGCGACCAGGGCCTGCGCGATTGCCGCCGCGGTGATGGCCTGCAGGGGCTGCGTGGCGGGTGCGGCCGCCACCGCTGGTGAAACAGCCTCTTCGCAATCCTCCAGAAAATCCTCGGGCAGGTGTTCGCGCCGGATGGCCGTGTCGCCCTCGGCCATCAGCGCCGCGGTGCGCAGCACATTGGTCAACTGGCGCAGGTTGCCGGGCCAGGCGCAGCGCGCGAACAGGGCCATGACCTCGGGGCACACGGGCAGCGGCGGCGCGGCGGACTCGGTGCCCGACTGCAAAATGCGCTGCACGATGGCAGAGAGGTCGCTGCGCTCGCGCAGTGCGGGAAGGCGCACCACCAGGCCATTGAGGCGATAGTACAGGTCCTGGCGAAAACTGCCGTCGGCCATCATGGCGCGCAGGTTGCGGTGGGTGGCGCAGACCACGTGGATGTCCACCTCGACCTGGCGCGTGCCGCCCAGCGGGGCCACGCTGCGCTCCTGCAACACACGCAGCAGGCGCGCCTGCAGCGCCAGCGGCATGTCGCCGATCTCGTCGAGGAACAGCGTGCCGCCATGGGCCTGCACGATCTTGCCGGGGCTGCCCTTGCGCCGTGCGCCGGTGAAGGCGCCCTCCTCGTAGCCGAACAGCTCCGACTCGATCAGCGACTCGGGGATGGACGCGCAGTTCACCGCCACGAACGGCGCCTGGCGGCGCGGTCCGTCGTGGTGGATGGCGCGGGCCAGCAGTTCCTTGCCGGTGCCGGTCTCGCCCTGGATCAAGGTGGCGATGCCTCGGCCCAGCAGCTTGGTGACGCGGTCGATGGCAAGGGCCAGCGCGGGGTCGCCGGTGTTCAGATAGCGCAGGCCCGACAGGGCGGGCGACCGGGCCGGCGCCCGAACGGAGGTTGCGGGGCTGGAAATCCACAGCCGCTCTGCCTGCGGCCGGTGCTCGGGCCGGGCCTTCACCGTCACGCCGCCGGGCAGGCGCAGCGTGAGCAGCGCGCCCGGCGCCCTGCGGTACTGGTCGAGCACCTGCCCCAGGTCCACCCCGAACAGCGAACCGAAGGTGTGGGCCTGCAGCGCGCTGTGCGACAGGCCCAGCTGGAACTGGCCGCTGCGGTTGGCCGAAAGAAAGCGCCCATCGGGGGTGAAGGCAGCCAGCCCCTCGACCAGCGTGCCCAGGAATTCAGGGCGGGCGTGGAAGTGCAGGCGCACCGCATCCTCGTGCACCTGGTTCCAGAGGTGGTTCTCCACCATCTGGGCCGACATGCGCACCAGCGCCATGGTGTGCTTGCTCTGGCTGCGGTGATCGCCGCTCACGTCCAGCGCGCCCAGCGCCCGGCCCTGCGGATCGAGGATGGGCACGCACGAGCAGGTGAGGAACTGGTTGGCGCGCAGGTAGTGCTGGCCGGCATGCACCTGCACGGCCTGGCCCAGGGCCAGCGCGGTGCCGATGGCGTTGGTGCCCTTGCGCTCCTCGGTCCACACGCCGCCGGGGCGCAGGGCCACGCGGTCGGCCCGGGCGACGAAATCGTCGTCGCCCAGGGCGTGCAGGATCACGCCTTCGGGGTCGGTGAGCAGCACCATGCTGTGGGTGCCGGCGATCTGGTGGTAGAGCGTCTCCATCACGGGCAACGCATGGTCGGCCAGCAACCGGTTGCGCTGCAGCGTGCACTGCAGGTCGGCACGGGCCATGGGCATGGCATCCAGGACGTCCTGCGTGCGCAGGCCGTACGCGGCCGAGCGCGCGTGGGCACGCGGTATCAGGTCCTGCGGTGCCGCCAGGGCGGCTTGCTCCAGGTGCATGGGTTGTCTCCTTGCGACCGTAGCAGTCAGCGCTGCCCGGCGTTTGAGGAAACCTTAGCATGTCGGCCTTACGCCAGCTTGCACTGGCAGGCTGGCATCAGGGCCTTTAAGCGAGGGCCTGGGCGAAGTCCGCCTGCAGGTCCTCGATCTCTTCCAGGCCAACGGACAGGCGGATCATGCCGTCGCCAATGCCCATGTTGGCGCGCACTGCCGGGCCCGCCTCCCAGAAGATGGTATGCGCCACGGGGATGATCAGCGTGCGCGTGTCGGCCAGGCCCGTGGCCTTGATCGGCAGTTGCAAGCGGTTGCAAAAAGCCAGGCATTGCCCGGCATCGCGCAGCTCGAAGGCAAGCAGCCAGGAGCCGGCCTTGAAGTGCTTGCGCGCGATGGCGTGCTGCGGATGGGATTCGAGCATGGGGTAGTGCACGCGTGCAATCGCGGGGTGCTGCTCCAGCCACCGGGCCAGGGCCAGGGCCGTGGTGCTGGTGCGGTCCATGCGCAGGGCCAGGGTCTCGGCACCCAGCGCCAGCTGGTGCGCGGCCTGGGACGACAGCATGCCGCCCATGTCGCGCAGGCCCTTCTTGCGGATCTGCTGCAGGCCCCAGCCCTTGGCGTCGCCCTTGCGGTAGGGGGCGAAGATGTTGGGGTAGCTGCTCCAGTCGAACAGGCCGGTGTCGGTGACCGCGCCGCCCAGCGCATCGCCCAGGCCGCCGATGCTTTTGGTCAGCGAGTTGACGACCAGGCCCGCGCCCACGGTCACGGGGCGGAACAGGTAGGGCGAGGCCACGGTGTTGTCCACCACATAGAGCAGGCCGCACTCCTTGCACAGGGTGCCGATGGCTTCGAGGTCGGGGATCTGCGTGCCGGGGTTGGCGATGGTCTCCACGAACACCATGCGCGTGTTGGGGCGCACGGCAGCCGCCACCTGGGCGGCATCGGTCACGTCCACCACGGTCACCTCCACACCCAGGTCGGCCAGGGCGCCGAACACGCTGTTGGTGTTGCCGAAGACGAATTGGCTGGCCAGCAGGTGGTCGCCCGCCTTGAGCAGGGTGAGGAACACTGCGCAGACGGCCGCCATGCCGGTGGAAAACACGATGCTGCCCTGGCCGCGCTCCATCTGCGTGACCTTGTACTCCAGCGCCGCCGTGGTGGGCGTGCCCTGGCGCGCGTAGTTGAAGCCGCCCTTCAGGGTGCCCTGGAACACGCCGATCAGGTCCTCCACCTTCTCGTAGCCGTACTGCACCGAGGTGTGGATGGGCTGGTGCACCGCGCCGTATTCGGTGCCGGCCAGACGGTCGGCATGCACGATCTGGGTGGTGAACTGGTGGGACGGCTTGTCGTTGCTGCTGCTCATGGGAAATGCGGACTTGGAAAAGAAATTGCTCAGCGCTCGGGCGCTATCTGCTCGGCGTAATCGTACAGGGCGCCGAGGATGTCCTGGGTGCGGTCGTCATCGGCGGTTTCCGAGAGATTGTCGATCTCGGTGAACAGCTGCTCCACCGTGCGCGCGCCGCCCGCGCCATCGAACAGGCAGGCGGCGCGGTGCGCCTCCCAGCGCTCGTGTTCCTCGGGCGTGAGCGTGTCGGGGAAGTTGCGCGCGCGGTAGCGCCAGACCAGCTCCTTCAAACGCGGGTCGTCGAACGACAGGCGCGTGCGCGCCAGCTTCTCGCCGCTCATGGCGCGCATGTCGGTGAGCTGGCGCCGGTCGCCGTTGCCCACGAAGCCGCCGTACAGGTCCTGGTCCACATCGGGCCGCTCCTCTTCGGGCCGTGCGAACACCGCAGGCCAGATGCCGCTCATGTCCGGCAGCACGCGCGCGATCTCGGCATGCTGGGCGGCCTGGGCCAGGTCCATCTTCCAGTGGCGCGCGCGCTCGGGCGTGAGCGTGTTCACATTGCCCACCACCATGGGCGACTTGTTCAGGTGGATGGTCTTGATGGGCAGGCGTGTCACGCCCTCGGGCAGGTCGGCCGCGCGCGAGAACATGCGCAGGCGGATCTCCTCCACGCCCATGCTGGCCAGCGGCGTCGGGTCGTGCGCCAGGTCCCAGGCGATCAGCTCGTTCTTGTTGGTCGGGTGGCTGGCCAGCGGCCACATCACGGCCAGGCAGCCACGCTCCACCGGGAACATGCCCGACACGTGCAAGAACGGCTTGGCCGTGACGGCCGTGGCCGGCAGGCGCAGCTCGGCCGCCACGCGGTCCTTTTTGTGCAGGCTGAGCGCGAAGTCGAACAGCTTGGTATTGTGCTGGCGGATCAGGCGCGCCAGGGCGATGGTGGCGCGCACGTCCGACAGGGCATCGTGCGCGGCCTCGTGCAGCAGGCCATTGGCCTTGGACAGGTCTTCGAGCTTGAAGCTGGGCGAGCCGTCTTCCTTACTGGGCCAGGTGATGCCGTCAGGGCGCAGCGCGTAGGTCATGCGCACCACGTCCAGCAGGTCCCAGCGGCCGCACTGGTTCTGCCATTCGCGTGCATACGGGTCGATCAGGTTGCGCCAGAACATGAAGCGCGTGATCTCGTCGTCGAAGCGGATGGTGTTGTAGCCCACGCCGATGGTGCCGGGCCGGGCCAGCTCGGCCTCGATGCGGGCGGCAAAGGCATGCTCTGGCATGCCCTGCTCCAGGCACTGCTGCGGCGTGATGCCGGTGATGAGGCACGACACCGGGTCGGGCAGGTAGTCGTTCGCGGGCTGGCAGAAGATGTTCAGCGGCTCGCCGATCTCGTTGAGCTCGGCATCGGTGCGGATGGCCGCGAACTGTGCGGGACGGTCACGGCGCGTGTTGGCCCCGAAGGTTTCGTAGTCGTGCCAGAGAAAGGTATGCATGAAAGGAAATTGCTACGGTCAGAAACACCAGAAGGCGCAAGTATGCCGGGCACGGGACAATGGGGAATGCTCAGAACGCTTTCATTTCCCTTGGTTTCGCATTTTTCCGCTGTCCAACCCCGCGGCGCACTGACAGCCCTGGCCCTGGCAAGCGCCCTGGCGCTGGCGGGCTGCGCCACCTCACCTACCCCTGCACCCCAGGCCTCTGCCCCACTGCCCCGCCCTGCAGCAGCCGCCCCGGCACCCGTCTCCACGCCGCCAGCACCGGCCCAGCCCGATGCCGAGCAGGCCGGCTTTGCCGCATGGATAGACGCCTTCTCGCGCGAGGCCCTGGCCGCCGGCATACTGCCGGCCACGGTGCAGCAGGTGCTGGGCCGTGCACAGTTGCAGCCGCGCGTGATCGAGCTTGACCGTGCCCAGCCCGAATTCAGCCGCACGCCCTGGGCCTACCTGGACAGCGCCGTCTCGGCCCAGCGCATCGCCCAGGGTCAGGCCAAGCGGGCCGAGCACCAGGCGGCCATCGATGCCGCAGCCACTCGCTACGGCGTGCCGGCCTCCATCATCACGGCCATCTGGGGCATGGAGAGCAACTACGGCAGCAACTTCGGCAACTTCCGCGCGGTGGATGCATTGGCCACCCTGGGCTTCGAGGGCCGACGCGCGGCCTGGGCACGCAGCGAGCTGCTGGCGGCCCTGCGCATCCTGGACCAGGGCGACATCAGCGACGAGCGCATGGTCGGCTCCTGGGCCGGCGCCATGGGCAACACCCAGTTCCTGCCCTCGGTCTTCCTGGCCTATGCGGTGGATGCCGATGGCGATGGCCACCGCGACATATGGGGCAGCATTCCCGACGTGGCAGCCTCCACCGCCAACTTCCTCGCGCGCATGGGCTGGCAGGCCGGCCAGCCCTGGGGCGTGGAGGTGCGGCTGCCGCCGGGCTTCGACTACGCCCGCGCCGAACAGAACGTGCGCCAGACGGCTGCGCAGTGGGCTGCAGAGGGCGTGCAGGGTGTGGACGGCCAGGCCCTGCCCGCGCTGGACGCAGCCTCCATCGCCACACCAGCGGGCGCGCGCGGCCCGGCCTTCCTCGTGGGGCAGAACTTCCGCACCATCCTGCGCTACAACAACTCGGTGAGCTATGCGCTGGCCGTGGGCCTGCTGGCGCGCCAGATCGAGGGCGGCACCGGTGTGGTGGCCGCCTGGCCGCGCGACCTGGCGCCCTTGTCGCGCAGCCAGCTGCAGCAGATGCAGGAGCAGCTCAACCAGCGCGGCTTCAACGCCGGTACCCCTGACGGGGTGATGGGCCCGGCCACGCGCGCCGGGCTGCGCCAGTACCAGCAGAGCGTGGGGATGGTGGCCGATGGCTACCCGACCACCGAGCTGCTGCAGCGGCTTGCGGCGCCCTGACCCGCGATGTGATTTGTCCAAGCGCCCCGGAAGGCTGCCGGGTCCACCGCGCGGCCAAGGCTCAGCGCGCCTTGGCCTGGATCGTCTGGCTGACCCCCACTTCGCGCGCCACATGGGCGTACTGACGGCTGTGGATGTCGGCCACGGCCCAGGCGCTGGCCTTCACCTGCCTCGCGGCGGTGCATTTGGAGACGCGCGGGTCGGGGCCGGAACTGGCCGTCACGGCCTGCATGAGCGTGGACACGTGGGGCTGCTTCTGTTGTTCCAGCTCCCGGTAGCCGGCGGAGCTGTAGGCCTTGCGCAGCATCTCGGCCTGCTGCTCCTGCGACCAGCCGCGCGTGCCCGCACTGGCCTTGAGCTGCGATTCGAGGCGCGCCCGGTTGCGCTGCGGCCCATCGCCCACGGTCTTGAGCGCGGCATCGATCTCGGCCTGCGCAGCCGTGTAGCGGGCACCCGAACTGCATTCGGCCGGGCTCGCATGCGCTGCGCCCGCCAGGGCCGAGGCGAGCAAAAGGGATGCGGCGAATCGGGTCGGTGCCATGGTGTCGATGCCCCCGGGAAGAAAGGGGCCCGCGCAGGCGCGGGCGAATCTCCCAATGTAGCGCGCACTCCACGCCGCGCCAAGGGCTGGTGGGCCCCAGGGGCCACCCCCGCACCAGGGTGATGCGCAAACCAGACACTCTCGCCAGCCAGCCCGGCCCGTGGGGGCTTGCGCTGGCACACCCTGCGTGGTCGCCCGCCAGGCCATAACATCCCGCCTTCGCCCCGCCCCGCCTCGCCCTGCCCTGCTGCCCATGACCTTGCTCGACCCTGCCCTGATCCGCGACTGGCACGCCCATGTCTACTTCGACGCCGAGAGCCGCAACCCGGCCTGGGCACTGCGCGAGACCATTGCGCGCGAACTGGCGGGCCGGGTGGAGATCGGCCGCTTCCATGAGCGGCCGGTGGGCCCGCACCCGATGTGGAGCTACCAGCTCGCCTTCGGCCCGGCCGAGTTCACCCACGTGATGGGCTGGCTGGCGCTCAACCACGGTGCACTCGACGTGTTCGCCCACCCCAACACCGGCGATGGCCTGCGCGACCACCGCGACTGCGCGGTATGGCTCGGACACTCGCACACCCTGAGGCTGGAAGGATTCCCGGGCTGAATCTGGAGGCGAAAAAAAGCCCACCGCGCGCGGTGGGCTTTTTGCTTGCTGCGCGCAGCGGGAGAGTGCTCAGCGTTCCACAGTCAGCGACACGCCCATGCCGCCACCGATGCACAGCGCGGCCACGCCCTTCTTGGCGTCGCGGCGCTGCATTTCGTGCAGCAGGGTCACCAGGATGCGGCAGCCCGATGCACCGATGGGGTGGCCGATGGCGATGGCGCCACCGTTGACGTTGACCTTGGCCGGATCGATCTCCAGCTCCTTGTTCACGGCGCAGGCCTGGGCGGCGAAGGCTTCGTTCAGCTCGAACAGGTCCACGTCGGCGGCGTTCCAGCCGGCGCGCTGCAGGGCCTTGCGCGTGGCCGACACCGGGCCCATGCCCATGGTGGCAGGGTCCAGGCCGGTGGTGCCGAAGGAGGCGATGCGCGCCAGGGGCTTGAGGCCCAGGGCCGCGGCCTTCTTGGCGCTCATCACCACCACGGCGGCGGCGCCGTCGTTCAAGCCCGAGGCATTGCCCGCCGTCACGCTGCCGGCCTTGTCGAAGGCGGGGCGCAGGCCGGCCAGGGCTTCTGCATTGGTCTTGCGGTTGAGGTACTCGTCGGTATTGAAGAAGATCGGGTCGCCCTTCTTCTGCGCCAGGGCCACGTCCACGATCTCGTAGGCGAACTTGCCGGCGTCCTGCGCGGCGGCGGCCTTGAGCTGGCTGTTCAGGGCCAGGGCGTCCTGCTGCTCGCGGGTGATTCCGTACTGCTTGGCCACGTTCTCTGCGGTGATGCCCATGTGGTACTGGTTGTACACGTCCCACAGGCCGTCCACGATCATGGTGTCCACGAGCTTCCAGTCGCCCATGCGCTGGCCGTCGCGCGAGCCGGGCAGCACATGGGGTGCCAGGCTCATGCTTTCCTGGCCGCCGGCCACGACGATCTCGCTGTCGCCCCAGGCCACGGCCTGGGCCGCCAGCATCACGGCCTTGAGGCCCGAGCCGCAGACGGCGTTGATGGTGAGCGCAGGCGTTTCTTGCGCCAATCCCGCCTTCATGGAGGCCTGGCGCGCGGGGTTCTGGCCCACGCCGGCCGTCAGCACCTGGCCCATGATGACCTCACCCACCTGGCCGGCCGACAGGCCGGCGCGCGTGATGGCTTCGCGGATAACGATCGAGCCCAGCTCGGTCGCGGGCACCTTTGCCAGTGCGCCGCCAAACTTGCCCACCGCGGTGCGGGTGGCCGAAACAATGACGATGTCTTCCATGGAATGTCCTTCTTTTCTGGAGGTGGATGTCTGGGGTTGGATTGTCTCAGGTCAGCCGGTCAGGCCTTTTGCTGGACATAGCGCCCCGGTGCCGGCTCGATGGCCTTGAACTTCGTGCCCTTGCCATAGCCCTTGGGCGCGGCGACCTGCTTGCCGGCGTGGCCCTTGAGCCAGGCAGACCAGTCGGTCCACCAGCTGCCGGGGTGTTCGGTGGCGCCCTGCAGCCATTGGTCGAGCGTGCCGGGGAACTTGCCGTCGGCACGGATCCAGTGGCTGCGCTTGCCCTTGGCAGGCGGGTTGATGACGCCCGCGATATGGCCCGAGGCCCCCATCACGAAGCGCTTCTTGCCCGGCAGCACCTGGGTCGAGGCATAGGCCGCCGTGGCAGGCACGATGTGGTCCTCACGCGAGCCGTAGATGTAGGTGGGCAGCGTGAGCTGGCCGAGGTCCATCTTCTCGCCGCAGACGGTGAGCTTGCCGGGCTTGACGAGGTTGTTCTCAAGGTAGAAGTTGCGCAGGTACCAGGCGTCGAACGGCCCGGGCAGGTTGGTGCTGTCGCTGTTCCAGTACAGCAGGTCGAACGGCGGCGGCGTCTCGCCCTTGAGGTAGTTGCCCACCACGTAATTCCACACCAGGTCATTGGGGCGCAGGAAGCTGAAGGTGGAGGCCAGGTCCTGCCCCTTCATGAGGCCGCCGCTGCCCATCTCCATCTCGCGGTACTTCACGAAGCCCTCGTCGATGAAGACGTCCAGGATGCCGGTGTCGGTGAAGTCGATCAGCGTGGTCAGAAAGGTGGCGCTGGCCACCGGCTCCTGGCCGCGCGCAGCCAGCACGGTGAGCGCATTGGACAGGATGGTTCCGCCCACGCAGAAGCCCAGGGCATTGATCTGGTCGGCACCGGTGATGGCCTGCACCACATCGATGGCGGCGATGGCGCCGTCTTCGACGTAGTTGTCCCAGGTCTTCTTCGCCAGGCTGTCGTCGGGGTTGCGCCAGCTCACCACAAAGGTGCGGTGGCCCTCGCTCACGGCATAGCGGATCAGCGAGTTGTCGGGCTGCAGGTCCAGGATGTAGAACTTGTTGATGCACGGCGGCACCAGCAGGAAGGGGCGCTCATAGACCTTGGCCGTGAGGGGCTTGTATTCGAGCAGCTGGAACAGCTCGTTCTCGAACACCACGGCGCCCTCGGTGGTGGCCACGTTGCGGCCCACCTCGAACAGGCTTTCGTCGGTCATCGAGACATGGCCCTGCTTCAGGTCGTGCAGCAGGTTCTGCATGCCCTTGGCGATGCTCTCGCCATTGGTCTCGATGGCCTTCTTCTGCGCCTCGGCATTGAAGGCCAGGAAGTTGCTGGGTGCCATGGCCGCCATCCACTGCTCCACGCCGAAACGGATGCGCGCGCGGGTCTTCTCGTCGGCCTCCACGGCGTCGGCCAGCGCCATCAGGGTGCGGGCATTGAGCAGGTAGGCGGCGGCCGAGAAGGCGGCCACCGGGTTGCTGGCCCAGCCCTCGCCGGCAAAGCGCTTGTCCTTGACCTCGGGTTTGCCCTGCAGGCTCTGGGCCCACAAGGCCTTGGCTTCCTCCAGGTATTGCTGCTGCAGCGCCTGCAGCTTGGCAGGCGACAATTGCACGGGTGCGGCCGCGGCCACCCCCGGGGTGGCACCCAGCTCCATTTTCTGGAAGGATTGGACGGCCTGCGCCCAACCTTGACCGAAAATCTGCTGGAACTGCTGGGCGCTCTGGTCCCAGATCGATTCTGAACTCATCCCGTCTCCTATCCCTGTCATGGTGTTCCGGCATCTCGGTAAGCCCATTGTTGCCCACCCCGCAGGGACTGGCAACCCGCAAAGACAATGTACCTGATCGTCATCGCCTGGCTGTACGTCACCCTCATGATGGCCGTGGCCGAAGCCACCAACACCACGGGCACGGTGCTCGGGGCCATCATCACCTTCGTGCTCTATGGGCTGCTGCCCATGGGGATCCTGGTCTACATCCTGGGCACACCCTCGCGCAAGCGGGCCATCCGCCAGCGTGAGCAGGCCGAGCAGGCGGCCTGGGATGCCGAGCAGGCGGCGCTGAAACCATCAACCCCGCCAGATGCAGGCAGCGAAACGCCCGCTGCCCCCGAGGGCGGCGGTGTCGCGCCGGTGCGAAAAGAACCGTGAGGCATTGCCCACGGTGCACCAGGGCGCCGTGCCGTCATTGCCGAAGACCGCAGTGATGCCCAGCGCCGCCAGGCGCAGCCGGGCCAGGCCCGCCAGGTCGGCGAGGTATTTGCCTCCGGCCTGGGGCACGAAACAGCGCTCGGCAGCCGGGTCATGGCCGCAGAAGGCGGCGCGCACCTCGGGCCCCACCTCGAAGGCCGTGGGCCCGATGCAGGGGCCCAGCCAGGCCATGACCTCGGCGGCAACCGCGCCCTGGGCGGCCAGGCGCAGCACCGTGGATTCGAGCACGCCCTGCCCCGCCTCTCCCGCCTCTCCCGCCAAGCCGCGCCAGCCCGCGTGGGCGGCCGCCACCACGCTGCCACCGCGGTGGGCAAACAACACCGGCAGACAGTCGGCCACCATGATGGTGCACACGGCCCCCGACGCGGTGGACAGGCAGGCATCGGCGGAGGTGGCGTCGGGCGTAGCGAGGTCGATGGCCGCCACATCCGTACCATGCACCTGGTTCAGGAAGACGGCGCGCGCATTCGCAGTGGTGGTCTGCAGGACCGCCTGCAACACCTGCCGGTTGGCCTGCACGGCAGCCACGTCGTCACCGACGTGGGCGCCCAGGTTCATGCGGTCATAGGGCGCGGCGCTCACACCGCCCGCGCGCGTGGTGCACAGCGCATGCACGCCGGGCGGCGCAGGCCAGTCAGGAACCAGCCAGTCGGCCGGCATCGAAGCATCCATGGGGAGCAATCAGGCGCCGGAAGTACCTGCGGGGTCCTTGTGGTGGTAGACGACCTTGGTCAGCAGGGTCATCAGGGCGGTGCGCTCCTCGGCATTCAGGGGGCCCATCAGGCGCTCCTGCACGCGCTGGGCGGCGTCGCGCATCTGCAGCGCGGCAGTCTCGCCCTCGGGGGTGATCCACAGCAGCTTGCGGCGCCGGTCGCGGGTGTCGGCCTCACGGCGCACCCAGCCGCGCTTTTCGAGCCGGCCGATGACCGATCCCGAGGTGGCGGCATCGAAGGCCACGCGCGAAGCCAGGGTGACCTGGTCCTCACCCGGCTGGGCCAGCAGCTCGTGCAGGATGGCGAACTGCACCGGGGTCACGTCGACCCCGGCCGTCTCTTCCAAGAAAAGCGCCACGGTCCGCTGGTGCGCGCGGCGCACCAGGTGGCCCGGCGTGTTTTGGAAATCGAAGCTCTTTGCTGCCATGGGCGCGAGTGTAGCGCCCATCCGCAGCCGCCAAAGCACGGTTTTGCGGGGCTGGCGGGCAGGTCCCACGGGAGCGTGGCACACTGCCAACAGGTACGATGACGCACAAGTTGGCTTCACGGCAACCTCCCCAACATTCCCCGAAAGGCAGAACGAACATGAGCTATGTGTTTTCTCCCGC
>NZ_JBKDTZ010000280.1:0-6941 GCF_046339755.1 Acidovorax sp. | reverse complement strand
ATCGACTTCGCGTCGCTGTTCCCGCTTTGCCAGGCGATCAAGGAAGCGGAAGCACTCAAGCAAAGGAAGACTGGAAAACCAGCATCGGACTCCAGCGGGAGCGATGGCGGCGCGGCCGATCCAGCCGAGGAGGCCGGGAGTTGATTGATGGAGCGGGGCATGCGAATGCCCCGTCTCATCTTCAACGCTCTCGCAGCCCCCTCGCTGCGAGCACCGCTCAGTCCCACGAAAGGAACTTCGAATGCAACAAGTGATTCACGCTCCAGGTCTGCGCGCCAAAGCCTTCACGGGCGTCGGCAAGTCGATCAGTGACGACGATCTCTGTGCTGGCTGTGCCAACTGCCACTACCGACCAGGTGAGAGCAGCGGGTGCGCCAAAGGCTGGCCAGGGAAAGAAGACGATGATGGATACGTGCAGGAATGCACGGAACTCCAGTAACCACAACCCGGATGGGCATCAAGCCCGCCGGGTCTGGTGTCCGTCGAAACGAAGCACTCCTCAATGACCGAACAACGCACCCCACTCACGGGTTGCCCGATTGAGCAACTCGCAGAGATTTCCTCTGGACATGTTCCTTACGCGACAGCAGTCGCACTGGGTGAGGATCCCAAGCAGCACGATAAGAGCGCCTTGTACAACCATTTGGCATACACGCCCTGGGCTGACTATGGCTGGATCATCTTCTGCAGTGTGGAAGCCGCTTTGGCTGTCAAGGACGAGCATCCTGAGCTTGCCCACCTGATCGACATCTGCGTCGAAGCCCGCGCCTTCTGGCTCAAGCTCGATACCGATGGTCCGCTGATCGATGGACTCCCCTCGTTCGACTGGAAACAGTCTCACTCCGGCAACGACTCCCTCTGACGGGCACCAAGAGCCTGTTGGGCGCTGCCCGTCTTTCGTTGAAAGACGAACGATGAACCAAAACCTGTAGCGACGGCCCCCACGAAGGTCGATCTGCTATTGCAGCTGCTCTGGAGCGCCATCGCGATGGATACGTGCAGGAATGCACGGAGCATCAGTAGCTTCAAATCAGTTTTCACCACCACCCGGACGGGCGCTCGATGCCCGCAGGGCAGGTGTCCGTCGCAAAACGAAAGACGGAAATGAGTAACGAAAAATCGGTGCAGCCCCATGCCAATGTGGTGAGGCTGCTCGGTCTCTTAGCGAAAGCAGGAGCCCTGTCCGTGGAGGAAGGGCCTCTCCTCTCCAACTGGAAGACAGCCCCGCCCAATGGCGATGACCTCAACCAAGTGGTGCACATCGTCGTGCACGAGGAAGGGATGAACATCTCTTACTGCCTGACTGAAGGCGGCATCGCAGAAGGCAACTTCGGCGACGATGGCAGTTTCACCTGCCCTGACATCGAAGGGGACCGGACGCTGTTGCGCATGTACTGGCTGATTCCCTTCGGTCCAGAGGCGGCTGAAAGACCCGCTCTGGACTCGGCGATTGCTGCCCTGTCCACCGAGTCGATCAGCCAGGCCAATGCACGTGCGGCGCTGGTAAGGCTGCGCGACGACATAGAGCGCCATGACGGCCTTCTGGACCGTCAGGAGCGAGTGCCAACCGGGGACGACTACAACATCCTCGTGGAGCGCCTGCGGGCGCCATAGAACGGCGATGTAGCGCTCGCCTAGGCTCCACATGCACCTCAAGATCGGAGTGAGTGTGCGGTGCCGCAATTCGATCCCACGGCACTCGCCGTTGTGATCGCCCTCGAAGCCTCGCGTCAGCGAGGGCTTCCCCAAGTGCCCCCCGGGCACTTCGGAAAGCAGATTTCATGTGTCGGCTACGCCGCCGCAGAATGCTCCAAGCTGGGGAGTCAAAACAACCAGCAGCCCACCGTCCTTCGGGACTTCCACCACCCCTTGCGGGCGCATGTTGCCCTATCGGGGGCCGGCGCCCGTTTTCGATTCAGGAGATGAACATGACGACGAGCGAAAACAGTTTGAAGGTTGTGACTATGGTTCTTGCCGCGTACTCCAGCTCGGAGAACGCTGATGGGCCTTCCTTCGCCACCTTCGAGATCACCCGGGCACTCATTGACCGGTGCCTGCAGCTGGAGCAGCTCGCATCGGAGCACTGCCTCAGCGAGGTCCGGATATCTGCCAGTCCGGTTTGGACACCGCGCGAGGTCGAGAATCAACTGCGCCTGCAATGCGGAGAGTTGGTGCTCGATGTGTCCGGCGCAATGCACTTCACGGATTACCCGAAATACGGCGATTTCGTGATCACCAGCGAGACCCTTCAGATCGACGACATCCGCCGAGCCTTCGACACCTTCCCAGATGGTGCCGTGGTGCGCCGCACCAATACTGCTGAGTTCAAGCTGCAGTCCGAGGTGCAGCCCCGCTATGTCATCAGTCGCGGGTGGCCTCACTACTTCGATCAAGAGCGGAGCAGTGATACCCGTTGGATGTATGACAGCGAGACCCACTCGCTGGTCCATGCAGAGATCCTTGTGGAGGGCGAATGGCTCGACATGAGCCAGGCCGACAAGGTTGATCTGCTGGAATCCCTTAATGAAAACGGTGTTCACACGAATCCCGAGGATCTGGATGTCGAGCAGACCAATAGCAGCGAATGCCCGTTCGAGGCCAACAACCAGGAACGCGAGGCAGCGAGTGCTTGAGTTCTTCTACTCAACGATGCAGGGCGGAAAGAGCACTGCGCTCCTGCAGCGACGCTTCAACCTCGAATCGATCGGCAGGCGTGTGCTGGTGATGACCAGCGCTCTTGACGATCGGCACGGTGTTGGGAAGGTGACATCTCGCATGGGACCGCAGTGCGATGCACTGCTCTTCCAGAGCGACTCCGAGTTTCGCCACCAGGACTTCGCGGAGATCGATGAGCTCTTCATCGATGAGGCCCAGTTTCTGACTGCCAGCCAAGTCAAGCAGATCCACCAGGATCTCTGCGCGGCCCATGGAATGCGTGTCGCATGCTTCGGCTTGCGATCCGACTTCCAAGGCAACCCATTCGAGGGCGGGGCGTGCCTCCTGGCGCTTGCCGACCAGTTGCACGAGATCAGCACGCTGTGTCGCTGCGGCCGTAAAGCCACGATGAACCAACGTGTCGACGCCAAGGGTGTGGCAGTGCGTCTCGGAGACGTGGTGGAGATTGGGGGCGACGGTCGTTATCGGCCAGTTTGCGCACCTTGCTTCTACTGACATCCGAGACCTGACTCAGTGGAGGCATAGATGGAAGTTGAACCCACGGAGGCCGCGCGTTTCGATGCGTCGCTTCCCACCTGCGAGGAGCTGCTGCAGAGCTGCGGAACCTCCTTCTGGTTGAAGGGGGCTCTGCAAAGCGCATTGTCGCGCGATCCGTGTGACGCCGCCGCCGATGCTGACATGCTGGCAGCTGTCTTGCGAAAGCGGATGCAGCGCATCCAAGGGCGCGACTAGCGCGTCGAGCATTACAACGCCGAGGCACTCAGCCGAAGCGAATTTCGAAACCCCAACGGGCACCTGCTGCCCTATGGGGCCGATGCCCGTCCTTTCACAAGAGGATGGATGATGAAGACCAAACCGAACGAAGGTACTGGGAGCGTCCCTGACGCTAGCCAGTGCTGCGGATGCAAGTCCGTGCGGGTGGCGCACGAATCGATCGCCGTCACCGCGCAGCGAGTGCACCGATGATCGAGGAAAGCCAGCAAGCGGCGTCCTACCGGGAATGGGGCGAGAACTATGCCCGAGTGACAGGCGCGGCCAACATCGCGCTGATTTCCACGTGCGATCTGGAGCGAGCCGACAATTTCGCCGCGCGCGTGATGGCGAAGGAAGGTCGGAAGGCTTGGGACGGTGGAGAAGTGAATCGCGCTCTTATCGACGGTGTTCGACGTGAGCGGGACTTCATCGGCGCAGAGTTGGCGCGAAGGCGTGCATCTCGCGCGTCCATCTGTGGCTCTTCCCTAGCGAACTAGCGGCCCTCAATTACTAATTGAGATGCCCGCATCGATTGGAAGTCATCACGCATGCGTGAGGGCTTTCCAAAGTCTCCCAGCGGAGGCTTCGGAAAGCTTGATTTGCTCCGCTTGGCTACGCCTGGCGGTCAATGTTCCTAACTGGGGAATCAAAACAATCAGCAGTCAACGGCAATGGGCACATTGCTTCACTACTTCATCAACCCTCGGGACATCCATTCCCGAGGGGGTGGTGTCCCGATTTTTATCGGAGATCACCACATGCAATCCCACTGGCAATACTATCCAACAGGGGTCCATACCACAGCCCGGATGTTCGGGAAACTCAAGCGACCTGTAGTCCACTTCTGCGATCCCAGCGCCGGCAAGGGCCACCTGATCCGCCACGCGCGAGAGGGGTTCCCTGGAGTCGACGACGCAGATCTGCCATGGTTGGCGGAGTACGCCGATGAGGACGAGTCGCGCGGGCCGTTGCGGCACTCCCTGCGTCACTACGCTAGGCACAAGTTCTCCGATCTGAAGAACGTTTCTGCCGTTGAAATCGACCCGGCGCATCACGCCAGCCTTAAGGAGCTAGGAGCGAAGATTCTGGGGTACGACTTCCTCGAAGTTAGCTCCCTGGCCACTGTTTCTACACTCATGATGAACCCGCCGTTCCAGGCGGGCTGTGCCCACGTGCTTCACGCTTGGGACGTTTTGTATGACGCGGAGTTGGTGGCCATCATCAATGCCGAGACCCTCAGGAACCCGTACACGCGTGATCGCCAGCGGCTGGTGGATCTCATCGCTGCCCATGGCAGTGTCGAGTACCTGGAGGACCAGTTCACGGACGATGTGGAGCGAACCACCAACGTGGAAGTCGCCCTCATCTACTTGGACAAGGTGCCCGCGAAGTACCTCGATGTGGACGCAATGCTGGGCGACCTGCAACGCGGCGACAACGAAGCGGCCGACGCGGACCCCGAAGTCTGCACGGCGCTTGCGCTACCATCGAACTTCATTGAGGACACGTGCTTTCGTTTCCGCCAGGCTGTAGCGGCTGCACGCAAGAGTAGCGAGACGACGGCTGTTGCGGATCACCTCAGGAATGCTTTGGGCCTGACTCTCGATGAGATGCAGGCCAAAGGCCTTGCCAGTTCGTTTCGTGAGGCGTCGGACTCGGTGCGCCAGGTGGCCAGCGAGGACTTTGCCAACCGATACGCAGATCTGAAAAAGCGTGCATGGGGACAGATCCTCCGCTCATCGCTTCTGTCCGACCGGATCTCGAACGAGGCCCGCAAGAGGTTGGAGGCGTCAGCTGCCAGCATCTACGAGTTGGCTTTCACGCCGGCGAACATCCACGGCCTACTGCACGGCGTTGTGCAGTCGATGTCGACCATCTATGCCGACATGATCGATGGTGTTTTCACGAGCATCATTGGCCGGTCGTCAGAGAATGCCGTCTTCTACAAAAGCTGGGCGTCCAATCAGAAGCATCGCATTGGTATGCGGGTCCGCAAGACCCGCTTCATACTGCCGAACTTCAAGTTGGGGCACAACGGTTGCCTTGAGTACGAGACCGCGAAGTTCCTCCAGGATATCGACCTTGCCTTCGGCTATCTGCTGGGGCTCCCGCCCGACTACGAAGGGCTGGTGGCGGGCTACAGCAGACTGCGCCCAGAAAGCGGCGAGCGGATAGAGACAACGCTGTTCGGGATGCGGGTGCATCGTGGGGTTGGCACCTGCCATATCTATCCACGCGACCAGGCAACCATGGACAAGCTGAATCTCTTCGTTGGACGGCACAGAAACTGGATCCCAGGCGACATGTCGGAAGCCAATGAGGACTTTAAGAAGCAGTATGACAAGGCAGAGTCTCTGACCGATGCCTATGTTGCCCTGGAGAAAGAAGGGCGGCGCAATGGCCCTTCGTACCACCACAGCACCCGTTCGCGCGAGAATCGCTTTGGGTACCAGTTGCTTCGGGAAATCGAGGGGCTGGATTCGGAAGGCGAGTACAAGTACTCTCTGGACCGCCTTGAAAAGGCGATTGAGGGTGTTCACGAGGCGCAGGGATTGCGCTGCGGTCCCGCGTTGGCATCAGGTGCGCCAGTGATGGCCATCAGCGCCGCGCCGGATGTCAGCGGGCAATCAAAGGGGGCCCAGCCGGAGCAATTGCTCTTGCTTGCAGCCTGACAAGCCAATGCTTCCGAGTAGGGGCTCAGCACGCGCTGGGTTGCTCTGCTCTGGGGCAATGGGCACAATGGAGTCTTCACCTTCGGGTGAAGGCTTTCCAAAAGGTCTTTTGGGTCTTTCGGAAAGCGATTTCAAGCGGCTGGCTATGCCAGACGATGAAACTCCCAGCTGGGGAGTCAAAACAACCAGCATTCGATTCTCCGCAAGGAGATCACTCAACCCCGGACGGGCCTCGTTGCCCGCCAGGGCCAGGTCCGTCCATTTTTTGATGGAGTTCCTGATGACATTGACAAACGCGAGCACTGGCAAGCGCAGCGGCATGACGTTCCAGCAGTACATGCGCAGACCGGTGTACAAAGTTCAGTGCCACACGATGCAGATCGCCCAGCAGTTATGCGGACTCCAGCCCAAGCAGGGCATGGGCCGCATGACTGCGATGTCGACCAGCGATACGGATGGTCTGACCTTTTTCCGGTGCCTTCCTCGCTACCGTACCGATGCAGCCAAGTCGCTTCGACTGCGCGTTGCTGACCACCTCAAACAGATGCGCCGTGAGGCTGCTCTGATGGTGTGACTTCCTGCCTGCGATCAGCGGGCTAACGCCTGCCTTTCACCAACCCAGGACGGGGCTTGTTGCCCCGGTCGGGGCCCAGGCGCGTCCACTTCCAATCGGAGAGACTCATGGATCACTCACAACCCGGGGTCTCCTCGTTTTCAGTGCAATAAGTGACGGTACGCAAAGCTAGCACTGGCGCGGGGGTGGTCTGGGTAGACCGTTGATTTCATTGACTTTCCTGTTCGCTTTGTAAACGGGTATGGTGGCCTCCCACTTTTGAGGTT
>NZ_JBKDTZ010000279.1:0-21851 GCF_046339755.1 Acidovorax sp. | reverse complement strand
GGCCACGGCTTGTTTGGACAGGTCGTCGTAAACGATCAGGGCGTCTTCACCGCGGTCGCGGAAGTACTCGCCCATGGTGCAGCCCGAGTAGGCCGACACGAACTGCATGGCTGCCGATTCAGCAGCCGAGGCCGCCACGACGATGGTGTATTCCATCGCACCGGCCTGCTCCAGCGCGCGCACCACGTTCTTGATCGAGGATGCCTTCTGGCCGATCGCAACGTAGACGCAGGTCATGTTCTGACCCTTCTGGTTGATGATCGCGTCGATCGCCACGGCGGTCTTGCCGGTCTGGCGGTCGCCAATGATCAGCTCGCGCTGGCCACGGCCGATTGGCACCATGGAGTCGATGGACTTCAGGCCGGTCTGCAGGGGTTGGTCCACCGATTTACGGGCGATCACGCCCGGAGCGACCTTTTCAATCACGTCGGTGAGCTTGGCGTTGATGGGGCCCTTGCCATCGATCGGCTGGCCCAGGGCATTCACCACGCGGCCGACCAGCTCGGGGCCGACCGGCACTTCCAGAATGCGGCCCGTGCACTTGACGGTGTCGCCTTCGGAGATGTGTTCGTACTCACCCAAAATCACGGCGCCGACGGAGTCGCGCTCGAGGTTCAGGGCCAGGCCGAAGGAGGGCTGGCCGTCCTTGGTGGCGGGGAACTCGAGCATTTCGCCGGCCATCACGTCCGACAGGCCGTGCACGCGCACGATACCGTCAGACACGGACACCACGGTACCCTGGTTGCGGATATCGCTGCTGGCGGCCAGACCTTCGATGCGGCTCTTGATGAGTTCAGAAATTTCTGCGGGATTGAGTTGCATGACTCTTTCCTTCTTTCTTTGGTTCGCTGTCCTCGCCGCGCTTACGCGGTGAGGGCCGCTTTCATTTGTTCAAGACGGGCCTTGACCGAAGTGTCCAGCACCTCGTCACCCACCACTACGCGAATGCCACCGATCAGGGACTCGTCCAGCTGAACGGTGAGGTTGAGCTTGCGTCCAAAGCGCTTTTCCAGCGCGGCGCTGACCTCAGCCAGTGCTGCGGCATCCATCGGGAAGGCGCTGTGCACCACGGCATCCGAAGAGCCGGCGCGGCGATTCACGAGGGCACGGAATTGCACGGCGACTTCCGGCAGCGCGTTGAGGCGCCCGTTGTCGATGACCGTGCGCAGGAAGTTCTTGGCCGTATCGGACAGCGCCGAACGCGCAACACCCGTGACGACGGCGAACACCTGGTCTGCAGTCACCTTGGGGTTGTCCGCCAACTGGCGCAACTGGGGGTTGGCGGCAATGGCCGCCAGTTCATCGACCCAGTCAGCGGTGCTGGCCAGGTCCATGCCCGCACCCGCAGTAGCGGCCTTGAACAGGGCTTCGGCGTAAGGGCGGGCAATGGTGGCGAGTTCAGCCATGTGTGTCCCCTTACAGCTCGGTCTTCAGGCGGTTGAGCAGGTCGGCGTGAACGCCGGCATTGACTTCCTTGCGGAGAATCTGCTCTGCACCCTTGACGGCCAGCGCGGCGACCTGCTCACGCAGGGCTTCGCGGGCTTGCACCGTTTGCTGTTCGGCTTCGGCACGGGCGGAAGCAACGATCTTGTTGCCTTCTTCCGTGGCGCGTGCCTTGGCTTCTTCGATGATGGCCTGGGCACGGCGGTCGGCGTCCGCAAGACGCGAGGCCGTTTCGTTGCGCGCCTGTGACAATTCCTTCTCGACGCGCTGGTTGGCAGCGGTCAGTTCGGTCTTGGCACGGTCGGCAGCAGCGAGGCCTTCGGCGATTTTCTGGGCTCGTTCATCCAACGCCTTCGCGATCGGGGGCCACACGAATTTCATCGTGAACCACACCAAGATCAGGAAGACGATGGCCTGAATGAACAGGGTCGCGTTGATACTCACGGCAACACCTTTCTAGAGTGGCGTTGAGTGGGAATTACTTGGGCAGGTTGGCCAAGAACGTGGAAGCGAAGGGGTTGGCGAAAGCGAACAGCAGGGCGATGGCCACACCGATCAGGAAGGCGGCGTCGATCAGACCGGCCAAGATGAACATCTTGGTTTGCAGTTCGTTGATCAGCTCAGGCTGACGTGCCGACGATTCGAGGAACTTGCCACCCATCAGTGCGATACCGATGGAAGCGCCGATAGCGCCGAGGCCAACGATCAGACCACAAGCCAGAGCGACGAGACCGAGAATGTTTTCCATGATGACTCCTGAGTTAAAAAAAGGAAAGGTTGAAAAGGAAACGAAAGGGAACCGTTAGTGCGCGTTGTGCGCCTGACCGAGGTAGATCAGCGCAAGCATCATGAAGATGAAGGCTTGCAGCGAGATCACCAGAATGTGGAACAGCGTCCAGATGGTGCCAGCGATGACGTGGCCCACAGGCAGCAGCACACCCGACAGCGACAGTGCAGCTGCACCACCCATCAGGGCGATCAGCATGAACACCAGTTCGCCGGCGTACATGTTGCCGAACAACCGCATGCCATGCGACACGGTGTTGGCGACATATTCAATCACCTGCATGAGCAGGTTCACCACGCCCAGGATCAGGGCGAAGATGGGATTCTTGCTGGTGCCGAACGGGGCCGACACGAGTTCGTGGCCCCAGCCGCCGACGCCCTTGATCTTGACGCTGTACCAGAAGCGCAGGATCAGGATGGCGAATGCCAGGCCCAGGGTGGTGGACAGGTCGGCCGTGGGCACGACGCGCAGGTAGGCGTGGTGCGGATCGTGGCCGGCAGCGCCATAGATCTGCGCCCAGATGGCGGGGAGCAGGTCCACGGGCAGCATGTCCATGAAGTTAATCAGGAAGATCCAGACGAACACCGTCAGGCCCAGGGGAGCGATGAACTTGCGGCTCTCCGCGTTGTGGATGTTGGCCTTGGCCTGGTTGTCCACCATCTCGACCAGCATTTCCACCGCCGCCTGGAAGCGGCCGGGCACGCCGGAAGTTGCCTTGCGGGCAGCGGACCACAGGATCAAAAGGGTCAGCGCACCCAGAACCAAACCCACGATGATCGAGTCGTAGTTGACGACGGTGAAGTCGACAATCTTGGTCTGGTTGACGTTTTGAAGATGCTGCAGGTGGTGAACGATGTATTCACTTGCAGTCGGAGCGTGCGCTTCTGCGGCCATCGGACAACTCTCTCATAACTATCAATCGGTTTTTCGGACACCGGGTCGCACCATGAGCGCGATCCAGTACGTTTTCATCGTGATCACCATGCCCGCCAACAAGGCAAGCCATACCAGCCCCGGCACAGCCCAGGGGGCCGCCGCCAGCAGCGCAACGGTGAACACGATCTTGGCAATCTCCCAACCAAAGAACCCCGCCATGGAGGCGCCCGCATTTCCGGACGCCATCTGGCGCGACATACCGCGTGCGAACAATGCGGCCGGAGCCACCACTGCAAGCGCGCCGTAGGCAGCCGACCAGCCCACTTCGGTCCTGCCTGTCAGCCACCAGGCCACCAGGGCCACGATCACACCGACAAGCGCCTGACCTGCCACCACCCGCCACATCGAGACGGGAGGGTTGCGGCTTCGCCACTGGTCCGCTTCCTGCGCGGTCAGGGGCTTGAAGCCAGGATCTTCAGCCTCAGCTTCAGTCTCAGGGGCGATTGTTTTCATTGTTGAGTAACGCCCGTGTTACAGACTGCAAATTTCACAAAGCCTCTAATTATAAGTAAAAACCCGTTGTGAACTACAAAGACCTGCAATCAAGGTCTGTTGGTGCGCGCACGCCGGCACTGTTGTGGTGACTCGCCAACGCCCATCCAGCACCCGCAACCTGTCTTTATGCACCGAAAACGCGCACGGGCATGTGACACACCCCCGCGTGCCCAAGGGGCTTGCCGCACAATGGCGGCGCCAGCACAGCGCTCGCAACCAAAGCCAATCATGACGTCCACTCCTTTGCCACCGAACCTCACCATCCTCGACTCCTCTGCCGCGGATGCCCGCAAGGACTCGCTGATCGAGTACCCCTCGCGCTTCCCCATCAAGGTGATGGGATCCAAGGTCGACGGCTTCGTGCATGCGGTCACCGAGCTGGCCCGCCAGTACGACCCCACCTTCGACCCTGCCACCATTGAACTGCGCGACAGCAGCAAGGGCAATTACCTCGGAGTTACTGTCACCATCACGGCCACCAGCCGCGAGCAGCTCGACGACCTCTACCGCGCGCTCTCCTCCCACCCGCTCGTCAAAGTGGTGCTGTAGCCCGTGGCCATCGACCTGCGCACGCTCGGCCGGGTGGATTACGCCGCCACCGTGCAGGCCATGCAGGATTACACGGCCACGCGCACGGCCGAGACGCCCGATACCCTGTGGCTGTGCGAGCACGACGCCGTCTTCACCCAGGGCCTGGCCGGCAAGAGCGACCACCTGCTGCACCCCGGCACCATCCCCGTGGTGCCCACCAACCGCGGCGGCCAGGTCACCTTCCACGGGCCCGGCCAGGTGGTGGCCTACCCCCTGATCGACCTGCAGCGCGCGGGCTACTTCGTCAAGGAGTACGTCTACCGGCTGGAAGAAGCCCTCATCCGCACGCTGGCGCACTTTGGCGTCACCGGACACCGCGTGGCCGGCGCGCCCGGCATCTATGTGCGCCTGGACGACCCGCACAGCCACGCCATGCTGCCCCAGCGGCCCCAGAAACGCGAAGGTGCAGGGCCCGTGGAACCCGATTTCCAAGGCCTGGGCAAGATCGCCGCGCTGGGCATCAAGGTCAGCCGCCACAGCACCTACCACGGCGCCGCACTCAACGTGGCGATGGACCTGGAACCCTTTGGCCGTATCAACCCTTGCGGCTACGCGGGACTGCAAACCGTGGACCTTTCTACAATCGGGGTCCAAACCACCTGGGACGATGCTGCCAAGGTGCTGGGCCAGCAGCTCGGCATACGCCTGTCTCCCTGAACCGCTACCAAGCCATGAGCACCACCGACGTCGTCCGCGAAGCGCAGTCCACCGAAGCCTACAACCCGCTGGCCAAGCAGAAGGCTGCGGCCAAGCTGTCGCGCATTCCGATCAAGGTCGAACAGGGCGAAGTGCTCAAGAAGCCCGAGTGGATCCGCGTCAAGGCCGGCTCGCCCACCACGCGCTTCTACGAGATCAAGGACATCCTGCGCCAGAACAACCTGCACACGGTGTGCGAGGAAGCCTCCTGCCCGAACATCGGCGAGTGCTTCGGCAAGGGCACGGCCACCTTCATGATCATGGGCGACAAGTGCACGCGCCGCTGCCCCTTCTGCGACGTGGGCCATGGCCGTCCCGACCCGCTGGACAAGGACGAGCCGCTGAACCTGGCGCGCACCATCGCCCAGTTGCGCCTCAAGTACGTGGTGATCACCAGCGTCGACCGCGACGACCTGCGCGACGGCGGCAGCGGCCATTTCGTCGAGTGCATCCAGAACATCCGCGAGCTCTCGCCGCTCACGCAGATCGAGATCCTGGTGCCCGATTTCCGCGGCCGCGATGACCGCGCGCTCGAAATCCTCAAGGCCGCGCCGCCCGACGTGATGAACCACAACCTCGAAACCGCGCCGCGCCTGTACAAGGAAGCGCGCCCCGGTTCCGACTACCAGTTCAGCCTGAACCTGCTCAAGAAGTTCAAGGCACTGCACCCCAAGGTGCCGACCAAGAGCGGCATCATGGTCGGCCTGGGCGAGACGGACGAAGAGATCCTGCAGGTGATGCGCGACATGCGCGCGCACGACATCGACATGCTGACCATCGGCCAGTACCTGTCGCCCAGCAACAGCCACCTGCCCGTGCGCCGCTACGTGCACCCCGACACCTTCAAGATGTTCGAAGAAGAAGCCTACAAGATGGGCTTCAGCCACGCCGCCGTGGGCGCCATGGTGCGCTCCAGCTACCACGCCGACCAGCAGGCGCACGCCGCCGGCGTATAAGCGCCCCGTCCCATGGACAGCCCCGGCTCGCTCTCGCTGCGCCGGTATGGCCCGTCCCCGGGCAGCCACAGCCACGGCCATTTCCAGGTGCTGCTGGGTCTGGCCGGCCAGCTGGAGTTGGAGATCGACGGGCGCGGCCTGCGCGTGCCCACCGGCGGCGGCTGTGTGATCGCCCCCGGCGCACACCACGATTTCGAGGCCCGCGGCGGTAGCCTGTGCCTGGTGCTGGACAGCAGCGACCTGGGTTGGACACAGTGCACCGCCCCCTGGCTGCAGGCGGCCCCACCGCCCCCGGCCATGACCCTGGCGCGCTACCTCGCCAGCGCCCTGCAGCAGGGCCGCCCCCTGGCCCGGACCCATGGGCCTGCCCTGCTGCTGGAGGCTTGGCTGCCCTCCGCCCCCCTCTCCCGCACGCCATCCCTGGCAGACCCCGGCGCACGCCGCCGCGCCATCGACTGGCCGGCGCTGCGCGCCTGGGCGGCCCTGCAATGGCACCGGCCGCTGTCGGTGGCAGACATCGCGCAGCAGGTGCACCTGAGCCCGAGCCAGTTCGCTGCGCGCTGCCGCGAAGAGCAGGGCCAGGGTGCGATGGCCTGGCTGCGCAGCCAGCGGCTGGAGCACGCGCGCTTGCTGCGCTCCGGCGGGATGCCGGTGGCCGAGGTGGCGCGGCGCACCGGCTACCGCTCGCCTTCGGCGCTCACCGCCGCACTGCGACGGGATTGAACGGCGCTCACCGTCGGATCGCGACGATGCGCCGTCGGCACGCGATGGTGCGGCCGCCTACATTGGCGGCATGCAAGCCAATCTCTACGCCCTGGGGGCCATCGCGCTGTGGGCTTCCCTCGCCTCGCTGGGCGTTTCCCTCACCCACATCCCGCCGTTCCTGCTGACGGGCGTGGCGCTCATCATCGGCAGCGTGCCGGCCTGGCCCTTCGTGCTGCGCGACCCCTCGCAATGGCGCATTCCGCTGCGCACGCTGGCCCTGGGGGTGTACGGCCTGTTCGCCTACCACTTTCTCCTGTTCATCGCGCTGCGCCACGCGCCACCGGTGGAGGCCAACCTGGTCAACTACCTGTGGCCGCTGTTCATCGTGGTGCTCGCACCCGTGCTGTTGCCCGGCGTGTCACTGCGCTGGCCGCATTTGCTGGCGGCGCTGCTGGGCTTTGGCGGCGCAGCTATCGCCATCGTGGGCGGGCGCGAACTCAGCGGCACCCTGGCCTGGGGCTATGTGCCGGCCTTCGCGGCCGCGCTGATCTGGGCCACCTATTCGCTCATGACCAAGCGTGTCGCAGCCTTTCCCACCACCGCCATCGGCCTGTTCGGGTTGGTCTCGGGCGTGCTGTCGCTGCTGTGCCATGTGGCGCTGGAGCCTGCGGCCACGCTCGCGGCGCGTGACTGGCTGCTGCTGGCCGTGCTCGGCCTGGGCCCGCTGGGCGCCTCGTTCTTCCTGTGGGACAAGGCGCTCAAGCTCGGCGACGCGCGGCACATCGGCATCCTGAGCTACCTCACGCCACTGGCCTCCACCGCCCTGCTGATCGTGGTGAGCGGCCGCACGTTCAGCGCCAGCATCGCGCTGGCCACGGCCATGATCATCGGTGCGGCCATTCTCGGTATACGGGCCAGGTAGGCGGGCTCAGGCCGCCCCCGTCGACACCCCGGCTTGCAGGCGTTCCCTGCGCAGCCGCAGGAACAGCCAGCCGGTGATGGACAGGTTCAGCAGGTTCCAACCGATGCCGTTGAGGAAGGCGGCGTGGTAGCTGCCGGTGATATCGAAGATGAAGCCCGACAGCCAGCCGCCCAGCGCCATGCCGATGAGCGTGGCCATGATGACGGCGCCCACCAGCACGCTCGCCCGCGCGGGCGCGAAGTACTCGCGCACGATGATGGCGTAAGTCGGCACGATGCCGCCCTGGAACAGACCGAACAGCGCCGAGATCACATACAGCGGCACCAGCCCGTCGTAGGGCAGGAACAGCAGCAGCGCGATGCCCTGCAGCGCGGAGCCCAGCAGCAGCGTGCGGATGCCGCCGATGCGGTCGCAGATCAGCCCGAAGACCAGCCGGCTCACGACACCGCAGGCCAGCATGAGGGACAGCATCTGCGCGCCACGCGCCGCGCCGAAACCCAGGTCGGTGCAGTAGGCCACGATGTGCACCTGGGGCATGGCCATGGCCACGCAGCAGGCCACCCCGGCCACACACAACAGCCCCAGCGCGGCGCCCGGAGCGAGGCCAAAGGGACGTGTGCGATCGACCGCAGCCGCCTGGGTGCCAGCCGCCGCGGCCTGGATGGCCGGCGGGCGCTGGCGCATGCGCAGCGACAGCGCGAGCATGCCGACGCCACAGACGATGCCCAGTGCCATGTAGGTCGGCCGCCAGCCGACGGTGTCGATACCGTACTGCACGATAGGCGGCCATACCGCCCCCGCCACATAGTTGCCGCTGGCGCACACCGCCACCGCAATGCCGCGCCGGCGGTTCCACCACAGCGCCGTATCGGCCAGCAGCGGAGCGAAGGTGGCTGAACTTCCGATGAAGCCCATCACCGCATGCGCCAGGCCGAACGCCCAGATATTCCCGGAAAAGGCCGCCCCGACAAAGCCGCCCAGCACCGCCAGCGCGCCCAGCCACAGCACGGGCGTGAGGCCGTGGCGGTCGGCCAGCCGGCCCGTGAGCAGGCCGCCCAGGCCCAGGCAGACCATCATCAGGGTGTAGGGCAGCGATGCGCTGGCCCGGCCGATGCCGAACTCGCTTTGCACCGCCGGCAACACGACCGACACCACATACATGCTGCTGTTGCCCAGCACCACCAGGCCCAGGGTGGCCAGCAGACGGTGGAAGGCCTGGCGCGAGTCGATGCGCGACGCGTCTGCGGGGACTACCGGGACAGGGGTCAAACCAACCTCCAGCGCTTGTCCAGCAAGCGCTGGCAGCTATTGATTGCAACTACGACGCCAGCAACGCAGCGGGTTCTTCGCCGTCCAGCACCTGCTGTGCCCAGGGCACGAGCTTGCGCGTGTCGGCGCGCAGGATCTCCTGCTTGACGGCCAGGATCTGCGCTGGATGCATGGAGAAGCTGCGCAGGCCCAGGCCCAGCAGCAGGCGCGTCATGGTCACGTCGCCCGCGGTCTCGCCGCAGACGCAGACGCTCTTGCCCTGGCGCTCGCCCTCGGCGATCACGTCGGCCACCAGGCGCAGCACGGCCGGGTGCACCGGGTCGTACAGGTGGGCCACGGCCTCGTCGGCCCGGTCGATGGCCAGGGTGTACTGGATCAGGTCGTTGGTGCCGATGGACAGGAAGTCGAAATAGCGCAGGAAGGTGCGCACCATCAGCGCCGCGGCCGGCACCTCGATCATGGCGCCCAGCTGGATGGGCCCGTAGGGCTCGCCCCGGGCATCGAGTTCCGCGCGCGCCAGGTCCACCTGCGCCAGGGTCTGGTGGATCTCGTTGGTATGGGCCAGCATGGGGAACAGCAGGTTCACCTTGCCGTGTGCCGCGGCGCGCAGCACGGCACGCAGTTGGGTGCGGAACATGGCCGGGTCGGCCAGGCTCCAGCGGATGGCGCGCAGGCCCAGCGCAGGGTTCAGGTGCGTGTCCTTGTGGGCCTTGCTGTCCAGCGGCTTGTCGGCGCCCACGTCGATGGTGCGGATGGTGACCGGCAGGCCCTGCATGCCATCGAGCGCCTCGCGGTAGGCACGGTACTGCTCGTCCTCGCCCGGCAGGTTGCCGGTGCGGCCCATGAACAGGAATTCGCTGCGGAACAGCCCCACGCCCACGGCGCCCGCACGCACCGCACCCACGGCATCGCCGGGCTGTTCGATGTTGGCCAGCAGTTCGATGCGGTGGCCGTCGATGGTGACCGCCGGCGTGTGCCGCAGGCGCGACAGGCGCTCGCGCTCCAGCTCCGTCTGGCGCTGGCGAAAGCCGTACTCGGCCAGGATGATGGGCGAGGGGTCGACGATGATCACCCCGGCATCGCCGTCGATGATGACCCAGTCGTCCTGGCGCACCAGCTGGCTGGCCGCGCGCGCGCCGACCACGGCCGGAATGTCCATGCTGCGCGCGACAATGGCGGTGTGCGAGGTCTTGCCGCCCACGTCGGTGACGAAGCCGGCGAACACGCTCTCCTTGAACTGCAGCATGTCGGCCGGCGACAGGTCGTGCGCCACCAGCACCAGGGGCACGTCCACGGTGTCGTCGAGCAGCAGGTCCTGCTGGGTCTTGCGGCGCGGGCTGCTGGTGGGCGGCGCCACCGGGCTGGCCACGCCCTTCATGTAGCGCAGGATGCGCTCGACCACCTGCTCCAGGTCGGCCTTGCGCTCGCGCAGGTATTCGTCCTCCATCTCGTCGAACTGCCGCGCGATCACCTCGAACTGGGTGGTGAGCGCCCACTCTGCGTTGTACAGCCGCTCGGTGATCCAGTGCTTGACGCCGCCCGTCAGGGCCTCGTCCTGCAGCAGCATGAGGTGCACGTCGAGCAATGCCGTGAGCTCGTGCGGCGCATCGGCGGGCATGTCGGTCTGCAGGCGCTGCAGTTCCTCGACCACCGCATTGCGGCCCTGGCGCACGCGCTCGATCTCGGCCGGTACCTGCTCGGGCTGGATGAAGTAATGGGCCACGTCCACGCGGCTCGACGCCACGAGCACGGCGCGGCCGATGGCAATGCCGCGCGCCACCGCCAGACCGTGGACGGCAAAGGTCATGGAAAGCCCCTTTCTTCCAGCATGGCGGCTTACTCGCCTTCGCCGAACTTGTCCGCGATCAGCGCCAGCAGTCCATCCATGGCTTCCTGCTCGCGATCGCCGTTGGTTTCGATCTCGACCTCGGTGCCCATGCCGGCGGCCAGCATCATCACGCCCATGATGCTCTTGGCATTGATGCGGCGGTCGCCGCGGCTCATGAAGACGTCGCAGGGAAAGCTGCCGGCCAGCTTGGTGAGCTTGGCCGAAGCGCGGGCATGCAGGCCCAGTTTATTGCTGATGGTCGTACGAGTCTTGATCATGTCGGTTGCGTCGGGACTGGTTCTGCGGCGCGGCAATGGCCACCTGCATCACCCCTTGTGTGCCGCCCACCACCGCGCGGGTGACGACCGAATCCAGGGGTTCTGCACGGTAACTCACGGCACGCAGCAGCATCGGAAGGTTGACCCCTGTCACCAGGCGCGAGCGCACGCCATCGACCAGGCGCTGCGCCACGTTGCAGGGGGTGGCGCCGAACACGTCGGTCAGCACCAGGGTGGTGTCGGTGCCCAGTTGGTCTAGCAGGATCTGCGCCTGGGCCAGGGTTTCTTCGGGCCGCTCGTTGGGCTGCACGTCGAGGGCAGCAACGCTGTCGCCGCAGTCGGCAAACACATGCAATGCGCATTCGCGCAGGGCATGGGCCAGGGGGGCGTGGGCGATGAGGAGGATGCTGGTGCTCATGGGACAGAGGTTTGGAGCACATTATGGCGCTGGGCCCGCGCGAACCACAGGTAGGCCCCTGTGTTGCAGGCCAGGAAAACCCCCATGGCCGCCTGGAACGATTCGGTCGTCGACAGGCCCGCGTCGGCAAACGCATCCACCGCCAGGCCGATGCCCCACTGCACCACGAACACACCGGCAAAGATCACGAGGTTGAAGGCCGACAGCGCACGCCCTGCCAATGCCTGGGGGAAGGCCATGCCCACCGCCGGCTGCGACAGCGAGACGAAAGTGCAGGAGACACAGAACAGCGCCCAGGCGGCGCCCCCCGCGGCCGGCCCGGCGACGATGATGGCCAGCAGGATGCACAGCGACAGCGGCAGGCCCATGAGGATCAGCCGGTCGGCCCCCAGGCCGCGGCGCAGCAGCCAGGGGTTGACCATGCCCCAGGTCCAGAAGGTGCACAGCATCGCGACATTGATCCAGAACAGGCCCACGGCCGATTCGAGGGCGCTGTAGCCGGCCACCCGCTGCATCCAGGGCCCCGCCCACAGGGTCTGCACGGCCACCATGCCGCCATAGACGAAGAATCCCAGCGGAGCCATGCGCTGGAAGTAGGGATGGCGCCAGACCACGCCATAGCCGCCGGGGGCGCTGGGCGGTGCAGTTGCCCCAGCCGCGGGTACGGCCGCATGCCAGCGCGGCACCCAGAGCGCGATGCCCACCATGGCCACGCCGATCAGCACGGCCAGCCCCCAGAACAGCGGGCGCCAGCCCACCAGCGGCAGGGCCCACTGCACCGGCAGGGTGGAGGCCACCATGCCCAGCGAGCCGGTCATCAGCATCCAGGAGTTGGCGCGCATCTGCGCCGTGGAATCGAACCAGCGGCGGTAACCGGTGAGCGGCGCCATCAGGCAGGCACTGACCCCGGCACCGCACAGCACACGCCCCGCGAGCAGGCCCGAAAAGCCCGTGGCCATCGAGAACACCAGGCAACCGGCAACGGCCAGCCCCAGAAAGCCGAGCAGCACCTTTTGCGGGCCATGCCGGTCCAGCCAGGCGCCGAGCGGCAGCTGCGTGGCCGAAAAGCCCAGGAAGTAGCCGCCCGCGAGCAGGCCCAGGTCGCTGGCGTGCAAGGTGAATTCCTGCGACAGGGTGGGCGCCAGCGTGGCCGTGACGGCGCGCAGCAGGGCCGACAGGAAGTAAGCGAACGCAAACGCGAGAAAGACGATGACGGCCGCGCGCCGTGGCAGCACACCGGCGCTCATGGCAGCACCAGCCCGGCGAAGAAGGTGTCGGCCACCTCGGGGCGCGGCTTGGGTGCGTAGACCACGGCGTGGTACAGCCGCATCTGCGGCCCCACAGGGCGGGCGAACCAGACCGCCTGGGCGGTGACAGCCTGCCCGTCGGGCCCCCGCCCCTGGGCCACGGTGCGCACCGACTGCGGTAGCGCAAGGGCATTGCGGGGCGCAAACGGCACCTCGCTGGCCGGTAGTTGCGCACCGCCCAGCCGCGCCAGCACGGCCGCGCGCCAGTGGGCGAGCGCCGCACCGGTCTGCGCCGCATCGGCCAGCGTGGCGTGGGACACGGCGAAGGTGGCGCCATCGGCTTCGCAGCCGACCATGGACAGGTCGACCGGCGTGCCCGCCAGTTCCACCTTGCGCGTGGCATGGTCGGGCTTGCAGGGCAGCGTGATGGTGAGGGCGGCCTCGGGCACGGCCACGGTGCGCCAGTTGAGTGCCGGGCTGCATGCGGCCAGTCCCAGGAGGGCGCTGGCGGCGCCGGTCAGAGTCCAGTTCATGGGCCCATTATCGGCAGTGGTCGCCTTTTCGGTGCACGGCGCCCGGGAACGAGAACTTTTTGTGCGGCCCCCACTCCATCCGGGTGGGAGGCAGGCCGCCAGCAGGCAGCGGTCATGTCCGGCACAATACCGTGCGGGCTGGGGCCCGCACTTTCGGGATGGAATGACGCCATGGGTATCAAGCAGTGGGCAGCAGGGGCGGCGGTGGTGGCTTTTGCCGCCGTGGGCGCCTACGTGTACCTGGACACGGGCCGCTCCGCGGCGCCCGAATCCACCTTCGTGCTGCTCGATGGCTCGCGCCAGTCCACAGCCGACCTGCGCGGCAAGGTGACGCTGGTGAACTTCTGGGCCACGAGCTGCACCACCTGCGTGGCCGAGATGCCCGAGATCATCGCCACCTACCGCAAGTACCAGCCCAAGGGCTTCGATACCCTGGCCGTGGCCATGAGCTACGACCCACCGAGCTACGTGGTGAACTTCGCCGAGACGCGCAAGCTGCCCTTCAAGGTGGCCATCGACAACACCGGCGCCGTGGCCCAGGCCTGGGGCGACGTGAAGCTCACGCCCTCGACCTTCATCGTCAACAAGCGCGGCGAGATCGTCAAGACCTATGTCGGCGCCCCGAACTTCCCCGAGCTGCACTACCTGATCGAGAAGCTGCTGGCCGAGACCTGAGCCGGCCTCCCCTGGGCGACGAACCGTCCAGGGCCCTGCCCGCCCCGGCGGCGCCTCGCGGACAGGCCCTGGCCGAGCCGCTACACTGGGGATCCCTGCACTCCCTGAATCCGCGCCTTGGACAAGCCCGCCGTCACCTTGCTGAACCCGTCTTCCGCCGCCGAGATGGATGCGGTGCGGGAAATCTTCCGGGAATACGCCGGCACCCTGGATGTGGACCTCGCGTTCCAGGACTTCGAGGCCGAGCTGGCCCAGTTGCCCGGCGACTACGCCGTACCGCGCGGCCACCTGCTGCTGGCCATGGTGGAAGGGGCCATTGCGGGCTGCTGCGCCCTGCGCCCGCTGGATGCCGCCGATTACCCCAAGGCCAGCGAGATGAAGCGCCTGTATGTGCGCAAGGCCTTCCGCGGCTTCGGCCTGGGCCGCGAGCTGGCCGAGGCCATGCTGGACCAGGCGCGCCGGGCCGGCTACGCCTGCGTGCTGCTCGACACGCTCGATGGCATGGAGTCGGCCCGCGCGCTCTACACCGACCTGGGCTTCGAGGAGATTCCGCCCTACTACCACAACCCCATTGCGGGCTCGCACTACCTCAAGGTGGATATCTCCTAGTGTCCCGCAAGCAGGTGGCCCGAGTAAAACCGTTGGATTTCGCGCCAGGGCAAGGCGCAAACCGCAGTGATAGCGATGGCTATCGCGAGGATTTGCAACGCAGCCCTGGCGTGGTGAGCGACCCGATGAAAAACAGCCCGCTGCGCCGAGCGCAGGGGCCGTTTTCCAGGAAGGCTGGCAGCCGCAAGCCGGCGCCGCCAGCCAGATGGCGATCAGGCGGCCTTGGCCTGGGCCAGCAGTGTTGCTGCGTCGCTGACTTCGAACTTGCCCGGGGCTTCGATGTTGAGCGTGACGACCTTGCCGTCGCGCACCAGCATCGAGTAGCGGTTGCTGCGCAGGCCCAGGCCCTTGCCGTTCAGGTCGAGCGTGAGGCCCGTGGCCTTGGCGAAGGTGGCGTCGCCGTCGCCCAGCATGCGCACCTTGCCGGCGGTCTTCTGGTCACGCGCCCAGGCGCCCATCACGAAGGCGTCGTTCACGCTCACGCACCAGATTTCGTCCACGCCGGCGGCCTTGAACTCTTCGGCCTTTTCCAGGTAACCAGGCACGTGCTTGGCCGAGCAGGTGGGCGTAAACGCGCCGGGCAGCGCGAACAGGGCAATGGTCTTGCCTGCCGTGGCCTTGTCCACCGGCACGGGGTTCGGGCCAATGGAGCAGCCCTCGCCTTCGACTTCCGAGTATTCCATCAGGGTGCTGGCAGGCAGGGTGTCACCGACTTGGATCATTGATCTCTCCTAGGGTTGTTGGTTGGTCTCCGCATGCCCTCAGGGCGCCGCACACAATACGCAGGCCCCAAAAGCAAAACGACCCACATTGTGGGTCGTTTTGGAGGGCAGTGCTGCCAGTCAGCCGGGAGGGCTTAGAGCAGGCCGGCCTTTTGCACCAAGCGGGTGGCAACCCAGTTCTTGGTCTTGGAGAGCGGACGGCTCTCGGTGATTTCGATCACGTCGCCCAGCTTGTACTCGCCCTTTTCGTCATGGGCGTGGTACTTGCTCGACTTGCCCACGATCTTGCCGTAGAGCTCGTGCTTCACACGGCGCTCGATCAGCACGGTCACGGTCTTCTGGCGCTTGTCGCTGACCACCTTGCCGATCAAGGTGCGCTTGAGGGATTTTTTAGCTTCCGTCATGTCGGCTCCTTACTTGGCGGCTTGCTTTTCAGCAAGGATGGTTTTTGCACGGGCGATGTCGCGGCGGGTGGTACGCAGCGTGTTGGTGTTGGCCAACTGCTGGGTAGCCTTCTGCATGCGCAGGCCGAAGTGGGCCTTCTGCAGAGCCTTGATTTCGCTCTCGATGCCGGCAGCGTCTTTTTGGCGGAGTTCAGAGGTCTTCATTGCTTGTTCTCCTGAATCACGAGCCAATGTGACGGCTGACGAACGTGGTGCGCAGCGGCAGCTTGGCGGCAGCCAGGCGGAACGCTTCACGGGCCAGTTCTTCGGGCACGCCGACGATTTCGAACACGATCTTGCCGGGCTGGATTTCGGCCACGTAGTACTCGGGGTTGCCCTTACCGTTACCCATACGCACTTCTGCGGGCTTGGTAGAGATCGGCTTGTCCGGGAACACGCGGATCCAGATACGGCCGCCACGCTTCACGTGACGGGAGATTGCACGGCGTGCAGCCTCGATCTGGCGGGCCGTCAGACGGCCACGGTCGGTGCACTTCAGACCGAAATCACCGAAGGCAACGGAGGCACCCCGCGTTGCGACACCGGTATTACGGCCCTTTTGCTCCTTGCGGTACTTGCGGCGAGCAGGTTGCAGCATACTTATTCTCCTTTTCCGTCCGCTGCTGTAGCGGGCGCGGCGACTTTGCGTACGCGCTTAACGGCGGTGTTATCAGCGCCACCAGCTTCCGCTGGCTTGTCGCTGCCGTCGGCCGGGCCGGTGTTCACACCGGCTGGACGACGTGGGCCTCCACGGCCAGCGCCTGGACGGTCGCCACCTGGGCGGCCATCACGGCGTGGACCGCGTGGGCGGCGTTCTTCGTCTGGACGTGGGGTTTCCACGGCAGGCAGGTCGTTACGACCCAGCGTATCGCCCTTGTAGACCCAGACCTTGACGCCGATCACACCGTAGGTGGTCTTGGCTTCGGAGGTGCCGTAGTCGATGTCGGCGCGCAGCGTGTGAAGTGGCACGCGGCCTTCACGGTACCACTCGCAGCGGGCGATTTCGATACCGTTCAGACGGCCGGACGACATGATCTTGATGCCCTGGGCACCCAGACGCATGGCGTTCTGCATGGCACGCTTCATGGCGCGGCGGAACATGATCCGCTTTTCGAGCTGTTGCGTGATGCTGTCGGCGATCAGCTTGGCATCGATTTCGGGCTTGCGCACTTCTTCGATGTTCACTGCAACGGGCACGCCCAGGCGCGACGCGAGTTCCTTCTTCAGGTTCTCGATGTCTTCACCCTTCTTGCCGATCACCACACCAGGACGGGCCGAGTAAATCGTGATGCGGGCGTTCTTGGCAGGACGCTCGATCAGGATACGCGACACGGCGGCGTTCTTCAGCTTGGCCTTCAGGTACTCGCGCACCTTGATGTCTTCGGCCAGCATGCCCGCGAAGTCGCGGTTGCTGGCGTACCAACGGCTGGACCAGTTGCGGCTGACCGCAAGGCGGAAGCCGGTAGGATGGATTTTTTGTCCCATAGTCTTCCGAGCCTTTAGTTGCCAACCGTCACGTACACATGGCACGTGGGCTTGCTGATGCGGTTGCCGCGGCCTTTGGCGCGCGCGGTGAAGCGCTTGAGCGTGGTGCCTTGTTCGACGTAGATGGTCTTGACCTTCAGTTCGTCGATGTCGGCGCCGTCGTTGTGCTCAGCGTTGGCGATGGCGGACTCCAGAACCTTCTTGACGATGCCAGCAGCTTTTTTCTGCGTGAACGTCAGGATGTTCAGAGCCTGATCCACCTTCTTGCCGCGGATCAGATCGGCGACCAGACGGCCTTTGTCGACCGACAGACGGACGCCCCGGAGGACTGCACGTGTTTCAGACATGGTCGTTCCGTATTTCTTCTGGACTTTTTTGTCCGCGGGGTGGCCCTTGAAGGTGCGCGTCAGGGCGAATTCGCCCAGCTTGTGGCCCACCATCTGGTCGGTAACGTACACCGGTACGTGCTGCTTGCCGTTGTGCACGGCGATGGTCAGGCCGATGAAATCGGGCAGAACCATGGAGCGACGCGACCAGGTCTTCACTGGCTTCTTATCCTTGGTGGCGACGGCCTTTTCGACCTTGGCCAGCAAGTGATGGTCAACAAATGGACCCTTTTTGAGAGAGCGAGTCATCTGTTACCCCTTACTTCTTGCGACGCGACACGATCATGATCTGTGTGCGCTTGTTGTTACGGGTGCGATAACCCTTGGTCAGATTGCCCCAAGGATCGACTGCATGGCGGCCTTCGCCGGTGCGGCCTTCGCCACCACCGTGAGGGTGATCCACAGGGTTCATGGCCACGCCGCGAACCGTAGGACGAATACCCATCCAGCGCTTCACACCGGCCTTGCCGAGTTGGCGCAGGCTGTGTTCTTCGTTGGCCACTTCGCCAATGGTGGCGCGGCATTCGATATGGATCTTGCGCACTTCACCCGAGCGCATGCGCACTTGGGCGTAGGTGCCTTCGCGGGCCAGCAGGGTTGCCGAAGCACCAGCCGAGCGGGCGATCTGCGCACCGGCACCGGGCTTGAGCTCGATGCAGTGGATGGTCGAACCCACGGGGATGTTGCGGATGGGCAACGTGTTGCCAGCGCGGATCGGGGCTTCCGAACCGGACAGCAGGGTTGCGCCCACTTCCAGGTTGCGGGGAGCGATGATGTAGCGGCGCTCGCCGTCGGCATAGCACACCAGAGCGATGTGGGCCGTACGGTTCGGGTCGTACTCGATGCGCTCGACCTTGGCGGGAATGCCGTCCTTGTTGCGCTTGAAGTCCACCACACGGTAGTGGTGCTTGTGGCCACCGCCCTTGTGGCGGGTGGTGATGTGACCGTTGTTGTTACGGCCGGCCTTCTGGAACTGGGGTTCCAGCAGGGGGGCGTACGCTTCACCCTTGTACAGGTGGTCACGCGTGACCTTCACCACGGCACGTTGGCCGGGCGAAGTGGGTTTCATCTTAATGACAGCCATGATTACGCGGCCTCCCCGGAGAGGTTCAGCTCTTGACCTGGCTGCAGCGTGACGTATGCCTTGCGAACGTTGTCGCGGCGGCCCACGGTCTTGCCGAAGCGCTTGGTCTTGCCTTTGGTGTTCACCACGGAAACGCCCTTGACCTCGACCTTGAACATCAATTCCACAGCGGCCTTGATTTCTGGCTTGGTAGCGTTCTGCAGCACCTTGAACGTCACAGCATTGGACTTCTCGGCAACCATGGTGGCCTTTTCGGACACGATGGGAGCGACCAGCACTTGCATCAGACGACCTTCGTCAAACTTGAGCGTGCTCATGCGAACATCTCCTTGAGTTTGTCGATTGCACCCTTGGTGACGAGCACTTTCTTGAATCGGACCAGCGACACGGGATCGGCGTAACGGGGCTCGACGACGAGCACGTTCACCAGATTGCGCGAAGCCAGGTACAGGTTTTCGTCCACTTCCTCGGAGATCACCATCACCGATTGCAGATTCATGGCCTTGAACTTGTCGGCCAGGACCTTGGTCTTGGGCGAGTCGACCTTCAGCGAATCGACCACGGCCAGACGGCCTTCACGGGCGAGCTGCGACAGGATCGCAGACATGCCGGCGCGGTACATCTTCTTGTTGATCTTTTGCGTGAAGTTTTCGTCAGGCAGGTTCGGGAAAATCCGACCGCCCCCGCGCCACAGTGGCGACGAGGTCATACCTGCACGTGCGTTACCCGTACCCTTTTGCTTGAAAGGCTTCTTGGTCGAGTGACGGACTTGCTCGCGGTCCTTCTGGGCGCGCGTGCCTTGGCGTGCGTTGGCCTGGTAGGCCACCACGATCTGGTGCACCAGATCTTCGTTGTATTCACGACCGAACACGGTCTCAGGAACGTCCAGCTTGGACGCGCCCTGGCCTTGGTCATTCAGGAGTTCGAGCTGCATTAGTTCGCTCCTTTGGAGGCTTTGGCCTTGACCGCGGGACGCACCGTCACGAACCCACCCTTGGAGCCCGGAATAGCGCCCTTGATCAAGAGCAGTTGACGCGCTTCGTCGATGCGGATCACATCGAGGTTTTGCGTGGTCTTGGTGACATCACCGAGGTGGCCCGTCATCCGCTTGCCAGGGAACACACGGCCTGGATCCTGCGCCATACCAATGGAGCCGGGAACGTTGTGCGAACGGCTGTTACCGTGCGACGCGCGTTGCGAGCTCATGTTGTGGCGCTTGATCGTGCCTGCGTAGCCTTTACCGATCGAGGTGCCTTGCACGTCGACCTTCTGGCCCACGGAAAACACGGACGCCACAGCCACCGATGCGCCAGCTTGGTACTGGGCAGCGGTATCGGCGGTCACGCGGAATTCCTGGATGATTTCACCGGCTTCCACACCTGCCTTGGCAAGGTGGCCGGCTTCCGGCTTGGTCACGCGCGATGCTTTGCGCGAACCGAACGTGACCTGCAGGGCCACGTAGCCATCGTTCTCTTGGGTTTTGATCTGGGTTACGCGGTTGTTGGACACATCCACCACCGTGACAGGCACTGCGTCCCCGTCATCGGTGAACAGACGCATCATGCCCACCTTGCGACCCAGCAACCCGAGGGAGTTGCTCAGACTCATTTGTTTCTCCAAAACTTCCACCGCTGCAACTTCAATTGGCCACAGCGTTGCACTCGCGTGCATGAAAGAGGGTTATTAAAACTTCGCAGATCAATTTGCGCACACCCAAAAGTGCACGCAAATTAAGCGAAGCCCTAAAGTATAACGCGAACCGCTTTTGCAAGCAAGTTCGCGTCGTACGAGACCACGCCCGGCAGGCACGCCTGCCGGGGAGGGATCATTACTGCAGCTTGATTTCGACGTCCACGCCGGCTGGCAGGTCGAGCTTCATCAGGGCGTCAACCGTCTTGTCGGTCGGGTCCACGATGTCCATCAGACGCTGGTGCGTGCGGATTTCGAGCTGGTCGCGGCTGGTCTTGTTGACGTGCGGCGAGCGCAGGATGTCGAAGCGCTTCATGCGCGTCGGCAGAGGCACGGGGCCTTTGACGATGGCGCCGGTGCGCTTGGCGGTGTCAACGATCTCGGCTGCGGATTGGTCGATCAGCTTGTAATCGAATGCCTTCAGGCGGATACGGATCTTTTGCTTGGACATGTCAGTTCCTTCTTGTTCTTCAAACGATCAGGCGATGATCTTGGCAACCACGCCGGCGCCGACGGTACGGCCGCCTTCACGGATGGCGAAGCGCAGGCCTTCTTCCATGGCGATGGGGTTGATCAGCTTGACGGTGATCGACACGTTGTCGCCTGGCATGACCATTTCCTTGTCCGCTGGCAGCTCGATGGCGCCGGTCACGTCGGTCGTGCGGAAGTAGAACTGGGGACGGTAGTTGTTGAAGAACGGGGTGTGGCGGCCGCCTTCGTCCTTGCTCAGCACATACACTTCAGCCGTGAAGTGGGTGTGCGGCTTGATCGAGCCGGGCTTGCACAGCACCTGGCCGCGTTCCACGTCTTCACGCTTGGTGCCGCGCAGCAGCAGGCCAACGTTGTCGCCAGCCTGGCCCTGGTCCAGCAGCTTGCGGAACATTTCCACGCCGGTGCAGGTGGTCTTGACGGTGTCCTTGATACCGACGATTTCGATTTCTTCGCCGACCTTGATGATGCCGCGCTCGATACGGCCGGTCACCACGGTGCCGCGACCGGAGATCGAGAACACGTCTTCCACGGGCATCAGGAAGGCGCCGTCCACAGCGCGCTCTGGCGTGGGGATGTAGTTGTCCAGTGCGTCAGCCAGCTTCATGATGGCTTCTTCGCCCAGGGCGCCCTTGTCACCTTCCAGGGCCAGCTTGGCAGAGCCGCGAACGATCGGGGTGTCGTCGCCTGGGAAGTTGTACTTGTCCAGGAGTTCGCGCACTTCCATTTCGACGAGTTCGAGCAGTTCTTCGTCGTCCACCATGTCGCACTTGTTCAGGAACACGATGAGGTAAGGCACGCCCACCTGGCGGGCCAGCAGGATGTGCTCGCGGGTCTGGGGCATGGGGCCGTCAGCGGCCGAGCACACCAGGATGGCGCCGTCCATCTGGGCAGCGCCGGTGATCATGTTCTTCACATAGTCGGCGTGGCCGGGGCAGTCCACGTGGGCGTAGTGGCGGTTGGCCGTTTCATATTCCACGTGTGCGGTGTTGATCGTGATGCCGCGGGCCTTTTCTTCAGGGGCTGCGTCGATCTGGTCGTATGCCTTGGCTTCGCCGCCGAACTTGGCCGACAGCACCGTGGCGATGGCCGCCGTCAGGGTCGTCTTGCCGTGGTCCACGTGGCCGATCGTACCCACGTTGACGTGGGGCTTGGTCCGTTCGAA
>NZ_JBKDTZ010000278.1:0-27430 GCF_046339755.1 Acidovorax sp. | reverse complement strand
CTCCTGCAGGCCCTGGGCGAAATCGCGCGTGATGGTGGCTTCAAGCGGCCACACCACGTTGACCTTGTGCACGCGGATGCCGAGCTGTCGGCAGGTGTCGTCGTCCAGGCCCAGGTCCACCAGGGCCTGGCGCGTGTCGTTGTAGGCCTTGCCGCTGGCGATGATGCCGAAGCGGTCGTTCGGGCCTTCGATGACGTTGTAGTTGAGCCTGTTGGCGCGGATGTAGGCCAGGGCCGCATACCACTTGTAGTCCATGAGGCGCGCTTCCTGCTCCAGCGGCGCATCGGGCCAGCGGATGTGCAGACCGCCCGGCGGCATCGCGAAGTCCTCGGGCATCACGATTTTCACGCGGTCGGGGTCCACCGAGATACTGCTCGAGGACTCGACCACCTCCTGGATGGTCTTCATGCCGGACCACACGCCCGAGAAGCGGCTCATCGCAAAGGCGTGCAGGCCCATATCCAGGATCTCCTGCACGCTGCTCGGGAAGAACACCGGCGTGCCGCAGGCCTTGAAGATGTGGTCGCTCTGGTGCGCGGCCGTGCTGCTCTTGCTGATGTGGTCGTCACCGGCGATGGCGATCACGCCGCCGTGCTTGGCCGTGCCGGCCATGTTGGCGTGCTTGAACACATCCGAGCAGCGGTCCACACCCGGGCCCTTGCCGTACCAGATGCCAAAGACCCCGTCGAACTTCTTGGACTGGGGGTACAGGTCGAGCTGCTGCGTGCCCCAGACCGCCGTGGCGCCCAGTTCCTCGTTCACGCCGGGCTGGAAGACGATGTTGTTGGCCTCCAGGTGCTTCTTGGCCGCCCACAGGGACTGGTCGTAGGTACCGAGCGGCGAGCCGCGGTAGCCGCTGATGAAGCCGGCCGTGTTGAGCCCCTCCATCGCATCGCGCTGGCGCTGCAGCATGGGCAGGCGGACGAGGGCCTGCACCCCGCTCATGAACGCCCTGCCATGGTCCAAGGCGTATTTGTCGTCCAGAGTGACCGTCTCTAGGGCCTTGCGGATGTGCTCGGGCAGGGGGGCATTCATGGCTATGTCTCCATTGGCTTCTTGTGGGGGTGCGTCCCTTGTGGGGACGGTGGGGCACCGCGCTGCCATCCGTTTAGGGCGGCACCTCCAGTGTGAAGACAAGTGTATGCCCGCGTCGCTGATATGTCTTTGCGTTGTGTGCTGTGTTTAGGCTATTCTGAGAAAGGATCTTTCTTTATCCGGCCACTTTGTGAACACTCTCGACAAATTCGACATTGCCATCCTCAACGAGCTGCAAACCGATGCCCGGCTGACCAATGCCGAGCTGGCCCAGCGCGTGGGCCTGTCGGCTGCGCCGTGCTGGCGCCGCGTGCGTGCGCTGGAGGAAGAAGGCTTCATCAAGGGCTACCGCGCCGAGATCGACCGCAACAAGATCGGCCTGGGGGTGCTGGCCTTTGTGCGGCTCGATGCGGACCGCAGCACCGGCAACCTCACGCGCGAGATGGAAGATGCGATCGCCCAGATCCCCGAGGTCGTGGCCTGCCACTACATCAGCGGCACGGGCACGTTCGAGCTGCAGGTGGTGGCGCGCGACCTGGAGAGCTTTTCGCAGTTCGCGCGCAACGTGCTGCTCAACCTGCCGAATGTGAAAGACATGCACACCAGCTTCTCGCTCGGCGAGGTCAAGGCCAGCGGGGCGCTGCCGCTCACGCACCTCGCCCGGACGAGATGAGGATGCTACTTATTTTGTAGCAACTTGCGCTTGATGGACATGCGCCATGGCCAATTTTCGGCCGGATATCGGCGCGGACACGCCGCTGCGCACGGGGCTGGGCGATGCCCCGATGGCCGATCCCCTGCAAGGTAACAAGGCGTTCGAGCGCGGATTCACCACAGGGTGTGCTGTATAAGAACCTGTCCAAAGCCTGCGACACCACAGCACAACCACCGCGCAACCACCCAGCTGCCGCGCGCACCCGCGCCACGACCGGGGCGCAATGCTCAGGCGGTTGCGCGTTGGCCGGCTGGGCTAAAAATACGATGGCTTCTTTCGTACAGGCAGGCAGCCTGTCGAAGGAAGTCCCAAAGAGGGAGCGAGCGGCATGATCATCTGGGGCATTTTTTGGGGCGCGGTGCTGGGTTCGTGGTTTGGCGGCCATGGCGACTTCGGACCGTTTGTCGGCGCCATCCTGGGGTTTTTTGCCGGGCTGTCGCTGCGCTGGGCGGTGCGCTCCGCCATCCGTACCGAGTTGCAGGCGAAGGCCGTGAAGGCTGTTGCCCCGCCGGCTGCGGCGGCACACGCGGCGCCCACTGCCGAAGACAGGGCACAGGTGGCCTCGCCCACACCCCCACCGCCGGTGACCCGGGACGAACGCCCGGACGCGGACGATCCGTTCTGGACTGGCGAACCCACGCCGCAAGACCTGCCCCCCGTCCAGACCTCGGCCGCAAGCTCGGCTCCGGTGCCTCCCCGCCCCGATGTACCTCGCCAGCCCGCCCCACCCAACGCCTTGGAGCAGGCCGTGCTTGCCGCCAGGAACTGGCTGCTGGGCGGCAACACCATCGTGCGGGCAGGCCTGGTGATTTTGTTCATTGGCCTGTCCTTCCTTGCGCGGTATGCCGCTTCGGCCGGGCTGTTGCCGGTCGAATTCCGCCTGGCTGCGGTCGCGGCGGTGGGCATTGCGCTGCTGGTGGTGGGCTTCCGCAAGCGCGCTGACAAGCCCGCTTTTGCGCTGGCCCTGCAGGGCGGTGGCGTGGCGGTCATGTACCTCACCGTGTTCGCCGCCTTCCGGCTCTACGGGCTGCTGCCACCGCTCTACGCCTTCGCTCTGATGATCGCGGTCTGCGCGGCCAGTTGCGCGCTGGCGCTGCTGCAGGACTCGCGCGCACTTGCCGTGGCGGCGTTTGCCGGTGGCTTTGCCGCACCCATCCTGCTGTCCACGGGCCAGGGCAGCCATGTGGGCCTGTTCAGCTACTACACCCTGCTGAACCTGGCCATTCTCTTCATTGCCCACAAGCGCTCCTGGCGCATGCTCAACGTGGTGGGCTTTGTCGCCACCTTCGGCGTCGCCTCGGCATGGGGTGCGCTCAAGTACCAGCCCGAGAACTACGCCAGCACGCAGCCCTTCCTTGCGGGCTTTGTGCTGATCTACCTTTGTGCTGCCATCCTCTATGCCCGCAACACGCCCACCAGGCTGGGCAATGCCGTCGACACCATGCTGGTCTTCGGCACGCCGCTGGTGGGCTTTGGTCTGCAGGCCGGGCTGGTACAGCCTTTTGAGCTGGGCGCCGCCTTCTCCGCAACGGCCTTTGCCGCGCTGTACCTGGCAACTGCGACCGTGTTGGCGCGCCGCGCGCTGGACAGCTGGCGCCTGCTCGTCGAATGTTTCATTGCCGTTGGCGTGGGCTTTGCCACACTGGCCGTGCCATTGGCGCTGGACGCCCAATGGACATCGGCGGTCTGGGCGCTCGAAGGCGCAGGCGCTTTCTGGGTCGGCATGCGCCAGGCCCGCTGGATGCCGCGCGCCTTCGGGCTTGTGCTGCAGGTCGTGGCCATGCTGGCTTTCCTGGGCAGCACCTCCAGCATCTCGCCGCTGCCGCTGGTCAACCCTGCCTTCCTGGGCGCGTTGCTGATCGCGCTGCCCTCGCTGCTGCTGGCCTGGTGGCTGCGCCAGCCGCTGCCGCACAGTGGCTCGGCCTGGGCGCGGGGTTATGCGGGTGTGGAGGCACGGCTGTCCAATCCGGCCTATCTCTACGGCTTTGTGTTCTGGTGCCTGGCCTGGCTCCTGGAAATCACGCGACGTGTGCCCGGCCTGGAAGCGGGCCAGTGGCCCATGTCGGTGTTCTCCGAACAGGTGACCGAACTGCTGGCCATGCTGGCCGTCGTGCTCAGCGCCGCGCTGTCGATGGTGCTGGGCCTTCGCACGCGCTGGGCAGTGGCGACCTGGCCGGCGCGCGGCACCATTGCGATGCTGGCGCTGGGCTTGGTCGTGCAGGTGGCCGACGGCTACCGCGTGCTCGCAACCCCCGCCTGGGCCGTGTGGCCCATCGTGCTGGCGCTGCATGTGTGGATGCTCAGGCAGACAGACCGCCTGCAGGTGGCGGCCGATGTGGATGGCAAGCCGGGTGCTCCCACCTCCTTCGCTGGCTGGTTCCATGCCGCCACCGTGTGGCTGGTGACCTTGCTGCTGGCCGACTGCCTGTGGTCCGGCATCGACAAGGCCGAGCTGTGGCGTACCTCCTGGGCCGGTGTGGTCCTGCTGGTCAGCGGCATTGCGGTGTTGATGCTGCTGGCGCTGTGGGCGGGTCGTGGCAACCGGCTGGCGCCGCGTGCGGCGCTGCCTTGGCCGCTCAACCCGCATGCCGAGGCCTACTACTGGCTGGCGGCCGCGCCCCTGGCGGTGATGGTGTTCTGGGGCGCGTTGTTGGCGGCAGTGCATTCGTCGGGCCACACTACGCCGCTGCCCTACATTCCACTGCTCAATCCCACCGACCTGACGCTCGCGCTCGCGTTGGGAGGCCTGATGTTCTGGCGGCGGTCACTGCTTTCGGCGCTGCCGCTCCCGGCCCGCTCGGGCTGGGTCACCGGGCGCCATGCGCTGCAGGCGTTGGCGCTGCTGGCGTTCATCGTCATCAACACCGTGTGGTTGCGTGTGGCCCACCACTTCTTCGGCGTGCGCTGGGATGCGTCGGCGCTGTTCGACAGCTTCGTGGTGCAGACTGGTTACGCCATCCTGTGGACCTTGCTGGCGCTCAGCATGATGGTGCTGGCGCACCGGCGCGTGCAGCGGCCGCTGTGGCTGCTGGGCGCAGGCCTGCTGGGCGCGGTGGTGGTCAAGCTGCTGCTGATCGATTTGTCCAATGCCGGCGGTGCCGAACGCATCATTGCCTTCATCGCCGTGGGTGTGCTCATGCTGGTGGTGGGCTACTTCGCGCCGTTGCCGCCCAAGGCGGCTGCCCGTGCGGAGCCTGCTGCCCCACCGCTGGCGCCATCGCACCAAGAGACTTTTCCATGAAGCCTGCTGTCGCTCTGAACCTGCCCCTGGCGCTGGCCGCTGCCGCCCTGTCCCTGTGTGCCGGTGCGGCCCACGCGGTGACCGACGCCAACAACCCTGCGGCCTATGCCATTCGCATTCCCGTGACGCTCGCGGCCGATGCGCCGCTGCAGCGCATCCTGCTGCCCGCCGAGGTGCTGGTGCGCCTGCAAAGCCCGGGCTACACCGACCTGCGCCTTTTCAACGGCCCGGGCCAGCCCGTGCCCATGGCACTGGCCGGTGTGGCGGCGGTCAGCACCCCAGAAGAGTCGGTGACCTTGCCCGCATATCCCATCCTGGGCGCTGCGGGCGCGGGGACGGCAGGGCTGGAAGGCCTGTCGCTGCGCATCGAGGAGCGCCAGGGCCAGCGCGTGGTGCAGGTCGACAGGGCCGGCGCAGCAGGTCCTGCAGCCACACAAACCGTGCAGGGCGCGTTGCTTGACGCGCGAAATGTGCAGTTGCCCGTGGCCCGCGTGGCCCTGGACGCGGATCTGCCAGCAGGCCAACCCGTGACGTTCCAGGTGCAGGCCAGCAAGGACCTCAAGCACTGGCACCCACTGGCCGAGACCGTGCTGTACCGCGCCGACGCTGCAATGGCACCCACGGCACCAGGTCGCCTGGGCAGCGAGCAGATCGACCTGCAGCGCGCCGGCCTCAAAGACCACTACCTGCGCGTGACCTGGGGTGACGCTGCCGTGACCTTGCGCGGCGTCAGGCTGGCTACCACCACCAACACAGGCCCGCGCGAGCGCGTCAGCGCCAGCATGGCGGTGCCGCCACTGGGCAACAACCCGCATGATCTGGTGTTTGCGCTGCCGTTTGCCACGCCAGTCGCCGCGCTCCAGATCAAGCCGCCCGGCAGCAATGTGTTGATCCCGGTGCGCGTGCTGGGCCGCAACCACCGCGAGCAGCCTTGGTCGCTGCTGGCGAGCGCGGTGGTCTACAAGATGACCGTGGGAGGCAAGGAGCAGGCCAGCGGCCCCGTCGAACTGGGCGGCGCCTCGGTGCGCGAGATCAAGATCGAAGCCGACCCCAAGACCCCCGGCTTTGCCGCCACGCCCGAGATGGCGCTGCAGTTCGAGCCCGCGCAACTGGTGTTCCTGGCCAGCGGGCAAGGGCCCTTCACACTGGCTGCCGGGCTGCCCGGCGCCAGCGCCGCGACCGGTGCCTTCCTGCCCATGGCCAGCCTGGTGCCGGGCTACCAGCCCGCACAGGAGAACCAGTTGCCCATGGCGCTGGCCGATGCAGCCCGGGCCGACATCACCGGTGGCAAGCCCAAAGACGGCGCGCTGGTGCCTGCTGCGGCCGCCAGCGGCGGCATCTCCACGCGCATTGCCGTGCTGTGGGGCGTGCTGCTGGCGGGCGTGGGGGCGCTGGCGCTCATGGCCTGGCTGCTGCTGAGGCAGACAAGGCGGGCGGACCAGCACGCACTGGCTGAGCCCACCGACGCGGTCTGAAGGGGGAAGGGACAGGCCTGCAGTCGGCTATTTGGCGCTGCCCCACCACGGCGACTCCAACCGTCGCACAATGTGCAGACATGCCACCATTGCCGTCCCACGAAAGCACGCGCAGCGTCGCACCCGAATCCGCACCCACCTCATCACCGGCCGAGGGGACTGGGGCCGCGCAGGGAAGCCTGCAGGACACAGCGCCCCCCGCAGGGCCAACGCCCGATCCGCAGGCATCGCTGTCACCGCTGGCCCCCCTGTCGGTGCCGGTATTCCGCATGCTCTGGCTGACCTGGATGGCGGCCAATACCTGCATGTGGATGAACGACGTGGCGGCCGCCTGGCTGATGACCTCGCTCACCACCTCGCCCATGCTGGTGGCGCTGGTGCAGTCCGCCTCCACCCTGCCGGTGTTCCTGCTCGGCCTGCCCAGCGGGGCGCTGGCCGACATCCTGGACCGGCGGCGCTACTTCATGGCCACGCAGTTCTGGGTCGCTGCCGTGGCGCTGGTCCTGTGCGCAGCCATCCTGGCCGGCGGCATGACGGCCCCGCTGCTGCTGGCCCTGACCTTTGCCAATGGCATCGGGCTGGCCATGCGCTGGCCGGTGTTCGCCGCCATCGTGCCCGAACTGGTGAGCCGGCCCCAGTTGCCCGCGGCCCTGGCGCTCAACGGCGTGGCCATGAACGCATCGCGCATCATCGGCCCGCTGCTGGCCGGCGCCATCATCGCCAGTGCCGGCAGCGCCTGGGTCTTCGTGCTCAACGCCGTGCTGTCGGTGGGCTCGGGCCTGGTGATCATGCGCTGGAAGCGTACCCACGTGCCCAGCCCCCTGGGGCGCGAACGCCTGGGCAGCGCCATGCGTGTGGGCCTGCAGTTCGTGCGCCAGTCGCCGCGCCTGCGTGCCGTGTTGTGGCGCATCTCGGTGTTCTTCTTCCATGCCACGGCCCTGCTGGCCATGCTGCCCCTGCTGGCCAAGGGCCTGGAGGGCGGCGGCGCCGGCACCTTCACGCTGCTGCTGGCGTCCATGGGCGCAGGCGCCATTGCGGCCGCCATGTTGCTGCCGCGCCTGCGCCAGGCCATGCCGCGCGACGTGCTGGTGCTGCGCGGCACCCTGCTGCAGGCGGCGGCCACGGGCGTCATGGCCATTGCGCCCAATGTCTACGTGGCCGTGCCGGCCATGGTGGTGGGCGGCATGGCCTGGATCACCACGGCCAACACGCTCAGCGTCTCGGCCCAGCTGGCGCTGCCCAACTGGGTGCGCGCGCGCGGCATGTCCATCTTCCAGATGGCCATCATGGGCTCCACGGCCCTGGGCGCCGCCGTGTGGGGCCAGGTGGCCACGTTCACCAGCGTGCACCTGAGCCTGGGCATCGCGGCCGTGACCGGGTGCACCGCCATGGCGCTGGTGCAGCGCCTGGTGGCCGACCGCAACATGGAAGAGGACCTGAGCCCCTCGCAAGCCTTCAAGGTGCCCGTGGCCCCCACCCCACCGGAACGCGGCCACGTGGTCGCCACCATCGAGTACACCATCGACCCCGCACGCGCTGCCGACTTCCGCGAGCTCATGCAGGAGAGCCGGCGCAACCGCCTGCGCCAGGGCGCCCTGTCCTGGCAGCTGCGCCACGACATCGCCGACCCGGCGCGCTACGTGGAGCAGATCGAGGACGAGTCCTGGACCGAACACCTGCGCCGCTTCGACCGCGTCACCGCCTCCGACGTCGCCCTGCGCGAGCGCAAGCTGGCCTTCCACATCGGCGACGCACCGCCCGTGGTCTCGCGCTTCGTGGTGGAGCGCTGAGCCCCGCCCACAACCGCAAAAACTGGCGCGCCGCCATACCAGTACCCTCGCGCAAGCGCCGCCCCGCCGCGCTGGGGGCGTCCCCCTCAGGGGAAAGGCGCCGAAGGCGGCTCAGGGGGAGTCATTTCGGCCAGAGCACCCACAGGCGCAGGCCCTGCTTGAGCCGGCCAGCGATGGCGCCCGCCTCCTGGCCCCATCCGGTGAAATAGTCGGCCCGCACGGCACCCAGGATCGCGCTGCCCGTGTCCTGCGCCAGCACCAGGCGGTTGAGCTGCACCTGCGGTCCGGTGGAGGCCAGCCAGACCGGCGTGCCATAGGGAATGCTCTGGCGGTCCACGGCGATGGAACGGCCCGGCGTGAGCGCCACACCCTGGGCACCCTTGGGGCCGAAGCCGGCCTCCATGGCGTCGAGCGGCTCCTCGCGGAAGAACACATAGCGCGGGTTGGCCCACAGCAGCTCGTTGGTGCGCTGCGGGTTCTGCGCCAGCCAGGCGCGGATGCCGGGCCAGGTGGCGTCGCGCGTGGCACCCTGGTCCAGCAGCCAGCGGCCCACGCTCTGGTAGGGCTGGTCGTTGGTACCCGCATAGGCCACGCGCACCAGGCTCACCGAGCCATCTGGCTCGGCCACGCGCAGGCGGCCCGAGCCCTGGATGTGCAGCACCATCGACTCCACCGGATCGCGCAGCCAGGCAATGGCCCGCCCCTGCAGCGCGGCCTGCGCCTCGGGCAGGGTGTCGATCTGCTGGCGCGTGTACCAGGGCTTGCGCGCACCGAATCCCGCAGGCAGGCGGTAGACCGGCACGGTGTAGCCATTGCCGGGCTGGCGCGCGGCGTCGATCATGGGCTCGTAATAGGCGGTGAGCAGGCCCTCGGGATTACCGTCGGCCGACTCCACGCGGTAGGGCTGCAGGCGCGCCACCATCCAGGCGCGCTGCTCCTCGGCGGTGGCAATGCTCAGCTGGCGCACCTCGCCGCACAGTTGCACGAATTGCGGGGCAGGGCGCTCACAGCTCTTGATCCAGGCGTTCCAGGCCTCGTGCGGCGAGTCGTTGGCGAAACCCGGAAGCTCGGCCCAGCGCACCGGGATCCAGCGGCTCTTGGGCTGGGCCATGGCCGGCGGCAGCGGGCCGTTGTCACCAGGTACGACCACGGCGCCCGGCACCGGCGCAGGGAAGATGGCCCCAGGGGACGAGGGGCTTGTGGGGGCGGGCCGGGTGGCGCAGGCGGCCAGCGTTCCTACAATCAGCGCCGTCATCACAAGGCGCAGGAGTGTCAATGTCATGGGGCTGATTTTGCTTGAAGCGCTGCTGGCGCTGGTGGTGCTGGTGGCCATCGTCTGGTGGACCATGTTTTCCGGGCGCCGGGGTGGCGAACTCAAGGCCCCGGAATCCGAGGAAGGCAAGGACCCCAGCACACCAGCAGGCAAGGACTGAACGCCAGGATCAGTGTCCCGGGCGCAGCAGGTTGGCCAGCTCCACGGCCGACTTCACCTGCATCTTGTCGAACACCCGCGCGCGGTGCACTTCCACCGTGCGCACGCTGATGTCGAGCTGGTCGGCAATGAGCTTGTTGGGCAGGCCCGCCACCACCAGGTCCATCACGTCGCGCTCACGCTCGGTCAGGTCGGCCAGGCGCACCTGCAGGTCGCTGCGCTCGCGCAGGGTGGCCAGGCGGGCGGCCGATTGCGCCTGCGCCTGCTCGATGCGGTCCACCAGCACATTGTCGGAAAACGGCTTTTCGCAGAAGTCGAAGGCGCCGCGCTTGACCGCATCGACGGCCGTGGGCACATCGGCATGGCCAGTGAGAAAGATCACCGGCATGGTCGCCAGATCGCCGCGCACGATCAGCAGGTCGAACAGCGCCAGGCCGCTCATGCCCGGCATGCGCACATCCAGAAGCAGGCAGCACGGATGGCGCTGCGCCGGGCGCGCGCGCAGCGCGGCGTCGAAGGCTTCGGCGCTGTCGAAGGACTCGCTGGGCAGGCGGCGCGAACGCAGCAGCCAGGCCAGGGCTTCGCGCACGCCGGCATCGTCATCGACGATGTACACGGTGGCATTGGAGACGGGTTCCATCAGGCGGAGGAAGTAGAAGCAGGGGATTGGTGAACGGGCAGCGTGAAGGGGAATACCGTACCACGCGGTTCGTTGGGGGCAAAACCGAGGAAACCGCCATGCTGCTCGATGACGGTACGGCACAGGCTCAGGCCCAGGCCCATGCCCTCGGCCCGCGTGGTGAAGAAGGGGGTGAACAGGCGCTCGGCCACCTCGGCTTCGATGCCGGCACCCAGATCCGCCACGGCAAATTCGATCCAGGCCTGGTGCGCATTCGATGCGGCGCGGCGCGCGCGGATCTCCAGCACGCGCTTGGAGACGCCGGGCACGTCCATGGCCTGCATGGCATTGCGGGCCAGGTTGAGCAGCACCTGCTCGACCATGGTGCGGTCGCACAGCGCGGCCGGCAGGTCCGGCTCCACCAGGGTATGGACACGCACGCCGATCTTGCGTGCCTGCAGGCTCACCAGCGGCATGATGGCATCGAGCAGTTGCTGCGCGGTGACGGCCTCGCGCGCCTGGTCGCGCCGGCGCACGAAGTCGTGCACGCTCTTGATCACCTTGCCTGCGCGCTCGGCCTGGCGCGCGATGGCCTGCATGGCCATGCGCACATCCTGCAGGCTCTCGGGCGCAGGTGCGTCGCCCGCGCCGGCAGGCGCCTCCAGCAGGTTCATGGAGCCGGTGGCGTAGCTCGATATCGCGGCCAGCGGCTGGTTGAGCTCGTGGCTGAGCAGCGAGGCCATCTCGCCCACGGTGGCCAGGCGCGCCGTGGCCTGCAGGCGCTCCTGCGAGGCGCGCGACAGCTCCTCGATGCGGCGCTGCTCGCTCATGTCCAGGAAGGCGCTCATCCAGCCCGTGTGCAGCCCCTGGGCATTGATCAGCGGCGCCTCGATGATGAGCACCGGAAAGCGCGTGCCGTCCTTGCGCATGAACTCCGACTCGAAGCCTTCGCGCGGCGGCATGTAGCCCGCAAAGCGGATGGCCTGGCGCTGCTGGTATTCCTCCACGCGCTCGGGCGGCCAGTACGGGGCCGACGCGCTCAGCCCCAGCAGCTCCTGGGGTGCAAAGCCCACCATGTCGCAAAAGGCCGGGTTGACGTAGGTGATGCGCCCCTCCAGGTCGCGCGCGCGCAGCCCGGTGACCAGCGAATCCTCCATCGCCTTGCGAAAGGCCAGCGCGTCCCCCAGGTCGCGCTCGGCGCGCAGGCGCCTGCGGTTGTCGCGCACCAGCACCACCATCACCGTGACCAGCGCGATGGACATGGCCGTGACCAGCGCCGTGAGCACGTTCGGGAACAGGCTCGGCGCACTGTGCCAGGTGTCCATGCGCAGCACCAGGGTGGCACCGGGCAGGTCCAGCAGGTGCGTGGCCGTGAACATGCGCGAGCCGCGGCGCGCCGCGCCCAGCACCGCCAGGCGCGTGCCATCGGCTTCGGTGAAGGAGGCCTCCTGGCTGCGCGTGAGGCCGTGCCCCACCAGGTCCTCGAGCATGGCGTTGAGCGCATAAGTGGCCACCAGGAAACCGGTGCTGCGCCCGCCCGAGGTGATGGGCAGGCACAGCTCCATCATCTCCGAGCCGAGGCCGTCGCCGTGCGGCTGGAAGTAGCTGCTGGAATACGCCGGCCCGCTGAGCCGGCGCGCATTGGCGCAGGCCAGCGAGGCATCGGAGTGCGCGCTCTCGCGCGTTCCCCGGTCCCAGTACACGGGGCGAAACGGTGTCTGCACCTGCGAGCGCAGCCGCATGCCGGTGTCGCGCCACTCCAGACGCACCAACTCGCGGTGGCCGCGCAGCAACTCGGAGGCATTCACCTCCCAGGCCAGCACCCCCGGGTCTTCCGCGTGCAGGGCCTGCAGGCTCTGCAGGTTGCGCGTGAGGGCCACGCGCACGTCCGAGACGGCGTCGGCGGTATCGCGCTCGAGCCTGCTTTGCACCTGGCTGGCCTCGTAGCGGCCGGCCAGCCAGACCACGGTGACCAGCATGGCCACCACCAGCGCCACGAGCAGCGTCCACAGCGACCAGCGCCGCCACGCGCCACGCCAGCGTTGCCAGAGGGTTCGGCGCGGCCTGCTCACAGCACGCGGTGGCCCAGGGCAGGCAGCTGGCTGCGCACCTCGCGCAGGCGTGCCTTGGCCAGCGTGCCCACGGCGATGCCCGCGCCCTCTGCATGCAGCGCCGCAACCTCACCCCAGGGGTCCACCAGCATGCTGTGGCCCCAGGTGCGGCGGCCGTTCTCGTGCACGCCGCCCTGCGCCGGGGCCAGCACATAGGCAAGGTTCTCGATGGCCCGGGCGCGCAGCAGCACCTCCCAGTGCGCCTGGCCGGTGGTGTGGGTGAAGGCGCTGGGCACCAGCAGCAGGTCGGCCCCGGCCTGGGCGTGGGCGCGGTACAGCTCGGGAAAGCGCAGGTCGTAGCAGACGCTCAGGCCCACGCGCCAGAGCTCGCCTTCGCGCGAGCGCAGGTCGAACTGCACGACCTGATCGCCGGGCTCGATCACCCGGCTCTCGTGGAACTGGTCCTGGCCGTTGTCGAAGTGGAACAAATGGATCTTGTCGTAGCGCGCCACGCAGGCGCCCTCGGGGTTGAAGGCCAGCGTGGTGTTGCGCACGCGCACGGCATCGTTGCCGCGCAGCGGCAGGGTGCCGCCCACGCTCCACAGGCCGAGCTCGCGCGCCGCGCGCGCCAGAAAGTCCTGGATCGGTCCTTCGCCGTGCGACTCCTGGAGCGCCAGCTTGTCCGTGTCCTGCCGGCCCATGATGCAGAAGTACTCGGGCAGCACGGCCAGCTCGGCGCCCTCGCGCGCCGCCTGCTCCAGCAGGTCACGGGCGGCGGCCAGATTGTCGTCGAGGTGGGTGCCGGAAACCATCTGCAGCGCAGCGACTTTCATGAGGACTCTCCGGTTCGGGAACTGGCGGTGGGCGAGGGGCTGTTGTCCGCCGCATTGCCCGACAGGCGCGTGCGCCGGGGCACGCGCACCACGCGCGGGTCGGACCAGGAACCATCGATGCGGAACTCCTGCGTCGCCGCCTCGATCAGCGGGCCGCGCAGGAACACCTGGGCCAGGAAGCTGCCCAGGCCGATCACCGGGTTGATGGCGGTGGCCACCAGCGAGGCCGTCATGGCATTGATCTCGGGCACCACCACCACGCGCAGGTCCTGCGTCTCGCGGTCGATGTCGGCGCTGCCTTCCATGAGCACAGCCGCGTTCACGCCCTTCATCTGCAGGTTGTTGGTGGTGGCCACGCCCTGCTCAATGCGCAGGTCGCCGCGCACGAAATCGAACGCAAAGCCTTCGCTGAAAACATCGCGAAAATCGAGTGTCAGGCGGCGCGGCAGCGACTGCAGGCTGAGCACGCTGAGCAGCTTGGCCAGGCCCGGGTCGGCCTTGAGGAACTGGCCGGCCTCGATGTTCACGTTGACCTGGCCCGTCATGGAGCGGTAGTCGGGGCTGAAGGGCGCGCCCATCCACGCCACCTGCCCCTCCATGCGCCCCTTGCCGCGGCGGATCACGCCCGGCATCGCAAAGCGCGCCAGCAGGTCGCCCGAGTCGCGGATGTCGAGCCGGAAATTGAGCACCGTGCGGCGCTCGCCGGAGCCGCCCCCGGCGGCACGCACCTGGTTGAGCTGCGCCCAGTTGCCGTTGGCCGCCAGGCTGCCTTCGGGAGAGGTGATGTTGAACTTGGCCAGGCGCCATTCGCGCGGGGTGGTGTCGCTGCCGCGGTTCTGCGCCTCGATCTCCACCCGGCCGAGCTTGCGCCCGCGGAGCTCGAAGTCATCGACCACGATGTCCAGCGCGGGCAGCGAACCCGGCTGCTCTTCGAGCAGGGCCTCGACCTGGTTGGCATCGCTTTGCGGCATGTTCAGCCGCGACAGGCGGGCATACAGCCGCCCGTTGCCCGAGTCGCCGCCGCCGCCCTCGCGGAACTCGACAAAGCCGCTGAGCTCGGCCGCATCGATGTTGCCCTTCCAGACCGGGCCGTCGCGCTGGCCGCCGGCCACCACGTTGTGCAGGGTGCGCCCCTGCGCCGACAGCTCCCTGGCGCGCAGCGCCACCCGCGTCGGCAGGTACTCCTGCGTGGTGCTGGCCAGCGTGACGCCTCCCGGCGCGGTACCACGGGCCGCGGCACCGGGCGCAGGGCGGGCCGGCGGGCTGAGCAGTTCCTCCCAGGCATCGATGTCGAGCCTGGCCAGCTGCACATTGGCGGCCACACCCTCGGCCGGAATCGGCGCCGCCTCTCCGGGTGCCAGCCCCACGCCGATGGCCCCGCGCAGCACGCGCGGCTGGGCGCCGCTCACGTCGCGGTGGTAGGTGGCCGAGCCCAGGGCACCCAGGTCCAGCGTGATCTGGTCGCGCAGCGGCGGCAGGGTGCCGCCGGCGGTCACCGTGCCGGTCAGCGATTCGCGCGCCAGGGAGTTGTCATAGCGCAGCGGCAAGCTGGTCTCGGCCGTCTTGCCCAGCGGAGCGGGCAGCGCCAGTGCCAGCCCCTGCAGGCTCGTCGTCACCTGCACCTCGGGCACACCGCGGCGAAAGCCCAGCGCCAGCGTGTAGGGCGCACTGCCCGTGGCCCGGCTGGCCAACTGCGACAGCAGGCCCATCGGAGGCGCCTGCTGCAGCCCCTCGGCCGTGGCCGTGCCCTGGGCGCGCAGCTGGATCGCCGACTCGGTGGCCGGCGCGCCTGGCGGCAAGGAGCGCATGCCGCCTTCGAGCTTCCCAGCGCCGCCCAGCGCCCGGGCCGGCATGCCCACCAGCGAGAAACCCGCCTCGCTGAACGGCACGGCGCCGCGCGCGCGGCCGATCATGGGTGTCTCGGGGGGGAAGCGCACGTAGTTGCCGGCCAGGGGGACGCTGCCCTGCACCCGGGACTTGTCGATGTTGCTGATGGGCAGGGTCAGTTTGAGCTGGAGGTCGGCCTGGCCCGTGCCGCTGGCCTGGGCCAGCGCCTGGTTCGTCAAGCGCGCCAGCGGCGAGGTGTTGACCACGCCGAGGATCTCGGTCAGGGGTCCGCGCGTGTCGGCCTGGACGCCCACGACCGTGTGCGAGAGATCGGGGATGGATGCTTCCACCCGCAACACCTTCACCCCCTGGGTACCGGCAAAGCTGCCACTGGCGCCGCGCACATGCATGGACGAGCGCTCGAAGACCAGCTCGCCCTGCAGCTGCGTCAGCGCCGGCCAGCGCGTCGTATCGATGGACGGCTGCAGCCTGGGCGGCACGTAGGCGTAGGTCACGTCCTTGACGCGCGCGGCGATGCGGAACTCGCCCTGGCGCGGGTCGTTGAAGGGGATGTCGTTCAGGTCGCCCCGGACCTTGAAGTCCACACTGCTCGCCGTTCCCGCCACCACGGCATCGCGCACGTAGTGCCGTGAATCCTCGGGGATGGACAGGGGCAGGTAGCGGTGCACGCGCGTGCCGTCGGCCCGCGTGAGCTTGCCCGACAGGTCCAACACCCCGGGAAAGCGCGAGCGGTGCGGCCCCTTGGTGGGATCGGAGGTGTGCCAGGTGGCGCGCGCCTCGCCCTGCGCATCGGCGTTGGCAAACTTCACGTCGCTGGCCTGCACGGCGATGCGCTCGCCTTCGATCTGCCAGCGCACCTCGGCGCTCAGCCGGTCCAGCGGCAGCACCGGGTCCTCGAACGCGCCCGGCAGCACCAGCGCGCCGGAATCGATGGCCAGCGTGGCTTTGCCGCCGCCCTGCGTCATCTCCACATCGACGTTGGCGCCGCGCAGCCCCATGCTCTGTGCTGCGCCGTTGCCAGGCACCTCGCCCGCCAGCGCCAGCCCCTGGATGCGGCTGCGCACCTGGTACTGCTGCGGCGCATCGAGCGGCCCCTTCCAGGTGGCCTGGATCTCGTCCACCAGGCCCTTGGGAGCGTACTGGCGCACGGCATCGTGGGCGGTGCTGCCGAGGGGCAGGCGGCTGGCAACCTGCGCCAGGGCCGCCAGCTCCAGCCGGTCGGCGCGGAAGTCGCCTTGCGCGGGCGCCTTGGCGGTGGCATCGGTGTACACCAGCCTGGCGTTGCCACCGGGCCAGCGCAGGCCGTCGTCGGTCGTGAACTGCAGGCCTTGCGTGGAGAATTCGAAGCCCCCCTTGAGCTGGCGCCCGCCCAGGCGCCCGGCAATGGAGGGCAGCGCCAGCGGCTCCAGCCCCGCGCCCAGGGTGGCGTTCACATCGGCCAGCGCCAGGTCGGCCGTGCCGCCCACGATCTGTCCGCTCTTCACGTCCGCCCAGGCGCGCAGGGCACCGCGGCCCTGGGCCACCTCCACCCCGAGGTCGGCATGGTGGCGCAGCTGGGAGACGTCCACCCGCGCGAAGTCGGCATAGACCTGGCCGTTCCAGTGCTGCCAGTTGCCGTCGCGCGCGCGCAGCAGGGGCGCGCGGAACAGGCCGACCAGGGTGAAACGGTCGCCCCAGTCGGGTGGCGGGGTGGCGTCCACGCGCATGCGGTGGCTCCAGTTGCCGTTGCGCACCACCAGGTTGACGTCGGTGAGCGCCAACTGCGGCGCCTTGCGCATCTCGTCGGTCCAGCGCAGGGTGCCGCCCTTGATCAGCACCTCGCCCTGCGAGAAGAACCAGTCCGCGGCGCCATGGCTGTCGCCGCCGCTGTCCTTCATGGCCAGGCCGGCCACGGTGATGCTGCCGTCGCTGGCGCGCCGGATGTCCAGGTCCGGCTTCTCTATATAGAGTTGCTCGAAGCCGAAGTTCAGCAGCGAGCGCGGCGACAGGGCCACCACCACGCGCGGCAGGCGCAGCGCCTCGCGGCCGGCGCTGTCCAGCAGCGCCACATTCACCAGTTCCACGGAGGGGATTAACCCCTCCGAACGCGCGCTGATGGCCCCGATGCGCACGGGAACCCCTAGCGCGCGTGCGGCATGGTCTTCCAGCTGCGGGCGGAACTCACCGATTCGCGGCACAATCCAGCCATGAAGGGCCCCCCAGGCGATGGTCAGCAGCAGCCAGAAGGCGAGCAGCAACCCCAATGACCACCGCGCAAAGCCTGCCACTGTCTTGAGCAGGCGTGAGGGGTGCGGGGTGGGATCGATCATGGTGGGATTGAATGTGGCAGGAATTATGACCCGCGGTGCGCCTGTGGGTTCAATGAGAACCAGTGTCCTTGTGTGTGCAGCAGCCCGCGGCCCCGTGCTGGCAACCGGCTGGGGCACCCGCCTCTGCCACGCCTGAAACCATGCCCCTGTCCTGCAACGACCCCTTCAAGGACGGCGAGCCGCTGGCCGGACATTCCCGCTTCCTGCAGCGCCTGCACCGGCGCTACGGCAGCGATTTGACCCTGCTGCCCGCCGGGGCACCCCGGCGCGCCGCCATGGATGCCGTCTGCGATGCCCTGCTGACGCGCGGCAACGACACCGGCACGGCCCTGCGCGTGCTGCGCCAACTGGTCATGGAGCGCCTGATCCAGCTCGACTGCGACGGCCAGGCGCCGTTGTCCGACATCACCTGCGCCGTCACCGAACTGGCCGAGCTGGCCCTGGACCGCGCCTGCGCCCAGGCGCGCCAGGAACTCGATGCGCGCCACGGCGCCCCCCAGGGCCCCGAGGGCCAGCCCGTGCAGTTGTGGATCATCGGCATGGGCAAGCTCGGCGCGCGCGAGCTCAATGTGTCGAGCGACATCGACCTGATCTACGTCTACGGGCACGATGGCGAGACCGCCGGCACGCCGGACGGCCGGGGCCGGATTTCCAACCACGAGTACTTCGCGCGCGCGGTCAAGGCCATCTACAGCCTGGTCGGCGACACCACCGAGCACGGCTTCGTGTTCCGCGTGGACCTGGCGCTCAGGCCCAACGGCAACTCGGGCCCGGCTGCCGTCTCGCTGGCGGCGCTGGAGGAATACCTGCAGGTGCAGGGCCGGGAGTGGGAGCGTTTTGCCTGGCTCAAGAGCCGGGTGGTCGCGCCGCGCGACTGCATTGCCGGCACCGAGGTGCAGGCCTTGCGCGGCGTGGTGCTGCCCTTCGTCTTCCGCCGCTACCTGGACTACAACGTCTTCGATGCGCTGCGCCTGCTGCACAGCCAGATCCGCGACCATGCGGCCAAGCGAAGCGCCGGCCATCCCGAGCGCGCCAACGACGTCAAGCTCTCGCGCGGCGGCATCCGCGAGATCGAATTCACCGTGCAGCTGTTGCAGGTGGTGCGCGGCGGCCAGTTCCCCGAACTGCGCCGGCGCCCCACGCTCGATGCGCTGCAGCGCCTGGCCCAGGCCGGCCTGATGCCGCAGCCGACGGCCGATGCCCTGGCCCGTGCCTATGTCTTCCTGCGCCGGGTGGAGCACCGCATCCAGTACCTCGATGACCAGCAAACCCATGTGCTGCCCACGCGCGACGACGACCTGGCCTGGATCGCCCGCACCATGGGCTACCCGGACTGCTGCGCCTTCCTGCACGAGCTCGACGCCCACCGCGAACTGGTGGCCCAGGAGTTCGACACCCTGCTCGGCGGCAACGCCAAGAAGCAGTGCAGCAAGGGCGGCTGCGGCGGCCCGCGCGCATCTGCTCCGCCACCGCCCGAGCTGGAGGCCCTGCTGGAGCAACTGCCCCCTGGTTTCCGCGAACGCGTGGCCGAGTGGCGCAACCACCCGCGCGTACAGGGCCTGCGCGATGAGACCCGCGCGCGCCTGTTCCGCCTGGTGCAGCGCACGGCCCAGTGGCTCACTGAAGGCCGGGTGACCGAAGAAGCCGCCGTGCGCATGGCCAACTGGCTCGAGCCCCTGCTGCGCCGCGACAGCTACCTGGCCCTGCTGCTGGAGCGCCCATCCGTGCACGAGCAGATGCTGCACCTGCTGGGCGCCGCGCGCTGGCCCGCCCGCTACCTGCTGCAGCACCCCGGCGTGATCGACGAGCTGGTGGGCGACGCCCTGCTGGCCGAACGCTTCTCGGTGGCCGATTTCGAGCGCGAGCTGGCCATGCGCCTGGCCTCGATCACCTCCACCGGGGAAGACGACGACGAAACCCTGCTCAACCTGCTGCGCCGCGCCCAGCATGCCGAGACCTTCCGCACGCTGGCACGCGACGTGGAGCACCGCATCACCGTCGAGCAGGTGGCCGACGACCTGAGCGCCCTGGCCGACAGCGTGCTGCGCGTGACCGCCCAGTGGTGCTGGAACCGCCTCAAGACCCGCCACCGCGAGGTGCCGCAATTCGCCGTGATCGGCTATGGCAAGCTCGGCGGCAAGGAGCTGGGCTACGGCAGCGACCTCGATATCGTGTTCGTCTTCGATGACGACGACGAGCGCGCGCCCGAGGTGTACGCTGCCTTCGTGCGCAAGCTGATCAACTGGCTCACGGTGAAGACCGGCGAGGGAGACCTCTACGAGATCGACACCGCGCTGCGGCCCAACGGCAGCTCGGGCCTGCTGGTCACGCGCTTCGAGGCCTATGCCAACTACCAGGAACGCCGCGGCAGCAACACCGCCTGGACCTGGGAGCACCAGGCCATGACGCGCGCCCGCTTCGTGATGGGCACGCCCGAGCTGGAAGCCCGCTTTGACGCGGTGCGCACGGCCGTGATCACCTCGCCGCGCGACCCCATGGCCCTGCGCGAGGAGATCGTGTCCATGCGCGCCAAGGTGGCCCAGGCCCACCCCACGCGCGACGGGCAGTTCGACGTCAAGCACAGCCCGGGCGGCATGGTGGACGCGGAATTCGCCGTGCAGTACCTGGTGCTCTCGCAATCGGCGGCGCACCCCGAACTGGTGGCCAACGTGGGCAACATCGCCCTGCTGCAGCGCGCGGAGCAGGTCGGCCTGCTGCCGGCCGGAGTGGGCCATGCAGCGGCCGACGCCTACCGCGAGCTGCGCCGGGTGCAGCACCGGGCGCGGCTCGACGAAGTGCCCACCCAGGTCACGCCCCCAGCCCTGCAGGCCGAGCGCGATGCCGTGCTGGCCCTTTGGGCGGCGGTTTTCGGCAGCGGCCGCTGAGCGGCCACCCGGCCGGCGGCGGCCTGTTGCCGAATGTCACGCCAATTTAAACACTTGTTTGAATTATGGTGGTCTAATCCACCGCCATGCATTCTGCCCCGCCCATTTCCGAGCCTGCGCCCAAGCGCGCAGCGCGCCCGCCCCGGGCCGCGCGCAGCGATGGCGACGACACGCGTACCCGCCTGCTGCAGGCCGCGCTGCGGCTGTTTTCCGAGAACGGCTTTGCCCGCACCTCGGTGCGTGCCATTGCCGTCGCAGCGGGCACCAATGTGGCCGCCATCGGCTACCACTTCGGCGACAAGGCGCAGCTGTACACGGCCACCTTCTATGAGCCCTTTGGCAGCGGCAGCGACCTGATCGCGGTGTTCGCCGCCCCCGGGCTCAGCCTGCAACAGGCCTTGGGGCATTACTTCACGGGCCTGCTGGAGCCGCTCAAGCACGACGACCTGGTCCGGCAGGCCACACGCCTGCATGTGCGCGAGCTGCTCGAACCCACCCATGTCTGGCCCGAGCTGATCGAGCGCGAGTGCAAAGCCCCGCACATGGCCCTGGTGCACCTGCTGTGCGAGCACATGGGCGTCCCCGAGATCGACGACGACATGCACCGCCTGGCGTTCTCGATCGGCGGCCTGGTCATGCTGCTGTGGACCCAGCGCGACGCCATAGCCGCCATTGCCCCCCAACTCGCAGGCCCCGCCACCGCGGATGCCTGGGCCGAACGCCTGACCGGCTATGCCATGTCCATGATCCAGGGCGAGGTGGCACGCCGCCAGGCACTGCGCGAACCGCGCAGGCACAAGAACAAGGAGGAAGAGGAATGACATGGTTTGTTCGAACCCTGGGCGTCTGCAGCGTGCTGCTGCTGGCCGCCTGCAGCACCGCGCGGCCGCCCCAGACGGTCCCGGTGCAGCCGCCTGCGGGCTGGGCCGCCCCCCTGCCGCACGGCGGGCAGATGGCCGACCTGGCGCAGTGGTGGCGCCAGTGGAACGACCCGGCGCTGGTGCCGCTGATCGAGGCGGCGCAAAGCATCAGCCCGAACGTGGCCCAGGCCCGCTCGCGCCTGCTGCAGGCCCGTGCCACGCAGACCACCGCCAGCGCCGCCCTGAAACCCACGCTCGATGCCCAGGCGACCACCAGCCGCGGCGCCAATGCGCAGATCGGCGGCCTGGCCACCACCAGCCAGGCCGGCCTGCAGGCCGGCAGGGAAGTGGACCTGTTCGGCGCCAATGCCGCCACGCTCGATGCCGCCAGCGAGCGCCTGGCCGGTGCCCAGGCCCTGTGGCCCGAAGCGCGCGTGAGCGTGGCCGCCGAGGTGGCGCTGCAGACCAGCAGCCTGCGCACCTGCCTGCAGCAACTGGACGTGGCCGAGCGCGATGCGCGCTCGCGCGGCGAGACCTCGCGCCTGTCGGACCTGAGTGAACGGGCCGGCTTCACGGCCCCGGCCACTGCCGCCCTGGCGCGCGCCAGCGCCGCCGAAGCCACGGCCCGCGCCTCGCAGCAGCGCATGCAGTGCGACGTGGAGTTCAAGACCCTCGTGGCGCTCACCGGCCAGGAGGAGTCGGCGCTGCGCCAGCTGATCACGGCCACGCCCATCACGCCCGCACCCGACAGCCTGTTCGCCATTGCCGCCCTGCCGGCGCAGGTGATCTCCCAGCGCCCCGACGTTTACAACGCCGAGCGCGAGGTCGCCGCCGCCAGTGCCGAGGTGGGCAGCGCCCAGGCCCAGCGCTACCCGCGCCTGTCGCTCAGCGGCAATATCGGCAAGGCCTGGAGCCGCGCCGGCGGCAGCACCCTTGACGTGGACGCCTGGACTCTGGGCCCGCTGACCCTGAGCCTGCCGCTGTTCGACGGCGGGCGCCGCGCGGCGCAGGTCGACGCCGCCCGCGCACGCTACGACGAATCGGTGGCACTGTACCGCGCCCGCATCCGCCAGGCCGTGAGCGAGGTGGAGCAGGCCCTGGAGCGGCTGCAGAGCACGGCCGAGCGCAATGCCACCGCCCGCGCCGCGGCCGAGGGCTACCGCGTGTCCTTCGATGCCACCGACGCGCGCTGGCGCGGTGGCCTGGCCAGCCTGGTCGAGCTGGAGGACGCACGCCGCACGGCGCTGGCCGCACAGAACGCGCTGCTGGCCCTGCAGCACGAGCGCCAGTCCGCCTGGATCGCGCTGTACCGTGCGGCCGGCGGCGGCTGGGACACCACGGCCCCCGACCTGGCCGAGACCGCCCAGGCCGGCACCCGCTGAGCCCGGCCCCACCCCCATTTTTCCTGACACCTTCCGGATGAACGGACCCCTTTCATGAACCAGTTCAAACTCTCCGCGTCCACGCTGGCCATCGTTGCCGCCTGCGTCCTGGCTGCCACCGGCGCCCTGGTGTTCTCGGGCGCTTCGCGCGCGGCCGACGAGCCCAAGGCCAACCAGCCCCGCCCGGCGCTGACCGTGACCACGGCCCAGCCCCAGCGTATCGCCGTGCCGCTGCGCCTGGCCGCCAACGGCAATGTCGCCGCCTGGCAGGAGGCCATCATCGGTGCCGAAAGCAATGGCCTGCGCCTGACCGACGTGCGCGTGAACGTGGGCGACGTCGTCAAGCGCGGCCAGGTGCTGGCCACCTTCTCGGCCGAGACCACGCAGGCCGAGGTGGCCCAGGGCCGCGCCAGCGTGCTCGAAGCCCAGGCCACGGCGGCCGAGGCCGCCGCCAATGCCGAGCGCGCGCGTTCGCTGCAGGCCTCGGGCGCACTGAGCCAGCAGCAGATCCAGCAGTACACCACCGCCGAGAAGACGGCCCAGGCGCGCGTCGAGGCCGCCCAGGCCCAGCTCAACGCCCAGCAGCTGCGCCTGAAATACACCCAGGTGGTGGCGCCCGACAGCGGCATCATCTCGGCCCGCAGCGCCACCGTGGGCGCGGTCGTGGGCGCTGGCACCGAACTGTTCCGCATGGTGCGCAAGGGCCGGCTCGAATGGCGCGCCGAGGTCACCTCGACCGAGCTGGCGCGCATCCAGCCCGGCGCCAAGGTCAGCGTGACGGCCGCCAGCGGCACCACCGTGCAGGGCACGGTGCGCATGGTCGGCCCGACGGTGGACCCGCAGACGCGCAACGCCCTGGTCTATGTGGACCTGCCCTCGACCGCGATGGACACGCCGACCGACGCCAAGACCTCGCTCTCGGCCATCCTGCCCGGCATGTTCGCGCGCGGCGAGTTCGCGCTGGGCAGCAGCGAGGCCCTGACCGTGCCGCAGGAAGCCCTGGTGGTGCGCGACGGCTTCTCCTACGTGTTCGCGCTGGGCAGCGACCAGCGCGTGCAGCAGCGCAAGATCCAGACCGGCCGGCGCGTGGCAGACCGGGTGGAAGTGCTCTCGGGCCTGGAGCCGACCACGGCCATCGCCGTGCGCGGCGCCGGCTTCCTCAACGACGGCGATCTGGTGCGCGTGTCCAACACCGCGCCGGTCGGGGTGCAGGGCACTGCGACCGTGCCCACCGCGGCCGCCCCGGCTTCGGCCACCAAGTAAGCAGCGCAAGGAGCATTCACCATGAATGTATCTACCTGGTCGATCAAGAACCCCATACCGGCCCTGATGCTGTTCGTGCTGCTGACCTTCGGCGGCCTGCTGTCGTTCAACGGCATGAAGGTGCAGAACTTCCCGGACATCGACCTGCCCACCATTTCCGTCACCATCTCGCTGCCCGGCGCCTCCCCCGCGCAGTTGGAGAACGATGTCGCACGCAAGGTCGAGAGCTCGATCGCCACGCTTCAGGGCCTCAAGCACATCTACACCAAGGTACAGGACGGCGGCGCCACCATCACGGCCGAGTTCCGCCTGGAAAAGCCCACGCAGGAGGCGCTCGATGACGTGCGCTCGGCCGTGGCGCGCGTGCGCGGTGACCTGCCGGGCGATGTGCGCGACCCCATCGTGACCAAGATGGACCTGGCGGCCCAGCCGGTGCTGGCCTTCACCATCGCCTCCCGCCGCATGGACGATGAGGCCCTGTCCTGGTTCGTCGACAACGACGTGGCCAAGAAGCTCCTGGCCGTGCGCGGCGTGGGCGCAGTGAACCGCGTGGGTGGCGTGGACCGCCAGGTGCACGTGGCGCTCGACCCCATGAAGCTGCAGGCGATGGGCGCCACGGCGGCCGATGTGTCGCGCCAGCTGCGCCTGGTGCAGACCGAGAGCGCCGGCGGCCGCACCGACCTGGGCGGCAGCGAGCAGCCCGTGCGCACCCTGGCCACCGTGCAGTCGGCCCAGGAGCTGGCGGGCCTCACGCTGTCCCTGTCCGATGGCCGCCATGTGCGCCTGGACCAGGTGGCCACCGTGTCCGACACCTTTGCCGATCCGCGCGCCATGGCCCTGCTCAACGGCAAACCCGTGGTGGGCTTCGAGGTGGCCCGCAGCAAGGGGGCGAGCGAGGTGGAGGTGGGCGGCGCCGTGCAGGCGGCCCTCGCCGAAATGCGCACCCAGCACCCGGACCTGGAGATCACCGAAGCCTTCAACTTCGTGACGCCGGTGCCGGAGGAGTACGACGGCTCCATGCACCTGCTGTACGAGGGGGCGCTGCTGGCCGTGCTGGTGGTCTGGCTGTTCCTGCGCGACTGGCGCGCGACCTTCGTCTCGGCCGTGGCGCTGCCGCTGTCGGTGATCCCGGCCTTCATCGGCATGTACCTGCTGGGCTTCTCGATCAACGTGATCACGCTGCTCGCGCTGTCGCTGGTGGTCGGTATCCTGGTGGACGATGCCATCGTGGAGGTGGAAAACATCGTGCGCCACCTGCGCATGGGCAAGACACCCTACCAGGCGGCCATGGAGGCGGCCGACGAGATCGGCCTGGCCGTGGTGGCCACCACCTTCACGCTGATCGCCGTGTTCCTGCCCACGGCCTTCATGAGCGGGATCGCGGGCAAGTTCTTCAAGCAGTTCGGCTGGACGGCCGCTCTGGCGGTGTTCGCCTCGCTGGTCGTGGCCCGGGTGCTGACCCCGATGATGGCAGCCTACATCCTCAAACCCATCGTGGACGAGCACAAGGACCCGCGCTGGATGGGCTGGTACCTGCGCTGGGCGGCCTGGTGCATCAAGCACCGCTGGATCACCTTCATCGCCACGGGCGCCTTCTTCATCGGCTCGCTGGCGCTGATCCCGCTCCTGCCCACGGGCTTCATCCCGCCGGACGATAACTCCCAGACCCAGGTCTACCTGGAGCTGCCGCCCGGCGCCACGCTGGCCCAGACCCGCGCGGTGGCCGAGGACGCGCGCCAACGCGTGGCGGCGGTGAACCACGTCAAGAGCGTCTACACCACCATCGGTGGCGGCTCGGCCGGTTCCGACCCCTTCATGGGCAGCGCCAACGCCGAGACGCGCAAGGCCACGCTCACCATCTTGCTGGCCGACCGGGGCGAGCGCCCGCGCAAGCAGGGCATCGAGAACCAGATCCGCGCCGCGCTGGAGAGCCTGCCCGGCGTGCGCAGCAAGGTCGGCCTGGGCGGCTCGGGCGAGAAGTACGTGCTGGTGCTCACGGGCGATGACCCGCAGGCGCTGCAGACGGCGGCGCTCGCCGTCGAGAAGGACCTGCGCACCATCCCCGGCCTGGGCAGCGTGTCCTCGACCGCGAGCCTGATCCGTTCGGAAATCGCCGTGCGCCCCGATTTCGCGCGCGCCGCCGACCTGGGCGTGACCAGCAGCGCCATCGCCGAGACCTTGCGCATCGCCACCGTGGGCGACTACGACGTGTCGCTGCCCAAGCTGAACCTGGCCTCGCGCCAGGTGCCCATCGTCGTCAAGCTGCAGGACGATGCGCGCAAGGACCTGTCGCTGCTCGAACGCCTGGCCGTGCCCGGCGCCAAGGGCCCGGTGATGCTGGGCCAGGTGGCCACGCTGGAGTTCAGCGGCGGGCCGGCCGTGGTGGACCGCTACGACCGTGCGCGCAACGTGAACTTCGAGATCGAGCTCTCGGGCCTGCCCCTGGGCGACGTGACCAAGGCCGTGGACGCGCTGCCGTCGATCAAGAACCTGCCGCCCGGCGTGCGCCAGATCACCATCGGCGATGCCGAGGTGATGGGCGAGCTGTTCGCGAGCTTCGGCCTGGCCATGCTCACCGGCGTGCTGTGCATCTACATCGTGCTGGTGCTGCTGTTCAAGGACTTCCTGCACCCGGTGACCATCCTGGCGGCGCTGCCGCTGTCGCTGGGCGGTGCCTTCGTGGGCCTGTTGATCGCGCAGAAGAGCTTCTCCATGCCCTCGCTGATCGGGCTCATCATGCTCATGGGCATTGCGACCAAGAACTCCATCCTGCTGGTGGAGTACGCCATCCTGGCACGGCGCGAGCATGGCATGACGCGCTTCGAGGCGCTGATCGACGCCTGCCACAAGCGTGCCCGACCGATCATCATGACGACGCTGGCCATGGGCGCGGGCATGCTGCCGATCGCCGTGGGCTTCGGCGCGGCGGACGCCAGCTTCCGCTCGCCGATGGCGGTGGCCGTGATCGGCGGGCTGATCACCTCGACCTTCCTGAGCCTGCTGGTGATCCCGGCCGTGTTCACCGGGGTGGACGATGTGGGCCAGTGGTTCGGCCGCATGCAGCGGCGCCTGCGCGGCCTGCCGCCCCAGGCGCCGGCCGCCAGGCCGGAACAGGCGCCCGCGATACCCTGAGCACGCATCTGTGCAAAAGGGCGCAAACCACCCGGGTTTGCGCCCTTTAAGGCGTCCCCGGGCGGCGGGATAATGGCGCACCGCTATGAACCTCGTCACCATCAACGTCGGATCGATCCAGCTCGGCCACCCCCTGCCATTCGCCTTGCGGGGTGCCGATGGCACGCTGCTGGCCCAAAAGGGCTTCGTGGTACAGAGCCGGGACGAATTGGGCACCATGCTCAGCCGGGGCCGCCAGCTGTGCGTGGACGTGGAAGAGTCCGGCGAGAGCTACCGCGCCTACGTGGCCCAGTTGCAGCGCATGCTGCGGCAGGACACCAATCTCGGGGAGCTGGCCTCGGTCAAGATGACGGCTGGCGCCCAGGCAGCGGCCCGCGAGCGCGACGCGCCGTCCTATGTGGTGGACTGGCCGGCCCTGCAGGAGCGCGCGACCCAGCTGCTGCGCAGCCCCCATGCCTTTGATTTTCCGGACCGCTTCCAGCCTCTGCACGCGGAACTGGCACGCAACTGCGAACAGTCGCCTGACGCCACGCTGACGCAGCCGCTGGGCGACTTCCTGC
>NZ_JBKDTZ010000277.1:0-10430 GCF_046339755.1 Acidovorax sp. | reverse complement strand
CGTTGTTCATCACCCCCCTCACGAAGGCGCCGATCACCGCGCCCATGACCGTGCCCACGCCGCCCGAGGCCGAGGCCCCGCCGATGAAACAGGCGGCGATCACGTCGAGCTCGAAGCCCAGGCCCGCCTTGGGCGTGGCGGTGTTCAGCCGCGCGGCGAAGACCAGGCCGGCCAGGGCGGCCAGCACGCCCATGTTGATAAAGGCGTAGAAAGACAGCCGCTCGGTCTTGATGCCCGAGAGCTTGGCCGCCTTCTCGTTGCCACCCATGGCATAGATGCGCCGCCCTATGGTGGTGCGGCTGGTGACGAAGTCGAACAGCACGATCAGCAGTGCCATCACCACCAGCACATTGGGCAGGCCCTTGTAGGAGGCGAGCAGGTAGGAGAAATACACCAGCAGCGCCGCGAAAACGGCCGTGCGGGTCAAAGAGAAAGCCAGCGGCTCGGCCTGCACCCCATGTTTGATGCGGTTGGCCCGCGCCCGCACGCCGGCCACGGCCAGCGCGACCGCCACGACCATGCCCAGCAGCAGCGAGGTGAGCTTGAGGCCTTCGACGCTGAACATGTCGGGGATGAAGCCCGAGCTCAGCATCTGGAACTCCGCAGGGAACGGCCCCACCGACTGCCCGGCCAGCAGCGCCAGCGCCAGGCCCTTGAACACCAGCATGCCCGCCAGCGTGACGATGAAGGACGGGATGCGCGAGAACGCCACGAACCAGCCCTGCAGCCCACCGATGATGCCGCCGCACAGCAGGCACACCAGCGATGCCGGCAGGAAGTGCCAGCGGTACTCCACCATCAGCACCGCCGCCAGCGCGCCGATGAAGCCGCAGACCGAGCCTACCGACAGGTCGATGTGGCCCGCCACGATCACCAGCAGCATGCCCAGCGCCATGATGACGATGTAGCTGTTCTGCAGCAGCAGGTTGGTGAGGTTGAGCGGCTGCAGCAGCGTGCCGTCCGTCATGACCTGGAAGAAGCCCATGATGGCGACCAGCGTGATGAACATGCCGTACTCGCGGAAGTTGTGCTTGAGGTGCTCCAGCAGCGGTTTGTCGTGGCCCTGTGCTTCATTGGAGGCGCTGGCCAGTGTGGCGGTGGGGGAAGGGGTCATGGGGGTCATATCAACTGGCTTTCACGATGGCGCGCATGATCTTTTCCTGGGAGGCATCGGACGTGGGCATCTCTGCCACGAAGCGGCCCTCGTTCATCACGTAGATCCGGTCCGTGATGCCCAGCAGCTCGGGCATTTCCGAGGAGATCACGATCACGCACTTGCCCTCGGCCGCCATCTGGGCGATCAGGGTGTAGATCTCGTACTTGGCGCCCACGTCGATGCCGCGCGTGGGCTCGTCGAGGATGAGCACCTCGGGGTTGGTGAACAGCCATTTGCCCAGCACCACCTTCTGCTGATTGCCGCCCGACAGGTTCACCGTCTTCTGCTCCACGCCCGAGCAGCGGATGCGCAGCTGGCGCCGGTAGCCCTGCGCGACCTGGTGCTCGCGGCCAGGGTCCATCACCGTGGCGGTGGAAATGCCGGCGAGGTTGGCCAGCGAGATGTTGAACCGGATGTCTTCATTGAGCACCAGTCCGTTGCCCTTGCGGTCCTCGGTCACATAGGCCAGGCCGTGGCGCACGGCCTTCTCGACAGTGCTCACGTCGATCTCCTGGCCGTGCAGCAGCACCCGGCCGCTGATGCGCCGGCCCCAGGAGCGGCCGAAGATGCTCATCGCCAGCTCCGTGCGGCCCGCGCCCATGAGGCCGGCGATGCCGACGATCTCGCCGCGCCGTACCGTGAGGTCGATGCCCGTGAGCACCTCGCGGTCGCTGTGCTGTGGATGGAAGGCACGCCAGTTGCGCACCTCGAACACGGTGGCGCCGATGTCGGGCTGGCGCGGTGGGTAGCGGTCGGCCATCTCGCGGCCCACCATGGCCTGTATCACGCGGTCTTCGCTGACCAGGCCGGTGCGGCAGTCCAGCGATTCGACCGTGCTGCCGTCGCGCAGCACGGTGATGGCGTCGGCCACGCGCGAGATCTCGTTGAGCTTGTGCGAGATCAGGATGCAGGTGATGCCCTGCTTCTTCAGTTCCAGCAGCAGGTCCAGCAGGGCCTGGCTGTCGTTCTCGTTGAGGCTGGCCGTGGGTTCGTCGAGGATCAACAGGCGCACCTGGCGCGACAGCGCCTTGGCAATCTCCACCAGCTGCTGCTTGCCCACGCCCAGGTGGGTGACCAGGGTTTCGGGCGATTCCTTGAGGCCCACCTTTTTCAGCAGGGCCCGGGCCTTGCTGTGCGCTTCCATCCAGTCGATCACGCCGTGGCGGGCGGTCTCGTTGCCCAGGAAGATGTTCTCGGCGATGGAGAGCAGGGGCACCAGGGCCAGCTCCTGGTGGATGATGATCACGCCCAGGTGCTCGCTGTCGCGGATGCCGCCGAACTGGCGCTCCTGGCCTTCGAAGACGATCTCGCCGCTGTAGCTGCCGTGCGGGTAGACGCCCGAGAGCACCTTCATCAGCGTGGACTTGCCCGCGCCGTTCTCGCCGACGATGGCATGGATCTCGCCGGCGCGCACGTGCAGGTTCACCTGGTTGAGTGCGACCACGCCGGGAAAGGTTTTGCGGATGTTCCGCATTTCAAGAATCATGGACTGGGCTCGTGCAGGAGGCGCCGCCGGGGCGTCCTCTGTTGTCTCACGCTGCCCTGGCACTGGGGGAGATACGCTGCCGCCCCCGGTCCAGGCTGGGGTCACTTCACTTGCGATTCCTTGTAGTAGCCACTGCCCACCAGCACCGCATTCCAGTTGGCGGCATCCACCGACACCGGCTTGAGCAGGTAGGAGGGGACGACCTTCTCGCCGTTGTTGTAGGTCTTGGTGTCGTTGATCTCGGGCTGCTTGCCCGAGAGCGTGGCGTCCACCATGCCGGCGGCCACCTTGGCCAGCTCGCGCGTGTCCTTGAATACGGTGGAGTACTGCTCGCCTTTGAGGATGGACTTGACCGAGGGGATCTCGGCGTCCTGGCCGCTCACCACGGGGCAGGGCTGCTGCGCCGTGCAGTAGCCCACGCCCTTGAGCGAAGACAGGATGCCGATGGACAGGCCGTCATAGGGCGAGAGCACGGCATGCACCTTGTCCTTGCCATAGTAGGCCGAGAGCAGGTTGTCCATGCGCGACTGGGCCACCGCGCCGTCCCAGCGCAAGGTGCCCACCTTGTTCATGCCCAGCTGCTTGCTGCGCACCACCAGCTTGCCGCTGTCGATGTAGGGCTTGAGCACGCTCATGGCGCCGTCGTAGAAGAAGAAGGCGTTGTTGTCGTCGGGCGAGCCGCCGAACAGCTCGATGTTGAACGGGCCCTTGCCCTGCTTCAGTCCCAGCTTGTCCACAATGGAGCTGGCCTGCAATACGCCCACCTGGAAGTTGTCGAACGTGGCGTAGTAGTCCACGTTCTTCGAGCCCTTGATGAGCCGGTCGTAGGCAATGACCTTGACACCCTTGTCCGCCGCGCTTTGCAGCACGCGCGACAGCGTGGTGCCGTCGATGGAGGCGATCACCAGCACCTTGGCGCCCTGGGTGCCCAGGTTCTCGCTCGGGGCGAGCTGGTTGGGGATGTCGTCCTCGGCGTACTGCAGGTCGGTCCTGTAGCCGCGCTCCTTGAGCACCTTGACCATGTTGTCGCCGTCGGCGATCCAGCGCGACGAGGACTTGGTGGGCATGGAGATGCCGATCAGGCCCTTGTCCTGCGCCTGGGCCAGCGGGGCCGCGCCGATGGCGGCAAAGGCCACTGTGGCCAGCACGGTCTTGAAAAGGATGCGTTTCATGATGGATTGGTCTCCTGGTTGCTTTTGTCGTGTTTTTCATGTCGCGCCCACACCTGTTGGTGCGGGCGCTCCCGGCCTCCCGCCGGGTTGCCGGCAGGCGCCGGGGTCAGTACTTGCGTTTCGGGAACTCCGCGGCGGCCACTTCCATTGGAAAGATGCCTTCCTCGGTCACGATGCGCTTGGGCACTGCCTTGCCGGCCTTGATGTCCTTCACGGCGGTCATCAGCTGCGGGCCCAGCAGAGGGCTGCATTCCACGCTCACGTTGAGCTTGCCGGCGATCATGGCCTCGAAGGCGCCCTTGACCGCGTCGATGGAGATGATGACGATGTCCTTGGCGGGCTTCATGCCGGCCTCTTCGATGGCCTGGATGGCGCCGATGGCCATGTCGTCGTTGTGCGCATACAGCACGTTGATCTTCTTGCCCTCGGCCTTGAGGAAGGCCTCCATCACTTCCTTACCCTTGGCGCGGGTGAAGTCGCCGGTCTGCGAGCGCAGGATCTTGAACTTGGCGTCGGCCTTGATGATTTCCTCAAAGCCCTTCTTGCGGTCGATGGCCGGGGCCGAGCCCACGGTGCCCTGCAGCTCCACGATGTTGATCTCGCCCTTCTGGTCCTTCATCTTGTCCACGAGCCAGCGGCCGGCCTTGCGGCCTTCTTCCACGAAGTCCGAGCCCATGAATGTCACATACAGCGAGGTGTCTTTCGTGTTCACCGCGCGGTCGGTCAGCACCACCGGGATCTTGGCGGCCTTGGCCTCGCGCAGCACGTTCTCCCAGCCCGACTCCACCACGGGCGAGAAGGCGATCACGTCCACCTTCTGGGCGATGAAGGAGCGGATGGCCTTGATCTGGTTCTCCTGCTTTTGCTGGGCGTCGGAGAACTTGAGCTCGATGCCGGCCTCCTTGGCGGCCGATTTGATCGACTCGGTATTGGCGGTGCGCCACTCGCTCTCGGCACCCACCTGGCTGAAGCCCAGCACGATGGGTTTCTGGGCCCAGGCGGCGCCCGGGAGCAGCCCGGCCACGGGGGCGCAGGCCAGGGCGGATACGAGGGTCCGGCGGTTCAGTTTCATCATTTGTCTCCTGTCTGTCTGTTGTTGAAGAAAGAAATGCACTGCGGGAAAGAAGCCTGGCGATTCAAGCCAGCATGTAGCCGGTCTTGACGGTGGTGTAGAACTCGGCGGCGTAGCGCCCCTGCTCGCGCGGGCCGTGGCTCGAATCCTTGCGCCCGCCGAAGGGCACGTGGAAGTCCACCCCCGCCGTGGGCAGGTTGACCATGGTCATGCCGACCACGGCGTTGCGCTTGAAATGCATGGCGTGCTTGAGCGAGGTGGTGCAGATGCCCGCGCACAGGCCATAGGGTGTGTCGTTGGCCAGGGCCAGCGCATGCTCGTAGCCGTCGGCGCGCAGCACGCAGGCCACGGGGCCGAAGATCTCCTCGCGGGCGATGCGGTGCTCGGGCCGGGCCAGGAACAGGGCCGGGCTCATGTAGTGGCCGGGGGCAGCCAGTTCCAGCCGCTCGCCGCCCCAGACATGTTGCGCGCCTTCGGCGCGGGCGATCTCCACGTACGACAGATCCTGCTCCAACTGGTGGGCATCCACCACAGGCCCCATCTCGGTGCCGCGTTCGAGCGCGTGGCCCACCTTCAATGCCACGAGCCGCTGGCGCAGCCGCTCCACGAAGGCGTCGTGCACGCTGGCCTCGACGATCAGCCGGCTCGATGCCGTGCAGCGCTGGCCGGTGGAGAAGTACGAGCCCTGCAGCGCGCAGTCGATGGCCTGGTCCATGTCGGCATCGGCCAGCACCACCAGCGGGTTCTTGCCGCCCATCTCCAGTTGCACCTTGGCACGCCGTGCCGTTGCCGCCTTGAGGATGCGCTCGCCGGTGTCTACCGATCCCGTGAAGCTGATGGCGTTGACCAGCGGATGGTCCACCAGGGTCTGGCCCACTTCGCGGCCGCTGCCCATGAGCAGGTTGAACACGCCGGCCGGCAGGCCGCAGCGGCTGATGATTTCGGCCAGGGCCCAGCCGCAGGCGGCCACCAGTTCGGCGGGCTTGAACACCACGGTGTTGCCGTAGGCCAGGGCGGGCGCGATCTTCCAGGCCGGGATCGCGAACGGGAAGTTCCAGGGGGCGACGATGCCGATCACGCCCACGGGCTCGCGGGTCACGTCCACCTGCACGCCCTGGCGCACCGAGGCCATGAGCTCGCCGGGAATGCGCAGCGCCTCGCCGGCGAAGAACTTGAAGATCTGACCAGCGCGGGCCACCTCGGCCACGGCCTCGGGCAGTGTCTTGCCTTCCTCGCGCGCCAGCAGCTTGCCCAGGGCGTCCTTGCGTGCCAGCAGTTCGGTGCCTATCAGGTCCAGCACGTCGGCGCGGCGCTGCGGGCTGCTCTGGCTCCAGTGGGGCAGGGCGTCGGCGGCGGCACGGACGGCGCGCTCGGTCTGGTTGCGGTCAGCCCGGGCGTACTCGGCCACCACCTCACGGGTGTCGGACGGATTGGTGCTCACCCCGGTGGTGGTACCGATTTCCCAGCGCCCATTGATGAAGTGCCGGGGGGTGAGCTGCTGTGTGTCGCCGAGCTTCATGGAAACCTTGGAGGAAGAACCCTTGGTGCGGAACTGCGGCAAAGTCTAAGATCGATTTAGATATCAATCTAATAGTTTTTTTGACAAAATACATATACGTCCACGCATTCTGGAAAACCCCATGAGCACCTACAACCACTGGTTCATCCGCGCACGGCTCAAGACGCGCCAGCTGCTGCTGCTGGTGGCGCTGGACGAGGAGGGCAACATCCACCGCGCAGCCCAGGTCCTCAGCATGACGCAGCCGGCCGCGTCCAAGCTGCTCAAGGACCTGGAGGACGTGCTGGAGGTGCCGCTGTTCGAGCGCCTGCCGCGCGGCATGCGCCCCACCTGGTACGGCGAGACCATGATCCGCCATGCGCGCATGGCGCTGGCCAGCCTGAACCAGGCGCATGTGGAGATGGCGGCGCTCAAGACCGGGCACTTCGGCCAGGTGGGCATCGGCGCCATCACCTCGCCGGGGCTGAGCCTGCTGCCCGCCGCTGTCGCCCTGGTCAAGCAGGAGCACCCCAGCTTGCGCATCTCGCTCGACATCGAGACCAGCCCGGTGCTGATGGACCGGCTGGAGCAGGGCAAGCTCGACATCCTGGTGGGCCGCCTGTTCGAAGAGCACGACAAGACCAACCTGCGCTACGAGCCCTTGAGCGAAGAGTTGGTCTGCGCCATGACCCGGCCCGGCCACCCGCTGCTGGGCGTGCCGGGCCTGGCCCTGCGCGATGTGCTGGCCGCCGGCTGGATCGTGCCGCCCGCGGGCAGCGTGCTGCGCCACCGCTTCGACCTGATGTTCCAGCAGGAGGGCCTGTCTCCGCCGGTCAACGTGGTGGAGACCGCGGCCCTGCTGTTCATGACGCGCATGCTGCAGCAGAGCGACATGATCGCCGTGGTCGGCGCCGATGTGGCGCACTACTACGCATCGCACGGCATGGTCGCGATCCTGCCGCTGGCCGTGCCCTGCCACATGGACGCCTTCGGCATCATCACCCGCACCGACCGCCTGCTATCGCCTGCGGCCAAGGTGATGATGAAGGCGCTCAAGCAGACCAGCCTGGTGCAGTACGGGCGCCGGCTGGAAGCCGGGGATTGATCAAACCCAACCCGCGTCCACCTTGAATTCCTGCGCGGTGCACATCGCGGCATCGTCGGACGCCAGGAACAGCACCATGCGCGCGATGTCGTGTGGGCGCAGCTTGTCGGGCAGGCACTGGTTGCGCGCCAGCTCCTTCTCGCCCTCGGCGTCGAGCCAGAGCTTGATCTGGCGCTCGGTCATCACCCAGCCGGGCGACACGGTGTTGATGCGGATGCGGTCCTGGCCCAGCGTGCGCGCCAGGCCGCGCGTGAGCCCGTTCACCGACGACTTGGCAATCGCATAGCAGGGGTAGCCCGCGCCCTTGCCCTGCCAGCCCGTGGAGCCCAGGTTGACCACCGATCCCGCGCCCAGGCGGCGCATGCCAGGCACCACGGCCTGGATGGCGAAGAAGGCGGGCCGCTCGTTGATGGCCATGCGTTCGTCGTAGTAGTCGGGCGTCACGGATTCCAGTGTGTGGCGGTCGTCGCTGGCCACGTTGTTCACCAGTACCGAGAAATCGCCCAACGCTGCCGCTGCACGGGCGATGGCGTCCTGCAGTGCGGCGATGTCGCGCACGTCGCACACCTGCCACCAGGGTCGGGCATGGCCGGCGTCGGCGATCTGCTGGGCCAGGGCCTCGCTGGCTTCGCGCGCCACATCCACGAAGGCCACGTGCGCGCCCTGTTCGGCGAAGGCCGACACGATGGCCGCACCGATGCCACTGCCGCCGCCGGTGACGAAGACGGAGCGGCCCTGCAGGCTGGGAAAGCGGGACAGCTGGGCAGATTTGGAAGGGGTAAGGGCAGATACTGTCATTGCAATTTGTATATCAAAAAATTCCAAAAATAATTATTCCGTGCATCAATTGGGATTGATAAGATGCCCGGCGTCAAGAGGCATCGCACACGAATGCCCGAACCGAACGAGGAGACACGCCTTGAACCACCCGAGCAACCCGGCCGGCGCGCCGCGATTTTCTGCACCCAGGCTTCTCGGCCCCCTGCGCTGCGTGGTCGAAGCCGACGCGCAACTGGGGGAGGGTCTTGTCTGGTCGGTGCGTGAGCAGGTGCTCTACTGGCTGGACATCCTGGGCTGCCGCCTGTACCGGTGGGACCCGGCCAGCGGGGAGCGCCGGCAGTGGGGCTTTGACGAGGAGATCTCGGCCCTGGCCGAGCGCAAGGAGGCGCCCGGGCTCATCATCACCCTGCGCCGTGGCTTCGCCCTGTTCGACCCCGCCACCGACAGCGCCCCGCGCTACCTGCACCAACCCGTGGCCGAGCTGCCCGGCAACCGCTTCAACGATGGCAAGTGCGATGCCGCAGGCCGCTTCTGGGGCGGCAGCATGGACTTCGATTGCAAGCTGCCCACGGGCGCGCTCTACCGTTACGACCCCGATGGCCGCTGCTCGCGCCACGACGAGGGCTTCGTCGTGACCAACGGGCCCGCCTGGGCCGAGGCCAATGGCCGGCAGCGCCTGTACTTCAACGATACGCTCAGTTCCATCACCTGGCGCTACGACTTCGATGCCACCGCCGGCACCGTGTCCAACAAGCAGATGTGGAAACGCTTCAGTGCCGAGGACGGCCTGCCCGATGGCATGACCACCGACGCCCTGGGCCGCCTCTGGATCGCCCACTGGGGTGGCCACTGCGTGACCTGCCACGATCCCGAGACCGCCGAGGAACTGGGCCGCGTGGTGCTGCCCGCGAGCCAGGTGACCACCTGCGCCTTCGGCGGCGCGGATTTCCGTACGCTGTTCATCACCACCGCGCGCGTCGGCCTCGCGCCGGAGCAGCTGGCCCTGGAACCGCTGGCTGGCAGCGTGTTCGCCGTTGAGGTCGATGCGCCCGGCCTACCCGCCCATCTGTTTGGCGGTTGATATTCAAGAAGGCACAGGCATGAGCGAGGCAACCCATCCCATCACCTGGCTGAGCCATGCAGGCCAGCACCTGGGCCTGGTCCCCTCCCTGGGCGGCAGTGTGGCCGCGTGGCAGATCGACGACCCGGCGCAGCCCGGTGGCCGCATCGATCTGTGGCGCCCCTGGGACGGAGCCACGCCAGACCTCTACAAGCTGGCATCCTTCGCCATGGTGCCCTGGTCCAACCGCATCAGCGGCCGGGGATTCACGCACGCAGGCAAGTTCCACCCCATGCAGCCCAACCGGGCGGGCGAGCCGTATCCCATCCATGGTGACGGCTGGCTGCAGCCCTGGGCCCTGTCGCAGCCCGGGCCCGATACGCTGGAAATGCGCCTGCGCTCCGAGCGCTTCCAGGGCAACCCGTACGACTACGAATCGGTGCAGACCTTCCGCCTGGTGCAGGGCGGGCTCGACCAGCATGTGCTGGTGCGCCACCTGGGCACCGAGCCGTTGCCCTACGGCATCGGCGTGCACCCCTGGTTTCCGCGCACGCCCGGCACGCGCATCAGCGCGCCGGTTGAGGGGGTCTGGCTCTGCGGCGACGACCCGTTGCCGACTGGGCACTCCACGCAGTTCCCCGAGGGCTGGAACCTCAACGCCGGCATCTCGGCCCACGGTGGCTTGATCGACAATGGCTACACCGGCTGGGGTGGTGCCGCCCGCATCGAATGGCCCGAGCGCGGCCTGGTGCTCACGGCCCGCATGCCCGACCTTGCGTCGGATGGCGGGGCAGCACAGCATTTCTGCCTGATCTACCGCCCTCCGCAGGGCCCGGCCTTCTGCTTCGAGCCCATCACCCAGCCCATCGACGCCTTCCACCTGCCGGGCCAGCCGGGACTGCGCGTGCTGGCGCAGGGCGAGTCCATGGCCCTGCATGTGCAGTGGCGGTTCGGCCCTACTGCATAGAGAGAAAGAGGGTCAGTCCGCGGGTACCTCGCGGCCCAGCAGCCGGTCCACAGCCGCGCGCAGGGCCGCGAGCGAGGTGGTGTTGAGCACGAACACCACGAATCCTTCGATCTGGCTGCTGAGCAGCTCGAAGC
>NZ_JBKDTZ010000276.1:0-33339 GCF_046339755.1 Acidovorax sp. | reverse complement strand
GTGTGCGCCTGGTTCCTGGGGCGGCGCAGCGGCTATGGCCGCGAGCCTTTCGAGCCCTACAGCCTGGCACTGACCATGGTGGGCGCAGGTTGATCGGAAGGGTCGGCGCCATTGTGCGGACGGTGCCGGCGGTGTCGAGGGGGTAAACGCGGCTTGCTAGTAAATTTGTAGCTCACATGGCTTGCCGCGGTTGCGATTGCAAGCAATTTGATAATAATTGCAAGCATTCGGGCCCGTGTCGTGCTTGCACGCAAGGACTTGTCCTACCTGCGGGGCACCGGCTCCGCTACCATGCTTCCCCTACCCCCATCCCGGTGGCTGGCGCCGCCCGTTTCATGACCGATCCCGCCCCGCGCATCGACCACACCGACACCCCCGAAGGCCCGGGGGTGCTGCTGCATGGCCGGTGGGGCGCTGCGGAGCTGGGCACGCGCCGCCAGTGGAAGGCACTGTCCACCCAGCTGCATGCACAACAGGCCGGTGCAGGGATCGGCTGGGACTTGCGCGAACTGCAGTGGCTGGACCACGTGGGTGCGCAACTCCTCTGGAACCACTGGGGCCGCGCCTGGCCCGAACGCCTGGCGCTCACCGACATCCAGCGCGACATCCTGGAGCGCGTGGCCGAGTTCACCGTGGCCGAACCGCCGCCACCCGAGCCTTGGCGCCTGGCCCGCGAGGTGGACCACCTGGGCCTCCTGGTGCTGCACGGCGTGGACCATGCGCGCCACATGCTGCAAATGGTGGGCCAGCTGATGCTGGACCTGCTGCGCCTGGCGCGCGCGCCCCAGCGCGGGCCCTGGCGCGACGTGTCGGGCCATCTGTACCGCATGGGCGCCACGGCCCTGCCCATCACGGCCCTGGTCGGCTTCCTGATCGGGGTGGTGCTGGCGTACCTGATGTCGCTGCAGTTGCGCCAGTTCGGCGCCGAATCGTTCATCGTCAACATCCTGGGGATCTCGCTGATCCGCGAACTCGGGCCCATGCTCGCGGCCATCCTCGTGGCCGGGCGCTCGGGTTCGTCCATCACCGCGCAGATCGGCGTGATGCGTGTGACCGAGGAGCTCGATGCCATGCGCGTGATGGGCATTCCGCACGGCTTTCGCCTGGTATTGCCGCGCACGCTGGCGCTGGCGCTGGCCATGCCGCTGATCAGCGTGTGGACCACGCTGGCGGCGCTGGCCGGCGGCATGCTGGCGGCCGACGTCGCCATGGACATCTCGCCGGCCTACTTCGTGCAGGCCCTGCCGGCCGCCGTGAAGGTGGGCAACCTCACCCTGGCCATGACAAAGTCTGTGGTGTTCGGTGCCTGCATCGCGCTCATCGGCTGCCATTGGGGCCTGCGCGTCAAGCCGAACACCCAGAGCCTGGGCGAGGGCACGACGGCCTCGGTGGTCACCTCCATCACCATGGTCATCATCGTGGATGCGTTGTTCGCCATCGCCTTCAAGAGCATCGGGATCTGACGCCATGGCCATGACGGATACCGCTTCTGCCGTTTCCCCTGCCAACAGGCCCCAGGCCCTGGCCGTGCCTGCGGGTACGCCGCCTGTGGTCGAAGTCAAAGGCCTGTGGAGCGTGTTCGGCAAGGGCAGCGAAGCCTTTGCCGTGCACCAGGACCTGGAGTTCACAGTGCAGCGCGGCGAGATGCTGTCGCTGGTGGGGGGTTCGGGCACTGGCAAGACGGTGCTGCTGCGCCAGATCCTGGGCCTGGCCAGGCCCGCGCGCGGCACGGTCACCGTGCTCGGCCGGCCGGCGTCCGAGATGGGGCGTGCCGGTGCCGCCAGCCGGGTAGGCATGCTGTTCCAGCACGGTGCGCTGTTCTCGGCCTTCAACGTGCTCGACAACGTGGCCTTCGCGCTGCGCGAGCAGGGCACGCTGCCGCCCGATCTGGTGCGCGATGCGGCGTTGGTCAAGCTGCAGATGGTGGGCCTCAAGCCCGAGCATGCCAGCCGCATGCCGGCTGACCTGTCGGGCGGCATGGTCAAGCGCGTGGCCCTGGCGCGCGCGTTGATCATGGACCCGCCGCTGCTGCTGCTCGACGAGCCCACGGCCGGGCTGGACCCCAACAGCGCGGACGAGTTCTGCGCGCTGCTGCGCGAGCTGCATGCGGCGCTGGGCCTCACGGTGGTGATGGTCACGCACGATCTCGACACCCTGTTCGCGCTGTCCACCCGCGTGGCCGTGCTGGCCGACAAGAAGGTCATCGTCAGCGGGCCACCGACCGAGGTGGCGCGCTTCAAACACCCTTTCATCGAGCACTTCTTCATGGGTGAGCGTGGCCAGCGTGCCATGGCCCCCCTGGCAGGCGTGCGCGAGCAGCCGCCCTCGGCGGCCCCCACCCCGATTTCCAAGGACGCCTGATGGAAAACAAATCCCATGCACTTGCCGCCGGCATCTTCGTCATCGTGGTCGCCGCCATGCTGGCGGGCCTGGCGATCTGGCTCACGCGCGACAACGCCAACTACGAGCAGTACGAGCTGTCCACCAAGGATGGCGTCAGCGGCCTGCAGCCCCAGGCCACCGTGCGCTACAAGGGCGTGGCCGTGGGCAAGGTCACGCGCATCGGCTTCGACCCGCAGGTCAATGGCAATGTGCTGATCCGCATTGCCGTGAATGAGCAGGCCCCCATCAGCCCCAATACCTTCGCCGTGCTGGGCTACCAGGGCGTCACAGGCCTGGCCCATGTGCAGCTCGACGATGCCGCGTCGCCCTATCCCGAGCTGCCGCCTGGCCCCAGCGGGCTGCCGCGCCTGCCGCTCAAGCCCTCGCCCTTCGGCCGCCTGGCCGAGCAGGCGCCGGCCATCCTGGGCCAGGTGGAGGAGGCCACGCGCCGCATCAACCAGCTGCTGGGCGATAACAACCAGAAGCTGCTGACCGAGGCCATCGGCAACATCGGCCAGGCGGCCGGCAGCGTCAATGCACTCACCAAGCGGCTCGATACCACGGTGCAGACCCGCCTCGACCCGGCACTGGCATCCCTGCCCGCGCTGACCGGCGATGCGCGCCAGACCCTGCAGTCGCTGCAGAAGGCCGGCACCAGCGTATCGGACATGGCTGCGGGCATCAGCGCCACCAACCAGCGGCTGGCTGCGGAGGGCGGGGCCATCGACCAGATCACCCAGGGCACGCAGGCGCTCACGCGCGCGGCCGACGCGCTGGGTTCCAACACCCTGCCACGTGTCACGCGCGCGGCCGATGAGCTGTCGCGCACGGCGCGCCAGATCGGCCGGGCGGCCAACAGCGTGAGCGACAACCCGCAGTCCTTCATCTATGGCTCGGGCCGCATCCCCCCTGGCCCGGGCGAAGAGGGCTTTGCCGCACCAGCTGCCGCGCGCTGAGGGCGCTGTTCGAGGAATTCAAGGAGTACATCGCCATGCTGGATACCCAACGTACCCACCCGGGCCGCCCGGTTCGCAGGAGCGCCGCCCTGGCGTGCGCTGCCGCCGCCGTGCTGCTGACCGCCTGCTCGGCCCTGCCTGGGCCGCCCACGCGCGCAGTGCAGTACGACTTCGGCCCCGGTGCCATGGCCACGGCGCCGAGCGACCGCCGGGCGCCGCTGCCGCCGCTGGCCCTGGCCGATGTGGAAGCCACCGGCATGCCCGAGAGCAGCACCTCCGTGCTCTACCGGCTCGGTTATGCCGATGCCCAGCAACCCCGCCCCTATGCGACGGCGCGCTGGAGCCAGCCTCCGGCCGTGCTTGTAGGGCAGCGTGTGCGCGAGCACCTGGGCCTGCGCCGGGCCATCCTGAACACCAGCGATGCGGCCGTTCAGGCCCGTGTGGCGAACAAGCGCCCCACCGTGCTACGCCTGGAACTCGAAGAGTTCAGCCAGGTGTTCAGCAGCGCGACCGAGAGCGCGGGCCTGGTGCGCCTGCGTGCCACCGTCGCCGAACCGACCCCGCTGGGTGAGAACCTGCTGGGGCAGCGGGTCTTCATCGTGCAGCGTGCGGCGGCAACGGCCGATGCGGCAGGCGGCACGCGGGCACTCGCCGAAGCGGCCAGCCAAGCGGCACGCGACATCGACGAGTGGCTGGAGCAGGTAGCGGTGCGCTGAGGCGCGCAGGGGCCGCGTCGGGAACTTGCGGATACGCCTTCCCCGCCCCCGACTGAAACACTTTGTGTATTCGGCCCAAACCCTACTTTGGTAGGGTGCCCGGGCGCATGGTGCTCTCCCATAATGGACCGGACCGTGTTGGCGATCCGTTCGGGGCCGCGCAAGTCCCTTGCCGGGCAGCCCGCCAGCAAGCGCAGGCACTGCCCGGCACGGCTTCGCATGGATCGCCGGTACGTTCCCAGCCGCACAGGCGGCTGGTGCACGTTGCTGCGGTGGGCCCCAGCTCACCACAGCATGCGGCGTTTTGGTTGTTGTTCTTTTTGTTGTTCTCCTTTTCCCGCCCGTGGGCGCGCGGCTGGACGGCGCGCAATGCGCCACCCCGCCTCCCCAGGCTCCGATCCACGTTCATTGCCGAGGTCATTTCCCGTATGTTCTTCAAGCCATCGCTTCTGCGCTCTGCCTGTGCTGCCGCCATCGCCCTGGCCGCCGCTGCTGCCGCCACCTCCACCTGGGCCGGCGACAAGCTCTATGTCCAGGACAGCGGCAAGATCATGCTCGTCGATGTGGACGCCAAGTCGCTGACGCTGGTGTCCCGCCCCTCGGTGGATGGTTCCATCACCGATATCGCCACCGATGCCGCAGGCACCCTGTACGTGCTGACCTTCAACTCGCTGTACCGCCTGGCCGCCGATGGCAGCGCCGTGCTGATCGGCAAGCACGGCATCGGCACTGCCAACGCGCTGACCTTCGACGGCAGCGGCAAGCTGTATGGCGCGTCCGCCGTCAACAAGAACCTCTACCTGATCAACCCCACCACCGCCCAGTCCACGGTGATCGGCACCCTGCCGGCGCAGTCGGCCGGCGACCTGGCCTATCTCAATGGCCGGCTGTTCTTTGCGGGCGAGAACGATTCGCTGGGCATCGTCAACCTGCGCAACAACCAGCAGTCGGCCAACGTCGGCAGCTTCGGTCTGGCCACCTCGGTCTACGGCCTGGCCGAAGGCGACAGCAACACCCTGTACGGCGCGGCGTTCGACAAGCTGTTCAAGGTGGATCCTTCCACGGGTTCGATCAGCTACGTGATGAACTTCACCGGCCTGGGCCAGGCCGGCGGTCTGGCACCCTTCAAGGCCGTGGTCACGCGTGCCGAGGACCGCCTGTTCAACTATGCGGAAGACTCCTTCCCCACCATGTTCAAGCCTTCGTTCGCGCCTTCGCTGACCGCAGGCAACCAGTACTACCGCTTCTACCGCGACACGGGCACCATCCTGTCCATCAGCAATGGCCAGCTGAGCTACTCCCAGGTGGGTACGGCGCCGGGCGTGCTGGGGCCGGTGGATGCCTTCCTGCCGTTGGCCATTGGCGCTGGGTATTGACTCCCCCCTGAGTCGCCTTCGGCGCCATCCCCCCTGAGGGGGACGCCCCCAGGGCGGCGGGGCGGCCCTTGCACGGGGGCGCTGGCCGGGGCTGCGGGTGTACACAGGCCGCGTGTCTTATTCCCGGGCCTTGTTCTTCGCGCCTTCGATGCCGGTCACCACGCGCGCGTAGCGCGCGAAGCTCCAGTAGGCCCAGCCCCAGTCCATGAGTACGACCAGGCGGTTGCGAAAGCCGATGAGGAAGTAGACGTGGGCGAAGAGCCAGAACAGCCAAGCGAAATAGCCTGAAAAGCGCACCGGGCCCATGGGGGAGGTGAGGTCCACCACGGCGGCGTTGCGGCCGATGGTGGCGAGGTTGCCGTAGTCGCGGTAGCGGAAGGGCTGGGTGGGTTGGCCGGCCAGGCGGCGCAGCACGTTGGCGGCTGCGGCGCGGCCCATCTGCTTGGCGCCCGGCGAGACGCCGGGCACGGGCGTGGGCTCCTGGCTGGGCACATGGCTTTTGGCCGCGGCCAGGTCGCCCACCACGCTGATCTCGGGGTGGCCGGCCAGCGTGAGATCGGGCTCGACCACCACGCGGCCCGCGCGGTCGGTGGTGCAGCCGGTAGCTTCGGCCAGCAGGCGTCCGAGCGGCGAGGCGGCCACGCCGGCGGCCCAGACGATGCACTGGCTGGGAATCGCGTAGCTCGCCGCCATGGGGTCCGCACCCGGTGCGGCGCCGGCCACGGTGAGGCCGGTGGCGTCGATGGCGGTCACCCGCGCGTTCACGCGCACTTCCACTCCCAGCTTCTCCAATTGCTCCTTGGCGCGCTGGCTCAGGGCCTCGGGCATGGCCTGCAGCACGCGCGTGCCGCCTTCGAGCAGGATGATTTTCGCGCTGGCCGGGTCGATGTGGCGGAACTCACCGGGCAGCGTGTGGCGCGCAATCTCGGCCAGGGTGCCGGCCATCTCCACGCCCGTGGGGCCACCGCCCACCACCACGAAGTTGAGCCAGGCGGCTCGCCGTGCCGGATCGCCTTCGCGCTCCGCCGCCGCGAAGGCCAGCAGGCTGCGGCGGCGGATCTCGAAGGCGTCGTCCAGCGTCTTGAGCCCGGGCGCAAACGGGGCCCAGTCGTCGCGGCCGAAGTAGCTGTGGGTGGCGCCCGCCGCCACGATCAGGTGGTCGTAGGGCAATGCATCGCCACCCTGCAGCAGCACGCTGCGTGCGGCGATGTCGATGCGCTCCACCTCGCCGAGCAAGGTGGTCACATTGGGCTGCTTGCGGAACAGATGCCGCACCGGGGCGGCAATGGCGGGCGCCGACAGCCCGGCCGTGGCCACCTGGTAGAGCAGGGGCTGGAACAGGTGGTGGTTGGTCTTGTCGACCACGGTGACATCGATGGCGCTGCCGTGCAGCGCGCGGGCCGCCTCCAGCCCGCCAAATCCGCAACCGATGATGACGACCCGGGGACGGATGGCTGTGTTGGGAATGCTGCTCATGGCTGCATTATGGGCAGACTGCGAGGGATCATGCCGATACGGAATCGCTGGCGTCTTTGGTGTCTCGGTCTGCAGTCCATTGCGCTGTACGACACCCGCGGCGCACGAAACTGGCGCGGCCGAGGCCAGTGCCCCCGCGCAAGGGCCGCCCCGCCGCGCTGGGGGCGTCCCCCTCCCGACGCGCGCAGCGAGGCGAGTGAGGGGTGAAGGCGCGAAGCGACTCAGGGGGTGTTCATTCACGCATTCATGAAGCCCAGGTCCACGGGGTATTGGGCGCCGCCGAAGTGGCTCAGGTTGGGCAGCACACCGGCGAGTTCGGTGGCGCTCACGCCGAACCACTTGGCCAGCGTGGCCGCGTACTGGTCCACCGAGGTGCTGGGCAGCAGCCGGCCCTGGCCCACGTGCCACTGGTCGTCGGGCGCGGCGGTGTTGGTGTTGCTGACCGGCGGGGCCGAGCCGTAGAAGGCCTTGCCCTTGACGGCGCCGCCCACCATCAGGTGGTGGCTGCCCCAGCCGTGGTCGGAGCCGTCGCCGTTGGAATTGAGCGTGCGGCCGAAGTCGGATGCGGTGAAGGCGGTCACCTTGTCGGCGACGCCCAGTTCCACCGTGGCGTTGTGGAACGCGGTCATCGCATCGCTCAGGCGCTGCATCAGCCCCGGTTGCTGGGAGATCAGGTTGTCGTGCAGGTCGAAACCACCCATCGAGACCATGAACACCTGGCGCTTGGTGCCCATGGTGCCGCGCGCGCCGATCAGGCGGGCCACCATCCTGAGCTGGTCGGCCAGATTTTTGTTGGCGGGGAAAGGCGTTGCCAGGTTCACGCCCGCGATGCCGGTGGTGACCAGCGACTCGGAGGTCACGGCGCGCGTGGTCACCTTGTTGTACTCGTTCTCCAGCGTCTGGCTGCTGGTCTGCTGGATCAGGCTGGTCAGCGCCGAGCGCACGGCGGTAGAGCCATAGACGCTGCTCTTGACGCCATTGATCGGGATCGCACCGCTGGTGCTCACCTGGTACTGCAGCGCCGAATCGCCGGACAGGAACACCGCATTGCCGGTGACCGAGATGCAGGTGAACAGCGAATTGGCGTTGGACGACAGGGCCAGGTCGCCGATGTTGCCGCCCCAGCCGATGGTCGAGCCTTCGGGAGAGGACGACTGCCACACCGACTGCTGGTCGTTGTGCGAAAACAGCTTGGGCGGAAGCGGGTAGAGGCTGCGGTTGGAGCCGTTGTACTGGGCGCGGGTCAGCGGCACCACCAGCGGGCCGACGTTGAGCTGCACGGCGGCCTTGCCGCTGTTGAACAGCCCCGTGAGGCCCGACATGGCGGGGTGCAGTGCGTACTGGCGGCCACCCGGCAGGGCGGTCGTGGGGTTGAGCAGGGTGGCGCCCAGAGCGTCCTTGGGGATGGCGATGCCGCCGCCCCCCAGTCCGTTGCCGCCCCGGATGGCGCTGTACTTGAGGTAGCTGGGGTCGTCGTAGGTGACCACGGTGTTGGCGTAGTCGTTGCCGCCGTAGAGGAACACGCAGACCAGGGCCTTGTAGTCGGTGGCGGTGAAGGCGGCCGCCTCGCCCATGGCGGCCAGGTTCAGTGCGAAGGGCAGGGCGGTGCCGGCCAGGCCCAGTTGGCCGCTGCGGCGCAGGAAGGCGCGGCGGGTGTGCAGTTCGGGTTGGAGCAGGTGCATGGCAGCAAGTCCTCTTATTTCTGGATGAGGTACTCGGCCGAAGCCATGACCAGGAAGATCGCTGCCGCGATGCGGTTGAGCTTGACGTTGTCGGTGCTGGCGGCCGTGACCGGCGTGGCCTTGATCGCATCGGTGATCAGTTTCACCGTGGCCGCCGAGAGCTGGCCTGCGCACATCAGCAGGTTGATGCGCGCGACCAGCGCATCGGGGTCGGTCACCAGCGCCATCTCGTGGGTGTACAGCGCCTTGATGTCGTAGCCGTTGTTCGCGTTGCTGCCGTTGTTGGGCAGGTCGGGGGCGTTCACGTAGATGCCATTGCGGATCACGCCCTGGATGTAGTTCAGGTAGCCGCCCACGCTGCTTTCGTTGACCAGTTGGAACTCGGGCGCCACCGCGCCGCTCTGGGCCAGGGCGGTGGACGGCGGCACATAGCCCGGGCGGAAGAAGTTGAACACCGAGGGCGAGCGCAACGGGCTCTGGCCCAGCCGCGAACTGGCGGAACTGGTGTCCCCGATCTTCCAGCTGCCGAAGGTGGAGCTGATGTTGAAGGTGCGCCCCCACTGGACCAGGCGCAGCATGGGCTCGCGCAGCTTGCCGAAGCCTGGCTGCGTGAGGCCGGCGGAGGAGCGCGCCTCCTCATCGAGCAGGATGGCGCGGACCACCGCCTTCAGGTCGCCGCGTACGCTGGCACCGTTGTTGTTGAACACCGTGGCCACGCGCGCCACGTAGGCCGGCGAGGGGTTGCTGGTCACCAGGCGCTGGATCAGCTGCTTGCAGATGAAGGGGCCGACGTTGCCGTGGTAGAACAGGGTGTCCATGGCCGTGGCCAGCGCCGCCGCACCCGGCGTGTTGGCCGGGATGCTGGTACCCAGGAAGTTGACCGCCAGGTTCGAGTGCAGCGAGGCATTGAGCGACATGGGCAGCCGCGTGAACGCCGTGTTGGGCACCGTGCGGGTGGTGCCCGGCACGGTACCCTGCTGGTTCAGCGACTGGTTGTAGTCGTAGCCTGTGAACACGCGCGCCAGATTGGTCACGTCGGACTGGCTGTAGCTTTCGATCGGCTGGCCCGAGCCGTCGCGGCGCACGGTGCCGTCGATGTTGAGCATGACCAGCCCGATGGACATGAGCTGCATGACTTCGCGCGCATAGTTCTCGTCCGGCTGGCGGCCCGTGGCCGCGTTTTCCTTCTGGTTGCCGCGGGTGTTGAGGTAGTAGCCCATGGCCGGGTTCAGCGACACGTCCTGCAGCAGGTTGCGGAAGTTGCCGAAGGAATGGAAGACCAGCGTGTCCCAGTAGTGCGCGATGCCGTGGCTGCGCCAGTTGAAGTCCAGGCCCGAGAGCGAGACCACGAAGATCTCCGACAGCGCCAGCGCGACACGCTTGCGCAGGCTGTCGGGCGAGGTCATGAGCTGCGACCAGATCATGCAGTCGCCCGGGTAGGTGTTGTCGTAGTAGGCGGTGGAATTGTCGATCGTGGCATAGCCGCGCTGGTTGAGCCACTCCCAGCCCGAGATGCCGATGGGCGCGTTGAACTGAGAATTCAGCCAGGCCTCGAATCCGATGGAGCGGACCGTGGCGATGTCCTGCGTGCTGGCCGCAAAGCCCGCCTGCATCAGGAAGCGGGCGGCCGCGGGGTCGTTGAGCGGCCCGCCGCAGGTGAACACCGCGTCGCCAAAGCTGGCCAGCGAGCCGACGTTGACCACCGCGTTGTTGCTGGCCGGGCCGAGCACCACGACGTTGCCCTGGTACACACCCAGGTAGGTGCGCGTGCCTGGGTAATAGCGGAACACCAGCGTGCCGCTGGTCAGGGTGCTCTGGTGGGAGTCGAAGAACTGGGGGAACACCATCTCCGCCCAGTCCATCAGTTCGTCGGGCGTGGGGGTGCGGGTCGCCGCCTGGTTCGACCGGTACGAGCCGGTGCCGCCCATGTCGCCCAGCAGCGGCATGCTGGGCGCGTTGTCGGCCTGCCGGAGCGCCGGGGGGGCTTCGGCTTCGGCCTCGCCACCGCCGCAGGCAGCGAGGGCTGTGCTGGCAGCGGCAGCCGCCGAGACCCGGAGCCAGGGCGAGCCCACGGAATCCGGTGCACTTGGCGCTGCATCGGCGGGCGACAAGGAGGACGGTGCGTGCGCGGGCAGAGGTGTTGCCAGCGCCGCATCGGTAGCTTCGTGGGCGTGTGTCATAGCGACTTTTGTGAAGATTTGTAGAGAAGTGTAGGCAACCTCCTACAAAACTGGCATTCCCTACTCGCGAGTAAGCGTTACCAAAAGAAACGCGCCGGCGCCTCCACAGTGAGCAGTTGGCATTTTTCGATGCATTGCCGCAACACCCGCTTTTCGGAAGATCAAACACCCCCGAAGAGCCTTAGCGGGTGGTTGTCCGGCATGCCAGTAGTCCTGCGCCGACGCCGGGTCCACGGTACGGACTACGCGCCCGGGTCGAGCCCGTTCTTACAGTCACTCCATCGCATCACGCAAATGTTCCACGCAATCCGAGTGGATGGCTGAAGCGAAACGTTTGGAGGACGCACCATGAATGAAGACACCATCAAGGGCAACTGGAAGCAGTTCAAAGGCAAGATCACCGAGCAGTGGGGCAAGCTCACCAACGATGACCTGGACGTCATCGATGGCAAGCGCGAACAGTTCCTGGGCAAGCTGCAGGAACGCCAAGGCATTGCCCGCGATGCGGCTGAAAAGCAGCTCAGCGATTGGCAAAGCCGCCATCCCGACTTCCGCTTCAACGACTGACTGGATTGTGCTGCACCGTTTGCCAGAACCCTCCAGGGCTTCATGCCCTGCAGTTGGCGGGCACCGGATGCACATTCTTTCAATACACCCAAAAGATACCCCTGAGACCCGAGGAGAAAACACCATGAAATTCGCCCGCACCCTGATTGCTTCCGTCGCCGCCGGCCTGCTGGCCACCTCCGCAATGGCCATGACCGATGTCGAGTACAAGACCGCCAAGGACAAGATCTCGGCCGACTACAAGGCCGCCAAGACCAACTGCGACACCATGAAGGACAACGCCAAGGACATCTGCGTCAAGGAAGCCAAGGGCGCCGAAAACGTGGCCAAGGCGGAACTCGACGCCCAGCACAAGCCTTCGGACAAGGCCACCAACAAGGCCCGCATGGCACGTGCCGATGCGGACTATGAAGTGGCCAAGGAAAAGTGCGATGACCAGAAGGGCAACGCCAAGGACGTGTGTGTGAAGGATGCCAAGGCCGCCCACACCGCCGCCAAGGAAAACGCCAAGGTGGCCAAGGCCGCCGCCAAGCCTGCCGACAACGCCGCCGAGAAGGGCGCCCAGGTCGCAGAAGCCCGCAAGGACGCTTCGGCCGAAAAGAACGAAGCCAACTACAAGGCTGCCAAGGAACGCTGCGATGCCATGAGCGGTGATGCCAAGTCCAAGTGTGTGGACGACGCCAAGCGCATGTACGGCCAGAGCTGAGCCTGAAGCAACGGATGCCCGCCAGGCCCCTTTGCGGGCCGTGGCTGGCCCCTTGAAGCCCCGCTGCATGCGGGGCTTTGCCATTGGCAGTTCGCACCGCAGTGTCTGACCTGCATCAAGGCCGTGCGTGCGCCGGGCCCCTAAGCTGGCCGTTCGATCCCACGCAAGAACGGAAACGCACATGGCAGCACTGGAATGGTCTGGCGCACTGGCATTGAACCTGCCGCAGATGGATGAAACGCATGAGGAGTTCGTCGAACTCCTGGCACGGGTTGAGGGGGCGGACGATGCGCAGCTGTCGGCCTGCTGGCAGGAACTGGTCGCCCACACCGAGCAGCATTTCGGCATGGAGGACCGGTGGATGGCTGCCACGCGCTTTGCCTCGGGCAACTGCCACAGCATGCAGCACAAGGTGGTGCTGCAGGTCATGCGGGAGGGCGCGGCCCGCGCCGCCCAGGGCGAGCTGCAGGTGCTGCGCATGATGGCAGGAGAACTGGCCCTGTGGTTCCCCCAGCATGCGCAGACCATGGACGCGGCGCTGGCCCTGCACCTGCGCCGCGTGGGCTTCGATGCGGCCACCGGCACCGTGCACCTGCCCGAGGCGCTGCCGGGCGAGCTGGTGCACGGTTGCGGCGGTGCGAGCTGCTCCCCGTCTTCCACAGCGCAGGCCGTTCCCGCCTAGGTCAAAGCTGCTGCGCCGCTGCCGGATGGCGCGGCAGCAGCAGGATGGCCATGTGCCACGACAGGTCGCGCAACGCAGCGCGCAGTGCAGCCGATGCAGGGGGCGCGGCATCGGCCGGCGGACCATAGGCCGCCCGCAGCACCGCCTGCTTGGCCGTGTGCAGCGCCGTCCGGTCATGGGCCAGCAGCGCGGCCAGCAGTTGATCGCGGTGGCGCTGCACGCGGCGGTCCTCGACCTCCGACAGGGGAGCTAGCGGGTGCTGGCTTGCCGGGGCTGCCAGGTGCCGTGCCCAGGCCGATGCCGTGGGCAAGGCTGGGGATGCGCTCGTCATGCGGCACTCCCGGGCTGGTGGCGGGGTGTGGCCAGGCCCGGAGTTGCGGGCGGCATGGCAGGCGGCGGGGTGGATGGCGGCTCGCGGCGCGGTGCCGGCGGGCGCGGCCCACCTGCCGAGGCGTTGAGGCCATACCAGTTCACCTTGCGCGTGAGCACCATCACCGCGGCCAGCACCAGGAAGAGCGCGATCGAGCCGACGACCAGCGCCGTCTGCTCCAATTGCAGCAGCACATAGAGCAGGCCGTAGAGCAGGGCGATGCCGGCACCCAGCGGAATGCCGCGCGCCAGGCTGCCCAGCATGTGGCTCGCGTAGTAGGCCAACAGCAGCACGCAGGCCGTGGCCGCAATGCCGTAGGACATGCCGAAGGACAGGTGCTCCGACAGGCTCACCAGCAGCAGGAAGAAGCTGCACAGCGCGCTGCCCACGAGAAGGTACTGCACCGGGTGCACGCGCAGCTTCTTCATCAGCTCGAACAGGCCCACCGCCACGAAGGTGAGGGCGATGAACAGCACGCCGTACTTGGTGGCGCGGTCGGCCAGGGTGTAGGGGTTCACCGGGTCGATGAAGGCCACGCTGAAGCTGTCGGCGCAGTCGCTGGCGGTGCCGCCGCCCGGGGCGGCGTACTCGGCCGGGCTGTCGTAGCCGTTCACGCAGATGCGCTTGCTGTTGGCGATGTCCTGCTGGGCGGTGGTGGCCAGCGACGACAGGCGCCAGCGCGCGGAGAAGCCATCGTCCTTCACCTCGCGTTCGGAGGGAAGAAACCGCCCCGAGAACGAGGGGTGCGGCCAGCCGCTGGTCATCTGCACCTCGGTACTGCCGCCCAGGGGCACGATGGCCAGGCGCTCCGTGCCCACGAGTTCCAGGTCCAGCGTGGCGGTGAGGCCTGCGGCCTGGCCGCGCACCGACTCGGGCAGGCTGGCGTGCAGGCCGCGCGTGTAGGTGGGGTGGAAGGTGCCGGGCTTGAGCGGCAGCGCCTGCTCGCCCAGCGTGATCTGCGCCATGCGGATGCCGCGCGAATCGCCCACGGCCAGCATCAGGATGGGGGCGCCGCAGTTCATGCGCGAGCCCTTGATGGTGCTTTGCGGCTGCAGGCTGGTGAGCGCGCCCCACTGGGCGGTGATGTTCGACTTGAGGTTGTAGGTGTTGACCTTGTGCAGGCCGCGGGCGCGCTCTTCCATGGCGGCACCGGTGTTCAGCTTGAGCTGTTCGGGCATGGCCGTGAGCAGGAACTCGCGGCGCTGCTCCACCATGCGGCGTTCGTCGCCCTTGCCGGTCTCCACGTCCCAGCTTTCCACGCAGGCGCTGTGGATCATCGGGCCCATCAGCGTCTGCGGACCGGCCAGGCTGTCGGCGATGTTCTGCGCCGTCATGCTGCGGTAGCGCTGGCGGTCGCGCACCACGTCCTCGATCAGGCCCAGCCCGACCATGAGCAGCAGCACGATGGCCGCCAGCCCCACGAGTTTGATGAACAAGGGGTGTTTCAAAAAGTCCTCCACGGTGTGATGAATGTGGAGCCAGTGTTGGCGGCGGGTGTGAGGGGGCGATGAAGTTTGTGAGGTCTGTGTGAAGTGGAGCCGGTGGCAGAATGGTCCTGACGCCCCCCAGGGCGGTGTATCGGAGAGATTGCCATGCGACGCGCTTCCCGCTTCATGCCCCCTGTATCGCGCCAGTCCCCTCCATGGACGTGGGGCGGCCGCACCCTCGTGGCGGCTGCTGCCTGCGCATTGCTCTGGGCCCTCTGGGCCCATCCCCTTGCGGTGTGCGCTTTTGCCATCGTGCTGTGGGGCCTGGTCGCCATCTCCGGCTGGCTGGACGAAAAGCACTTCGCACGGCTGGCGCAGGAGCGCGCGGGGGGATCGATCTGCCAGTTCGCCCGCTCCATCGACTGCCGTGGCGTCGACACCTGGGTGGTGCGCGCGGTGTATGAAGAACTCCAGGCCGGGCTTCCGACGCGGGGTACTCCGCTTCCATTGCGGGTGGCCGATCGGCTTCAGAAGGACCTGCGCCTCGATGCCGACGACCTGGACCTGTCGTTGCTGCCGGACATCGCCCGGCGTGCCGGACGCGACCTCGCCTCCACGCAAGGCAATCCCTTCTACGGCAAGGTCACCACCGTGGGCGACCTGGTCCACTTCCTGAACGCCCAGCCCCGGCTGGCCGCGACGCCTTAGCCGCCGCGAAACTCCAGCTCTACTCGCAACCCCGGTGCCGTGTTGCGCACCACCATCTGCCCGCTGTGCAGCGCCATCACGCGCCGCACGATGGCCAGGCCCAGGCCCGAGCCGCTGCGCTCGCCGCCGGGCCGGGCGGTGGTGAAGAAGCGCTCGCCCAGCCGGGGCAGGGCGTAGTCGGGCACGCCGGGGCCGCTGTCCTGCACGGCCCCCGTGGTGCCGGCCAGCTCCACGCGCACGCTGCTGCCGGCGGGGGAAAAGTCGATGGCGTTGTCCAGCAGGTTGGTGAGCGCCAGGGTCACGAGTTCAGGCTCCCAGGGCCCGCTGGCACCGCTGCCGGCGACGGTCAGGGTAATGCCGCGCTGGCCCGCGCGCCCCCGGGTCTGGGCCACGGCGGCGTTGGCGCAGTCCTGCAGCGCCACGGGCGCCTGGGCGTCGGCATGGTGGCGCTGCTCCAGCTTGCTCAGCTCCAGCAGGCGGTCGATGATGCGCTGCAGGCGCTCGCTTTGCTGCACCACCTGGGTGGCGAACTCGGCCCGGTCCGCCGCGGGCAGTTCGTCCTGCAGCAGCTCGCCCGCGCCGCGGATGGCGGCCCCGGGGCTCTTGAGTTCGTGCGTGAGGGCGCGCACATAGCCTTCGATGTAGTCGCGCCCCTCCAGGCGCGCGCGCATGCGGTCCATGGCGCGCGCCAGGTCGCCGAGCTCTCCCGGCACCTCGGGCACGGCGAGCGCCGTGGTCGGTGGGCTGTCGTGTTCGCCAGCGGCCGGCCCCTGCACGCTGAGCGCATAGTCGCGCAGGCGGCGCACGTTCCACACCATCCACAGCGTCACTGCCACGCCCACCGCGGCCGACAGGGCCAGCAGCAAAACCCCGCTCGCCAGCACCTTGTTCTCGGCCCGGTCGATGAAGCGCTGCACCGTGCGCGTGGGCTTGGCCACCGTGAGCACGCCAACGATGCGGCGCTCTGCAGTGGCGCCGCCGCCGGGCGCATAGATGGGCGCAGCCACATGCATCACGCCGCTGGCATCGTCGTCGGGGACGTCACGGGTGGAGCGCGCCCCGTACTCCCCTCGCAGGGTGCGCGCCACGTCGCGCCACTGCGAGTAGTCGGCGCCCACGGCGCGGTTCTCCGAATCGAACAGCACCCGGCCCGTGGCATCGGTCACGTAGATGCGGTAGTCCAGCGACTGCTTGGAAAAGCCCCAGATCGCTGCGTCGATGGGGCGGGTTGCATAGATGCGCACATGCCGGGCAAAGGCACTGCCCACGGCCCCATTCTCCAGCCGCCCGGCCACCAGGTCGTCGCTCGCCAGCTCGGCCAGGATGTTGGCGGTGTCCACCATCATGTCCTCCATCACCTCGCGCACGCTGGGCTTGATCTCGGCCATGAACACGCGCAGCACGAAGAACGCGGCGATGCCGTTGATCAGGAAGAAGGCGAACAGCAGGCGGATGCCCAGGCGCATGGGGTTACCTCGTTGCGCCCACACGCAGTGAGGGCGTATAGGCAGGAGGTTTCGCCGCCGGGCCGCCCCAAGGCGAAACGCGGCCCCCCCGGGGGGCAGCGACTACACGCAGTGAGGGAGCGTGGGGGCTATACATCCAGGCAGTAGCCCATGCCGCGGTGGGTGCTGATGTACTCGCGGCCGGCATCGACCTCGCGCAGCTTGGCCCGCAGCGTCTTGATGTGCGTGTCCACCGTGCGGTCGGTGCTCTCACTGTCGTCGCCCCAGGCGGCATTGAGCAGCGCGTCGCGCGAATGGATGCGGCCGGCGCCGCGCAGCAGGCAGGCGAGCAGCCGGTATTCGCGCCGGGTCAGTGCCAGCGGCTGGCCGCGCAGGCTGATGCGCTGGCCGGCCTCGTCATCGTGGAACAGCGGGGCCGGGGCCGCGGGGGGCACGGCCGCTGATCCTTGCACGCTGGCGCGGCGCAGCAGCGCCTTCACGCGGGCAGAGAGTTCGCGCGGACTGAAAGGCTTGGCCAGGTAGTCGTCGGCGCCCAATTCCAGGCCCAGCACGCGGTCGATTTCCTCGCCGTGCGCGCTGAGCAAGAGCACGGGCAGGGTCGCGGTGGCCGCCACGCCGCGCAGCTCGCGCAGCAGGTCCAGGCCGCTGCCATCGGGCAGGCCCACGTCCAGCACCAGCAGGTCGAAGGGGGTGCGCGCGAGCTGCGCGCGCGCGTCGTGCACCAGCACGCTGTGCGCCACCGCCAGGCCTTCGCGCTCCAGCGCATAAGCCACGGTGCGCGCAATCGCCGGGTCGTCTTCCAGCAGCAGCAGGCGTGCCGGAATGGTGCGTGCGGGGAAGATCAACGCGCCACCAGCACCGGGAACAGCTTGCCCAGGCCGTCGGCCATCACCTCCACGGCCAGCGCGGCGAGGATCAGGCCCATGAGCCGCGTCATCACGTTGATGCCGGTCTTGCCGAGCACGCGCGCGATCGGGTCGGCCAGCGAGAAGCACACGGCCGTGGCCAGCGCGATCACCACGCCATAGCCCACCAGCGCCACCTGCTGCCAGATGGTCTGGGCGCGGTCGGCATAGATCACCACGGTGGACATGCTGGCCGGCCCCGTGAGCAGCGGAATGGTCAGCGGCACCACGGCGATGCTGGAGCCTGCGGCCGCCTTCTCCACGCCTTCCTCCAGCTCGTTCGTCAGGGGTTTGGCCTCGGCCGGCTGGGCGTTGAGCATGTTCATCGCGCTGATCAGGAGCAGCATGCCGCCGCCCACCTGGAAGCTCTGCAGCGAGATGTTGAAGAACTCCAGGATCTGCAGGCCCAGCAGCGCACAGGCCGCGATCACGCAGAACGAGGCCAGCGCCGCCGTGCGGATGGTGGCGCGCCGCTGCGCCGCCGAAAAGCCCTGCGTGTAGTGGATGAAGAAGGGCACGATGGCCAATGGGTTCACGATGGCCAGCAGCGTGATGAGCGGTTTCAGATCCATCAACGGCCTCCAGAAACGTCGAGAAAACTCATGGTGGTGTAGGGCGAGGCATCCGACATCAGCCATGCGATGGCCTGAGCCACCTCTTCGGCCGTGCCGCCGCGCTGCATGGGCACCTGGTGCGCCAGGTCGCGCACGCGGTCAGGCAGGCCGCCGCTGGCGTGGATGTCGGTCTCGATCAGCCCCGGGCGCACGGCGTTCACGCGGATGCCCTCCGCTGCCACCTCGCGCGCCAGGCCCAGGGTGAAGGCATCGATGGCGCCCTTGCTGGCCGCATAGTCCACGTACTGGTGGGCCGAACCCAGGCGCGACGCGGCGCTCGACACATTCACGATGGAGCCGCCCGCGCCGCCATGGCGCGTGCTCATGCGGCGCACGGCCTCGCGGGCGCAGACGATGCTGCCGATCACATTGGTCTCGAACATGCGGCGAAGGCGCGCCACGCCCATCTCGTCCACGCGCTGGGTGGTATCGACCACGCCCGCGTTGTTCACCAGGGCCGTGAGGCGGCCGAGCTGCGCATCCACGGCGGCAAACATCGCCAGCACCTGATCTTCATGGGCCACGTCGCCTTGCACCGCAATGGCCCGGCCGCCCTGCGCGCCAATCTGTGCCACCACGGCCTCGGCGGCGGCCTGGCTGGCCTGGTAGTTCACGGCCACGGCCCAGCCCTGGCGGGCGGCCAGCAGCGCGGTCGCAGCACCAATGCCCCGGCTGCCTCCCGTGATCAATGCAACTTTGTCCAAATCGGTGTCTCCTGCAAGAATGGGGCATTACAGCATTCCCCGGGGCCTTTGCGACCCGGGTTCGTCCCTCTTTTCCCCTTTGTCCGGTTTTGTCTTCAAGGAGTTGCAGCATGGGTCAATTTGTCGATCTGAAATCCGCTGACGGTTTCGTCTTTCCTGCCTGGGTGGCTGAGCCCGACACGGCACCGCGCGGAGCCATCGTGGTCCTGCAGGAAATCTTCGGGGTCAACCTGCACATCCGCGCCGTGGCCGACCGGCTGGCCGCGCGTGGCTACCTGGCCGTTGCGCCTGCCACCTTCCACCGGGTGCAGCAGGGCGTGGACCTGGGCTACACGACCGAGGACGTATCGGCCGGCGCAGCGCTCAAGGCGGCGGTGGAAGGCCTGGCTGCGCCCGGCGTGCTGCCGGATATCCAGGCCGCCATCGACTACGCGGGCCAGCGCAGCGGCCGCAAGGTGGGCGTGGTGGGTTTCTGCTGGGGTGGGCTGCTGACCTGGCGCGCAGCCTGCCTGCTCCAGGGCCTGTCGGCCGCCGTGCCTTACTACGGCGGCGGCATGACCAGCGAGGCCGAGGCCGGCCGCACGCCCCAGGTGCCGGTGCTCGCCCATTTCGGCCAGCGCGACAAGCACATCCCCGTGGATGGTGTGCAGGCCTTCGCGCGTGCACATCCCGAGGTGGAGGTGCACATCTACGAAGCCGACCACGGCTTCAACTGCGACCAGCGCGGCAGCTACGACGAAGCCGCGGCCCTGGCCGCGCGCGACCGCACGCTGGCCTTCTTCGACAAGCACCTGGCGGGCTGACACCATGGCCAGACACCTTTCTCGGCTGGGTGGCCTTCTGGTGGCCGCCTGCCTGGCTGGCGCCGTGCAGGCCGCCGACTACAACGGCCCGCTGTTCGACGCGCACCTGCACTACAACGAAGAGGCCTGGAACGGCCAGAACGGCCCGCACCCGCCGGCCGACGTGATCGCGCGCATGAAGGCCTCGGGCGTGCGCGCCATCGTGGCCAACTCCCGGCCCAACACGGGCTCGCTGGCGCTGGCCGCATCGAAGGAGGTGCGCGATGCCGGCATCGCCGTCGTGCCCTTCGTGCGCCTGTACCGCAACCGCGACGACTACAGCAACTGGTTCCGCGACGAGACCATCTACGAGATGGTGCAGGCCGAGCTTGCCAAGGGCACGGCCTCGGGCCCTTACAAGGGCATCGGCGAGTTCCACCTGTACGACAGCGCCAACGCCGATGGCTCCGTGGCCAAAAAGCTCATGGTGCTGGCCGAGCAGCGCGACCTGGTGGTGCTGGCGCATGTGGACGATGTGGCCATCGACCTGCTCATGGCCAACACGCCTTCCAAGGGCCAGAAAGTGCGCCTGTTCTGGGCGCACACCGGCATCGGCGGCGCGCCGGTGGAGCGGGTGGACGCGCTCATGGCGCGCTACCCGGGCCTGGTGGGCGAACTCTCCTACCGCCCGGGCCTGGTCTGCGACAACGAGCAGCTGTGCCCCGCCTGGCGCGCGCTGCTGCTCAAGTACCCCACGCGCTTCGTGATCGGCTCGGACACCTGGGTCAACCAGCGCTGGCAGCACTACGAGGCGCTCATGAAGGGCTACCGCAGCTGGCTCGGCGGCTTGCCGCCTGCCGTGGCGCAGGGCGTGGCGTTTGGCAACGGTGCTGCCTTGTTCGGCGTGCCTGTGCCAAGCAGATAGGGCATTCTGGCGCACTCTGGCCTATGATTTCCGCGCAGGCGCGGCGCGGCCAGGGCTTTTCTGACGTGCCGGCCCGCATTGCGGAGACATGCCCTTGAAAACAAGCACAACAACCTTTCCCACCCATTCCCGCAGCCGTCCCGTGGCCCGCAGCGCCTGTGCCCTGGCATTGGCGGCCGCCAGCCTGGGCTTCGTGGCGCCTGCCATGGCGGCCACGGCCTTCGAGCCGACCCAGAACGTGCAGGGCACCCCGCTCGTGCTGCAGGGTGCGGGCACACGCTACCGCGCCGTGTTCAAGGTCTACGACATGGCGTTGTACCTGCCCAGGAAGGTGCGCACGGCGGACGAGGTGCTGGCTGCCACCAGCGGGCCGGTGCGCTTGCAGTTCGTGGCCCAGCGCGACATTCCGGGCACGGATCTGGGGCTGTCCTTCATCAAGGGCCTGTCGGCCAACGCCACGCCCGACCAGATCCGGCGCCACACGCCGTCGAGCAACCGCCTGGTCGAAATCTTCTCGGGCCGCAGCAAGCTGGCCTCGGGCGACACCTTTGCGATGGAGTTCGTGCCCGGCAAGGGAACCACCTTCTACATCCAGGGCCAGGCCCAGGGCGCCCCCGTGGGGGATGCCGAATACTTCGGCATGGTGCTGCGCATCTGGCTCGGGGCATCCCCGGTGGACCACCAGCTCACGGACGCCGTGATGGCCTCTGGTCCTACCTGACCGTGCTGCCACGCTCAGATGCGGAAGCGGTTCACGCTGTCCGAGAGGGCCACGGCCTGTTCGTGCAGGTTCTCGGCCGCGGCGGCCGACTCCTCGACCAGCGAGGCATTCTGCTGTGTCATGCGGTCGAGTTCGGACACGGCCGTGTTCACCTGGGCGATGCCGTTGCTCTGCTCGCCGGTGGCGAGGGTGATCTCCTGCAGCAGCGCATGCACTTCCTGCACGGCACTGACCACCCGGTCCATGGTGTTGCCGGCATTCTCCACCTGGCTGGCGCCGGCCTGCACCTGCTCGACGGAGGCTTGGATCAGCACCTTGATCTCGCGCGCCGCCTCGGCACTGCGGCTGGCCAGGCTGCGCACCTCGCCGGCCACCACTGCAAAGCCACGGCCCTGCTCGCCGGCCCGCGCGGCCTCCACCGCGGCGTTGAGTGCAAGGATATTGGTCTGGAAGGCGATGGAGTCGATCACACCGATGATGTCGGCGATGCGCCGCGACGATGCGGTGATGCCGTTCATGGTGTCCACCACCTGAGAGACGGCCTGTCCGCCCAGAGTCGCGACCTCACTGGCCACGGTGGCTCGGGCAGCCGCCTGGCGCGCAGCCTGTGCGTTGTGCGTGACCGAGCCGGTCAGCTGCTCCATGCTGGCGGCGGTCTGCTCCAGGTTGGCGGCCGTGCTCTCGGTGCGGCTGCTCAGGTCCATGTTGCCGCCGGCGATCTGCTCGCTGGCCTGGGCCAGCCGGTCGGTGGCTTCGCGCACGGTGCGCAGCGTGTCCGTGAGATCGTCCGACATGGCTTTCATCGCGCCCAGCAGCGCGCTGATCTCGTCACTGCCCTCCACCACGATCTGCTGCGTGAGGTCGCGCCCGGAAATGGAGCGCGCCACGCGGATGGCATGGTTCAGTCCGCGTGACACCGTGCGGTACACGTTGCGCACCATCAGCAGGTTGAGCGCCAGCGCCATCGCAATCACCAGGGCCGTGCGGCCCAGGCTGGAGAGAAAGCTGGCGCGCAGGTCGTCGGTGTACACCCCCGAGCCCACCACCCAGCCCCAGGGCGCAAAGCCCTTCACGTAGGACACCTTGGGGGCCGGCTTCTCCTGCCCGGGCTTGGGCCATTGGTATTCGACCACGCCGCCCCCGTCGGGCCGGCTGGCGCGCTGGCCGGAGAGCACGAAGATGGCGTTGCCATCCGGGTCCTTGACGCCCGAGGCATCCTTGCCATCGAGCTCGGGCCGGAACGGGTGCATCAGGACATTCGCCCGATTGTCCTGCACCCAGAAATACTCCTGGCCCGCGTAGCGCGCGGCCTTGAGCGCCTGCAGTGCCAGTTGCTGCGCCTGCTCGCGGGTGTGGGTGCCTGCGGCTTCCAACTGCTGGGCCCAGGCGACGACGGAATGGGCCACCTCCACGTTCTGGCGCACCGCCGTCTCGCGGCCCGAGCGGTTGAGCTGGTATTCCACGTTGAGCTGGTAGCCCGATGTGGTGATCAGGACGGCGGTGCTGACGGCCGCCATCAGGCGCAGCCTGCCGGCAATGGATAGGGATTTCATGGGCATGCACAAAGGTTGGAAACGGCAGGTGCGTCGGCCCAGGTGGGTGGGAAACCTGGGGCTGGCGCCGTTGGGTAACCAATTGCAACATCCATGGCCCGCGCGGCCCTTGATGAAGATCAAGCGCGCGGAATTTGGCGGTGGCCTGTGCGCTGCAGAGCGCACAGCAGGGGGCAAGCGGCTCAGGAGCCCGTGCGTGCCAGGTAGCGCTTGCGCCAGAAGACGGCAACCAGCACGACCGCGATGGTGATCATCGAGCCCATGGCCCACCAGAAGCCGTCCTGCTTGTGGATCAGCGGGATGAACTCGAAGTTCATGCCGAAGATGCCGGCGATCAGGTTCAGCGGCAGGAACACGGCGGTGAGTGCCGTGAGCGTGCGCATGATGTCGTTGGTGCGGTTGCCCTGCACCGAGAAATGCATCTGCACCGCGGTCTCGGTGTTCTGCTCCATGCGGTGCACGTGGTGCACCACACGCTCGATGTGCTCGAGCACGTCGCGGCTGCGCACCTTGAGCAGGTCCAGTTCGCGCAGGCCGGCCGTCGTCTCGGGCACGGCCCAGGTCTCCAGCGCGTCGATCCAGTCCTGCACGGCGGTGCGCTGGTCTTCGCAGATCTCGTCCAGGGCATGCAGGGACAGGCGCGCCTCCAGCAGCGAGCTCCAGTTGACATAGCGCGCCCGGGGCTTGAGCAGCTCGGTCTGCCAGTGCTCCAGCTGGCGCGCGATTTCGCGGCGCAGGTCCAGGTAGGCGTCGACCATGAGGTTCACCACCCGAAGCATCAAGTCGGCGGGCGAGGCGGGCTTGCGCACACCCGAGGCCGTGGGATTGGCCCGGCCCTCGCGCGGGTCGCTGGGCGCAGGCGCCAGCAGGCGGGCCGCATAGGCGTCGCGCACGCTGCAGTCGCCGGGGTGCACCGTGAGCAGCACATTGTCGAACACGGCAAAACCGACGGCGCTGGTGTCGATGCGCCGCAGCACCGGCGGGCCGCCACGCCGGGGAGGGGTGGGCGGGGCCACGGCATCTTCGCCCGGGGGGGCCGTAGTCAGGCGGCGGAACACCAGCAGGTCGTACTGCGAGGTGTAGTCGTAGTGCGAAGGCAGCTGTGTGTTCAGCAGGTCGGCCACGTGCAGGTCCACCAGTTGCAGCCCGGTCAGCCGCAAGAGGGCGGCCTGCACCTCGGCCAGTTGGGCCTGGAAGACCGGCCGCGCGCAGGCGATCCAGACATAGCCCTGGGCCGGAGGTTCGGCGGGGATGGCGTCGAGTTCCTGCGCCCCGCTGCTCTGGATATGGAAGATGCGCATGGATGCTGGCAGATCGGCCACGTCAGATGCTATCGGTTCAGGAGCAGCCGCGCCGCATCGCGTGCGAAGTAGGTCAGCACGCCATCGGCGCCTGCGCGCTTGAAGGCGAGCAGGCTTTCCATCATCACCGCGTCGTGGTCCAGCCAGCCGTTGGTGGCGGCGGCCTTGAGCATGGCGTACTCGCCGCTCACCTGGTAGGCGAAGGTGGGCACGCGGAACTCGTCCTTCACGCGGCGCACCACGTCCAGGTAGGGCATGCCGGGCTTGACCATGACCATGTCGGCCCCCTCGGCGATGTCCAGGGCCACCTCGCGCAGCGCTTCGTCGGTGTTGCCCGGGTCCATCTGGTAGACGTTCTTGTCGGCCTTGCCCAGGGCGCCACGCGTGCCCACCGCATCGCGGAAGGGGCCGTAGAAGGCGCTGGCGTACTTGGCGCTATAGGCCATGATGCGCGTGTGGATGTGGCCCTGCACCTCCAGCGCTTCGCGGATGGCGCCGATGCGCCCGTCCATCATGTCGCTGGGCGCGACGATGTCCACGCCCGCCTCGGCATGTGTGAGCGCCTGGCCGGTGAGGATCTCCACGGTGTCGTCGTTGATGATGTAGCCGGTGTCGTCGAGCACGCCGTCCTGGCCGTGGCTGGTGTAGGGGTCCAGCGCCACGTCGGTCATCACGCCCAGGGCCGGGAACTCCTTCTTGAGGGCGCGCACCACGCGCGGGATCAGGCCGTCGGGGTTCAGCGCCTCCTTGCCATCGGGTGTCTTCAGGGCCGGGTCGATGGCCGGGAACAGCGCCAGCACCGGGATGCCCAACTGCACGCAGTCCTCGGCCACGGGCAGCAGCAGGTCCAGGCTCAGCCGGTCCACGCCGGGCATGGAGGTGACGGCCTCGCGGCGGCTGTTGCCTTCGTGCACGAACACCGGGTAGATCAGGTCGTGCGGCGTCACGCGGTGCTCGCGCACCAGGTTGCGGGTGAAGGCATCGCGGCGCAGGCGGCGAGGGCGGTTCTGCGGAAAGGGGGCGGGGCTGGGAAGGTGCATGGGGAAAATTGTGCCTCAAGCCCGCCGGCAGTGGCCCGGAGGGTCGTTTCCCGGGGTGCCAAACCCTGCTTGTATGCCCCGCAGGCTGGTGCTAAATTGATTCCGGGCAGCTTGCTGCCCCCCGCTTTTCCTCCCTGAGCGGGGCCCTGGGCTGCCGCAATGCGGGCAGGGCTTTCGAAGCCCGGCAGATTTTTGCCGGGCTTTTTTTTGCGGGCGGCCCTGGCCTGCCAGATACCCTTGCACCCTTAAACTGCACCCATGCTCTGGGTCAAAGCCTTCCATATCGTCTTCATCGCCAGCTGGTTCGCCGGCCTGTTCTACCTGCCGCGCATCTTCGTGAACCTGGCCATGGTGGCGCCGGGATCGGTGGCGGAGCGCGAGCGCCTGGTCCTCATGGCGCGCAAGCTGTTGCGCTTTACAACCTTGCTGGCGGTGCCGGCGCTGGCGCTGGGCGCCTGGCTGTGGATGGGCTATGGCATCGGCCGCGGGCCGGGCAATGGCTGGATGCATGCGAAGCTCGCGGTGGTGGTGCTGGTGATCGGTTACCACCACGCCTGCAGCGTGCTGCTGCGCAAGCTGGCCGACGGCACGAGCCGCCGCAGCCACCGCTGGTTCCGTTGGTTCAACGAGGTGCCGGTGCTGCTGCTGGTGGCCGCCGTGGTCCTGGTCGTGGTCAAGCCCTTCTGAGGCGCCGGGCGCCCGTGTACAAGAGCTCCGCCGGCCCCCTGGCGCTGATCCATGCGGCGCTGATCGTCTTTGCCAGCCTGTTCCCGTTCGACGGCTGGCGCGCGCAAGGCATCGACCCCTGGGTCTTCTTGGTCGCGCGCATGCCCCCGCCCTATTGGACCGGGTTCGACGTCGTCTCCAACTTCGTGGGCTATGCGCCGCTCGGGTTCCTGCTGGCGCTGGCGCTGATGCGCATGCAGTGGCGCTGGGGCGCCTGGGTGCTGGCCACGCTGGCCGGTGTGCTGCTGTCGCTCAGCCTGGAGTTTCTGCAGATCTACCTGCCCCGGCGCGTGCCCTCCAACATGGACCTGGCGCTCAACTCGGCGGGTACCCTGGTGGGCGCCCTAACGGCGGCGGCGCTTGAGCGCCTGGGTGCCATCGACCGCTGGAGCGATTTCCGTGACCGCTGGTTCGTGCAGGACGCGCAGGGTGCCCTGGTGCTGCTGGCGCTGTGGCCGCTGGCGCTGCTGTTCCCGGCGGCTGTGCCTTTCGGCCTGGGCCAGGTGCTGGAGCGGCTGGAGGGTGCGCTGGTCGAGACCCTGGCCGACACCCCGTTCCTCGAATGGCTGCCCATGCGCGACACCGCGCTTGACCCGCTCTCGCCGGGGGGCGAGTTGCTGTGCGTGACGCTGGGCCTGCTCATCCCCTGCCTGCTGGGCTACTGCGTGATTCGCCAGGCCTCGCGCCGGGCTTTGTTCGCCCTGGCAGTGGTGGTGACCGGTGTGGTGCTCACGGCGCTGTCGGCCGCGCTCAGCTGGGGCCCGGCCCATGCCTGGGAATGGATGGGCCTGCCGGCGCGCGTGGGGGTGTGGGGCGCGCTCGGCCTGGCGGTGGTGCTGCTGGCCGTGCCGCGGCGGGCCTGCGCGGCGCTGCTGCTGCTGGTGCTCGTGTGGCACCTGGGTCTGCTCAACCAGGCACCTACCAGTGCCTACTTTGCCCAGACTCTGCAGGCCTGGGAGCAAGGCCGCTTCATCCGCTTCTATGGACTGGGCCAGTGGCTGGGCTGGGTCTGGCCCTATGCGGCGCTGGCCTATGTGGTGGCGCGCGTGGCCCGGCGAGACGGCCCTGCCTGACCTTTTGGGGTTATGGGCCTAGGCCCTGCGGGGCACCGCTCCTAAAATGGCAGCATGAGCGACACCCCCACGACGACACCGGCAGCACAGCCGGGCTACTACCAGCGCCACATCTTCTTCTGCCTGAACGACCGCACCAACGGCGAAGACAGCTGCGCGCACCACGGTGCGCAGGCCGCGTTCGACCGCTGCAAGTCGCAGGTGAAGGCTGCCGGCCTGTCCGGCGCCGGCAAGGTGCGAGTGAACAAGGCCGGCTGCCTGGACCGCTGCGCGGGTGGGCCCATCGCCGTGGTCTACCCCGAGGCGGTCTGGTACACCTTTGTGGACAACGCCGATATCGATGAGATCGTCGAGTCGCACCTCAAGAACGGCCAGGTGGTGGAGCGTTTGCTCACGCCGCCGGAACTTGGCCGCTGATTTCCATTCAGAGCGCTTTCGATTCTCTTGATTTCAGGCCGCCTGCCTTGTCCTTTCTGAGCAGGCTGCTATTGACCTGGTAGCAAACTCCGTGAATTCCCAGACCGAACGCCTGACCCTGACCGGTGCCGCCGGCACCATCGAGGCGGTGCGCGACGCCGCCATCGTGCCCGAGGGCGCGGCCCCGCGCGGCATCGCCGTCATCGCCCACCCCCATCCGCTGTTCGGCGGCACCATGGACAACAAGGTGGTGCAGACCCTGGCGCGCGCCTTCGTGCACAGCGGATGGACGGCGGTGCGATTCAACTTCCGCGGCGTGGGTGGCAGTGCCGGCACCCACGACGAGGGCCGGGGCGAAGCCGAGGACTTCCTGGAGGTGGTGCGCCAGGCCGCGCCCGAGGGGCCGCTGGCCCTGGCGGGCTTCTCCTTCGGTGCCTTCGTGACCAGCCATGCCCTGGCGCAGCTCTGGGGCCAGCGCTCCATCGAGCGCGTGGTACTGGTGGGCACGGCGGCCAGCCGCTTCACCGTGGCCCCGGTGCCGCCCGAGGCGCACGAGCGTACCCTGGTCGTGCATGGCGAGCAGGACGACACCGTGCCCCTGGCGGCCGTGATGGACTGGGCGCGCCCCCAGATACTCCCTGTGACAGTCGTTCCCGGTGGGGGGCATTTCTTTCACGGACAATTGCCGCTCTTGAAAAACCTGGTGACCCGCCACCTGCTGGCCGGGGCCTGAGGCTCCGCTGCCCGCCAGCGCTCAATGCCCGTTTTTTGCCGCTTCACGCTGCTTTCTGCTGTTTTCTTTCCTTTTCTCACCCGAATGCCCGTTTCCATGAAGTCCTTTTTGCCCACGCTGCGCTCCGTTGTCCTTGCTGCAGTGCTCGTGCCTGCCGCCCTGTGGGCGCAGGTCCAGGCCCCGCAGCCGCCCGAGATCGCCGCACGCAATTACCTGCTGCTGGACATCACGGCCGGGCAGGTGCTGGCTGCCAAGGACATCGATGCGCCCGTGGAGCAGGCCTCGCTGACCAAGCTGATGACCGGCTACCTGGTGTTCGATGCCTTGCGCGCCAAGAAGATCGCCCTGGACCAGAAGCTGCCGGTGAGCGTGCTGGCCTGGAAGATGCCCGGCTCGCGCATGTTCATCGACCCCAAGATGCAGGTGCCGGTGGACGACCTGATCAAGGGCATGATCGTCCAGTCGGGCAACGACGCCACCATGGCGCTGGCCGAAGGCGTGGGCGGCACGGCCGAAAATTTCGTGAAGCTGATGAACGACCAGGCCAAGGCCTTGGGCATGAAGAGCACGGCCTACAAGAACCCCGAGGGCCTGACCGAACCAGGCCACACCACCACGGCGCGCGACCTGGGCGTTCTGGCCAGCCGGCTCATGAAGGACTTCCCGGAGTACATGCACTACTACGCCACCAAGCAGTACAGCTACCCGGGTACCCCCGTCTCCAATGGCAACAACCGCAACTCCCTGCTGTTCCGTGATCCCACGGTGGATGGCCTCAAGACCGGCCATACCGCAGCCGCCGGCTACTGCCTGGTGGCCACGTCCAAGCGTGAATTCCCCAACGTCGGCCAGCGCCGCCTGCTGTCCATCGTGCTGGGTGCTGCCAGCGAGAACGCGCGCGCGAATGAAAGCCAGAAGCTCCTGAACTGGGGCTACACGGCCTTCGAGGCGGTCAAGCTGTTCGATGCGGGTCAATCCGTGGCGACACCCACTGTATGGAAAGGCACGGAAAACACCCTCAAGATCGGCCGCAGCGAAGCCATCGTGGTGGCCGTGCCCTCGGGCAGTGCCGGCAAGATCAAGACCGAGATCGCCCGCCCCGACCCGCTGGTGGCGCCCTTCACCAAGGGCCAGGCCGTGGGCTCGCTGAAGGTGGTGCTGGGCGACCAGGCCGTGGCCGAGGTGCCCCTGGTGGCGCTGGACGGGGTGGAACAGGCCGGCATCCTGGGGCGTGCCTGGGACGCTATCCGCCTCTGGATTAAATAAAGTACAACCCCCTGAGGCGCTGACGCGCCTTCACCCCTTCTCTCGAATGGCTGCGCCATTCGGGAAGGGGGACGCAGCCCGTGCGGCGGGGCGGCCCTTGCACGGCTGCCCTGGCCTGGGCCGCGCGCTTGCAAAGGCGGCGGGCGATGTTGGCGTACCGGGAGCGGTTTTAAGGGGAAAGCCGTGCGGCACTTGCCCGCTGGGAGTCATGCTGCTACATTAGAAGGCTTTTCGGAAATTCCGAAGGGTTTCACGTTTTCGTTTTTTACGTTTAGGGACGTATTTCATGCCAACCATCAATCAACTAGTCCGTCAGGGGCGCGAGGTCGAAAAGATCAAGTCCAAGAGCCCTGCGATGGAGAACTCTCCCCAGCGCCGCGGCGTGTGCACCCGTGTGTACACCACGACGCCAAAGAAGCCTAACTCCGCTCTGCGCAAGGTCGCCAAGGTTCGCCTGACCAACGGCTTCGAAGTCATTTCCTACATCGGCGGCGAAGGCCACAACCTGCAGGAACACAGCGTGGTGCTGGTCCGCGGCGGTCGTGTCAAGGACTTGCCCGGTGTGCGTTACCACATCGTGCGCGGTTCTCTGGACCTGCAAGGCGTGAAGGATCGCAAGCAGGCCCGTTCGAAGTACGGTGCCAAGAAGCCAAAGGCCAAGTAAGCCCTGGCAGTTGTGTCTGAAACGGTGTTTGATTCGCCTGGCAGGCGCAGTCAAACGAAGTGACCCCAAGCGCGGACTGTTCCGTGTGGGTCGAGTAAGTGGGGTTCTGATGAATCTCGCGGTGTCTGAAAAGATGCCAACTGAAGCAATATGAGGTGAAAAATGCCACGTCGTCGCGAAGTCCCCAAACGTGAAATCCTGCCGGATCCCAAGTTCGGCAATGTAGAGCTGTCCAAATTCATGAACGTGATCATGGAAGGCGGCAAGAAAGCTGTTGCAGAGCGCATCATTTACGGTGCCCTGGAACTGATCGAGAAGAAGCACCCTGACAAGGACCCGCTGGAAGCATTCACCGTTGCCATCAACAACGTGAAGCCCATGGTCGAAGTGAAGTCCCGCCGCGTCGGCGGTGCCAACTACCAGGTGCCCGTCGAAGTGCGCCCCGTCCGCCGCCTGGCCCTGTCCATGCGCTGGATCAAGGAAGCCGCCCGCAAGCGCGGTGAGAAGTCGATGGCCCAGCGTCTGGCCAACGAGCTGCTGGAGGCCACCGAAGGCCGTGGCGGTGCCATGAAGAAGCGTGACGAAGTGCACCGCATGGCCGAAGCCAACAAGGCGTTCAGCCACTTCCGCTTCTAAATCGACGAACCACCTTCGTCGCCAAGCGCAAGGCTGCCGGCATTCTTGCCTGCAGCCTTGTGGCGATTGAGGTGGTCACAAAATTGACGGGTTGCAGCGCCACAATGCTGGGCCCTTCCCCTGAATAACACGACCCATCAAGGATCCACCATGGCTCGCAAGACTCCCATCGAGCGCTACCGCAATATCGGAAACTCGGCCCCCATTGACGCTGGCAAGACCACGACCACCGAACGTATCCTGTTCTACACGGGCGTGAGCCACAAGATTGGTGAAGTGCACGACGGCGCTGCCACCATGGACTGGATGGAACAGGAGCAAGAGCGCGGCATCACGATCACCTCGGCTGCCACGACCTGCTTCTGGAAGGGCATGGACAACTCCTACGAAGAGCACCGCTTCAACATCATCGACACCCCCGGTCACGTGGACTTCACGATCGAAGTGGAACGTTCGATGCGCGTGCTCGACGGCGCCTGCATGGTGTACTGCGCCGTGGGCGGCGTGCAGCCGCAGTCGGAAACCGTCTGGCGCCAGGCCAACAAGTACAAGGTGCCTCGCCTGGCCTTCGTGAACAAGATGGACCGTACCGGTGCCAACTTCTTCAAGGTCTACGAGCAGATGAAGCTGCGCCTGAAGGCCAACCCTGTGCCCGTGGTGATCCCGATCGGCGCCGAAGACAAGTTCACCGGCGTGGTCGACCTGCTCAAGATGAAGGCCATCCTGTGGGATGAAGCCTCGCAGGGCATGAAGTTCAGCTACGAAGAAATCCCGGCCGACCTGGTGGAATCCGCCAAGGAATGGCGCGAGAAGATGGTGGAAGCCGCTGCCGAAGCCTCCGAAGAGCTGATGAACAAGTACCTGGAAGAGGGCGACCTCTCCGAAGCCGAGATCAAGTTCGGCCTGCGTACGCGCACCATCGCCACGGAAATCCACCCGATGCTGTGTGGCACGGCCTTCAAGAACAAGGGTGTGCAGCGCATGCTGGACGCCGTGATCGACTACCTGCCAGCACCGACGGACATTCCTGACGTGACCGGCACGGACGAAGACGAAAAGCCCGTCACCCGCAAGGCGGATGACAACGAGAAGTTCTCGGCACTGGCATTCAAGCTGATGACCGACCCGTTCGTGGGTCAGCTGACCTTCGTGCGCGTGTACTCCGGCGTGCTGAGCAAGGGCGATACCGTCTACAACCCCATCAAGGGCAAGAAGGAACGTATCGGCCGTATCGTGCAGATGCACGCCAATGAGCGCATGGAAGTGGAAGAAATCCGCGCCGGCGACATCGCTGCCTGCGTGGGCCTGAAGGACGTGACGACCGGCGAAACGCTGAGCGACATCGACTCCCAGATCATCCTGGAGCGCATGGTGTTCCCTGAGCCCGTGATCACGCAGGCTGTGGAACCCAAGACCAAGGCCGACCAGGAAAAGATGGGCATCGCCCTGCAACGCCTGGCTGCCGAAGATCCATCCTTCCGCGTGAAGACCGACGAAGAATCGGGCCAGACCCTGATCGCCGGCATGGGCGAGCTGCACCTGGAAATCATCGTGGACCGCATGAAGCGCGAGTTCGGCGTGGAGTCCAACGTGGGCAAGCCACAAGTGGCCTACCGCGAAACCATCCGCAAGACGGTGGAAGAAGCCGAAGGCAAGTTCGTGCGCCAGTCCGGCGGTAAGGGCCAGTACGGCCACGTCGTGCTCAAGATCGAACCCAACGAAGCCGGCAAGGGCATCGAGTTCGTCGACGCGATCAAGGGCGGTGTGGTTCCTCGCGAATTCATCCCGGCCGTGGAAAAGGGCATCAACGAAGCCGTCACGCAAGGCGTGCTGGCCGGCTACCCTGTGGTCGACGTGAAGGTCACGCTGCACTTCGGTTCGTACCACGATGTGGACTCGAACGAACTGGCGTTCAAGATGGCTGCCATCTTCGGCTTCAAGGAAGGCTGCCGCAAGGCCGGTCCCGTCATCCTGGAACCCATGATGGCCGTGGAAGTGGAAACGCCTGAAGACTACGCCGGCACCGTGATGGGTGACCTGTCCTCCCGCCGCGGCATGGTCCAGGGCATGGACGACATCCCAGGCGGTGGCAAGGCCATCCGCGCCGAAGTGCCTCTGTCGGAAATGTTCGGCTACTCGACCTCGCTGCGTTCCGCCACGCAAGGCCGCGCCACGTACTCGATGGAATTCAAGCACTACAGCGAAGCGCCTCGCAACGTGTCGGAAGCCATCATGGCTGCCCGCGCCAAGTAAGCAGCTCGCAGAGATCGCCGCCAGTGCCTGCTTTCAGGCCTTGGCGGCTTTTTCCCTCTTTCGCAAGTTTTTGCAGTCTGCGATCCGGTGCCGCCCCGTTGCCTGTGCAGGGCGAACCAGCAACCGGATGCAGACGTTAAACCACAACACAGGCATTGCTCTTTGGAGAACTGAAAATGGCAAAAGGTAAATTCGAACGGACCAAGCCCCACGTCAACGTGGGTACGATCGGCCACGTGGACCACGGCAAGACGACCCTGACGGCGGCCATCGCCACGGTGCTGTCGGCCAAGTTCGGCGGCGAAGCCAAGGCATACGACCAGATCGACGCA
>NZ_JBKDTZ010000275.1:0-18649 GCF_046339755.1 Acidovorax sp. | reverse complement strand
ACGGCACGGTGCAGGGCGGTGTGGGCCTGCGCGGCCCGTTCAACGACGTCCTGGCCTACTCGCACTACCGGGAAGCGGAATAGAGCGTTTGCTCCCCCGCCTTCAAGGACACGCAGCTCCACAGCTACGCGCTGGCCCTGGCCGTGCGGCCGAGCCGCGACCTGAACATCACCCTGTCGGCCGACGGCGGCGTGAACGACGATGCGCGCTACTTCGGCACCCCGCTGCGCAATGGCGTGCTCGACGAGCGCCTGCGCCGCACCAACTTCAACGTGGCCGATTCGGTGGTCAAGTACGACGACCGCGTCTGGCGCGCCAAGGTCGACTGGCAGGCCACCGCCGGCGTGCGCCTGCGCAACGAGACCTACCACCTGAGCACCGACCGCCATTGGCGCAATGCCGAGGCCTATGCCTTCAACGCCCCCGGCACGGCCGTGAACCGCAGCGACTACCTGGAGATCCTGCACGACCAGGAGCAGACCGGCAACCGCTTCGACGCCGCGTTCGACGGCCAGCTCGGCGGCATGAAGAGCCGCTTCATCGTGGGCCTGGACTGGTACCGCACCAAGCTCTTGCACACCAACAACTCGCCCTACGGCGGCGCCAGCACGGTGGACCCGTTCAATTTCGCGCCTGGCGGCTTCCTGAGCCCCGTGCCCACCATCCCGGGCCGCGCATCCGAGCTCAAGACCACCGCGCTGTTCGCCGAGAACGCGCTCGATCTGACGAAGGAGTGGAAGCTGGTGGCAGGCCTGCGCAGCGACCACATGGAACTCGACACCACCGACCTGCGCGGCGGCGTGCGCATGGTCAAGAAGTACTCGCCCGCCACCGGCCGCCTGGGCGCCGTGTGGTCGCCCAGCGAGGCGCTGTCGCTCTACGGCCAGTTCGGCACGGGCACCGATCCGCTGTCCGGCGCGCTCTCGCTGCCCGGTGGTGGCAACATCTTCGATCTGGCCAAAGGCCGCCAGGTGGAAGTCGGCGCCAAGGGCGCCGTGCCCGCGGTGCGGGGCGAGTGGACGGTGGCGCTCTACAAGATCGAAAAGCGCAACCTGCTTTCGCGCGATGCCAGCAACCCCAACATCACGCAGCAGATCGGCCAGCAATCGTCCACCGGCATCGAGCTGGCGTTTGCGGCCGAGCCCGTGCGCGGCTGGACCATCGACGCCAACGCCGCCTTCCTGCGTGCGCGCTACGACGATTTCAAGGAACTGGTCTCGGGTGCCCTGGTCTCGCGCGACGGCATGACGCCCACCGGCGTGCCCGAGCGCACCGCCAGCGTCTGGACGGCCTACCGCTTCCTGCCCCGGTGGCAGGCCGGCTTTGGCGCGCGCTATGTGGGCGAGCGCCAGGGCAACACCGCCAACACCACGAAGCTGCCGTCGTACACGGTGCTCGACGCCTCGCTGGCCTACGACTACTCGCGCAACCTCAAGCTCGGCCTGGCGGTGAAGAACCTGGCCAACCGCGACTATGCGCTGGCCGGCACGGCCAACACGCGCTGGCTGCTGGGCGCACCGCGCACCGTGCAGCTGACGGCGCGCGCTTCGTTCTGAGCCCGGGTGGGGCGCAGCGCATGGCCAAGAAGCTCGTCATCCTTGTGCACAAGTGGCTGGGCGTGGTGCTGGCGCTGTTCTTCCTCATGTGGTTCGTGAGCGGGGTGGTGCTGTACTACGTGCCGTTTCCCAGCCTCACGCAGGCCGAGCGGCTGGCGGCACTGCCCGCGCTGCAACTTCCGGCCGACTGCTGTCTGGCAGCGCCCGAAGCTGCGCAGCGCGCCGGTCTGCGCCCAGGCGGTGGCGAGGCGCGCCTGGGCATGTTGGGCGACGCCCCCGTGTGGCGCATGCAGGCCACGGTAGCAGGCAGCGATGCCGATGCGGCGCCACGCCAGCGCTGGCACACGGTGGATGCGCGCACGGGTGCCCTGGTGGCGCCGCTGGACGACGCCCAGGCCGCCCGCGTAGCCGAAGCCTTCAGCGGCCGGCGCGCCACGGGCACCGAGCGGCTGGAGCGCGACCAGTGGACCGTGCCCCAGGGCCTGGATGTGCACCGGCCCCTGGTCAAGGTGCTGCTCGATGGCGACGACGGGCTGGAGCTCTACGTATCGCCCGGTGCCACCGAGGTGGTGCGCGACACGCGCCGCGCCGAGCGCTTCTGGAACTGGCTGGGCGCCGTGCCGCACTGGATCTACCCGACGGTGCTGCGCCAGTTCCCCAAGGCCTGGCACCGCGTGGTGGTGTGGCTCTCCATCCCCGGCGTGCTGCTGGCGGCCACGGGCATCGCCCTGGGCATCTGGCAGCTGTTTCTCAATCGCCAGCGCTGGATTCCTTACCGCCAATTCTGGATGCGCTGGCACCACATCCTCGGCCTAGTAGCCGCCGTGTTCACGCTCACCTGGATGTTCTCGGGCCTGATGTCGATGAACCCCTTCGGCGTGTTCACCGGCCGCGCGGCCGACCCGCAGGTGCGCACCCAGTGGGCCGGTGAGGCGCCGCGCACGGCGCGCGGCCCTGCCGAGGCCGTGGCCCTGGCGGCGGCCGATGGCATCGTTCCACTGGAGCTCGACACCCTGCGCATCGCCGGCCAGGCCTGGTACCGCGTGCGCGGACAGGGCGAGGGCTCCGTGCAGCGCCTGGTGCGCGCCGATGGTCCCGAAGCTTGCGTGGTGCGCGCCGTTCCCGATGCAACAGTGCTGGCCGCACTGCAGGGCTTGCGTCCCGGCAGCCCGCCGCCGGTGATCGAGCAGCTCACGCAGTACGATGGCCTGTACTATGCGCGCCACCATGACGCATCCACCGCCTTCAACCGCCCGCTGCCCGTGTGGCGTGCCCACTGGGCCGGGGACGACGTGAGCGTGTACGCCGACCCGGCTTCCGCCCGCATCGTGCTGCGCGCCGACGCCACCACGCCCTGGCAGCGCGTGCTCTACAACGGCCTGCACAGCCTGGACTTCGCGCCGCTGCTGGCGCGCCCGGCGCTGCGCACCGCACTGGTGGTGGGCCTGTCGCTGCTGGGCATTGCGCTGTGCATCACCTCGTGCGTGATTGCCTGGCGTGTGTTCGTGCCGGCGCGTCGCCGGCAGGTCCGCAGCGGCTCGAAGCGCGTGGTGGGCGATTCGTCGGGGGGCACATGGACGGCGTGATCGATCTGCTGCTGCCCGGCACACAATGGGATGCCTTGCGGGCGATGATCTGGGTGCCCTTCGTGGCCCTGGCCATCGACTGGTGGCGCGGCGAGCCCCCGGTGCCCATCCACCCCGTGGTGTGGATGGGCAAGGCGCTGGGCTGGTGCGGGGAGCGCTGGGCGCCGCTGTCGCCGGTGGCCCGTGATCTGCGCGTGTTCTGGACCATGGCGCTGGCATGGTGTGCGCTGGCGGTCGCGGCGATGGCGGCTGCCTGGGGCCTGCAGTGGCTGGCGCTGCGCTTTCACGACGTGATTGCTGCGGCGCTGCTCGGGCTGCTGCTCAAGCCGCTGCTGTCCTGGCGCATGCTGCACGACGAGGTGCTGGCGGTGGAGGCGGCGCTGGCCCGGTCCCTGCCCGAGGGCCGTGAGCAGCTGGCGCGCCTGGTGAGCCGCGACGTGAGCGAACTCACGGCCGAGCAGGTGCGCGAGTCGGCCATCGAGTCGCTGGCCGAGAACCTCAACGATTCGGTGGTGGCGCCGCTGTTCTGGTTCGTGCTGCTGGGCCTGCCCGGTGCCGCGCTGTACCGCCTGGCCAACACGGCCGATGCCATGTGGGGCTACCCCGGCATGCGCGGCGGGCGCTACTGGCAGTGGGCCGGCAAGTGGGCCGCGCGCGCGGACGACGTGCTCTCGTGGCTGCCCGCGCGCATCACCGCGCTGCTGCTGGCCGTGCTGGCGCGGGGGCTGCAGCTGCCCACCCTGGCGCGCCAGGCGCGCCGCACGCCATCGCCCAACAGCGGCTGGCCCATGGCGGCCATGGCGCTCGCGCTGGGCGTGCGGCTCGGCAAGCCCGGGGTCTATGTGCTCAACGCCAGTGCGCGTGACCCCGGCCCGCTCGATACCCGGCGCGCGGCCAAGCTCGGGTCGCTGGTGGCGCTGTCGCTGGTGCCGGTGGGCATGGGCGCGCATCTGCTGGTCAGCACCGTGGCCGTCTGGATGGGCGCATGACCTGGCAGGCCGGCGCATGGCACCACCACGGCGGCCCCGATGCGCTGGGCGCGCCCGTGCACGACTTTTCAACCAACAGCAATGCCTGCGGGCCCTGCCCCGAGGCGCAGCACGCCGTGCAGCAGGCCGATGCCACGCGCTACCCTGACCCGCAGTACACGGCGCTGCGCGAGGCGCTCGCGGCCTTCCATGGCGTGGCACCCTGGCGCATCGTGCCGGCGGCCAGCTCCAGCGAGTTCATCCACCGCATCACGGCGCTGGCCGCGCGGCAGGGCGCGGTGCAGGCCCAGGTGCCGCTGCACAGCTATGGCGACTATGCCCAGGCCGCGCAGGCGCGCGGGCTGGGCGTGGTGCGGCGGGCCGACGGGGCTGGCATGGCTGCGGGCCTCCCGGACCTTGCGGATCTGGAATGGGCCTGCGAGCCCTCCAGCCCCCTGGGCCGCGCCGATCCGGTGCTGGCGCTCTGGGCTGCCGTGCCCCAGGGTGGCGATGGTGCCCCGCTGCGCGTGCTCGATTGCGCCTATGCCCCCTTGCGGCTCGACGACGCCGACGGCGCCGTCCCCTGGCTGGGGCGGCCCGCGCTGCCCGACATGCCGTCCTGCTGGCAGCTGTGGACACCCAACAAGGCCCTGGGCCTTACCGGCGTGCGCGCTGCCTATGCCGTGGCGCCCGGGGGTGCGCAGGAGGCCGTGCGTGCATTGCAGGCGCTGGCCCCTTCGTGGGCCGTGGGCGCGCACGGCGTGGCCCTGCTGCAGGCCTGGGTGCAGCCCGGCGTGCAGCGCTGGCTGGTGCACAGCCTTGACAGCCTGCGCGGCTGGAAGCAGCGCCAGACAGCGCTGTGCCTTGAGCTGGGCTGGACCGTGCATGCGGGCAGCCTGGCCAACTATTTCTGCGCCCAGCCTGCGTGTCCAGGCCTGCCGAAGAACCTGGCGGTCCTGCGCGCGTCCGGGATCAAGCTGCGCGACGCGGCCTCATTCGGCCTGCCCGGCAGTGTGCGCCTGGGCGTGCTCGCACCCCGCGCGCAGGACGCATTGCGCACCGCCTGGCTGGCCACTCTAAGATCCGGGGCACAACCCAAGGAAAGCGACTCCCCCTGATGCGAACCATCACCGTCACCCGCTATGTCACGCCGCTGCGTGAAGGCGGCTCCATGCCCGCCGTGGTCGAAGGCGACGACCTGGGCCTGTATGTGCTCAAGTTCCGTGGCGCAGGGCAGGGCGTGCGCGCCCTGCTGGCCGAGATGATCTCGGGCGGCATCGCCCGTGCCCTCAACCTGCCGGTTCCCGAGATCGTGCTCGCCGATCTGGACCCGGCCCTGGCCCAGACCGAGCCCGACCCCGAGATCCAGGACCTGGTGCGTGCCAGCGGCGGCCTCAACGTGGGGCTCGACTACCTCTCGGGCGCGCTCAACTTCGACCCTGCGGTGGACGAAGTCAGCGACGACTTCGCCTCGCGCCTGGTGTGGTTCGATGCCCTGGTGGCCAATGTGGACCGCACCGCGCGCAACACCAATCTGCTCATGTGGCACAGGAAGCCCTGGCTCATCGACCATGGTGCCTCGCTCACCTTCCACCACGCCTGGAACGGCGCGGTGGCGCAGCCGGCCAAGGCCTTTGCACCGATTGCCGAGCATGTGCTGCTGTACCGGGCCACGGCCATTGCCCAGGTGGATGCGGAACTGGCCGTGCTGCTCACACGCGAGGTGCTCACCGGCATTTTGGCCGAGGTGCCCGATGAGTTCCTGGCGTTGGCCGGGGCCGAGCACACCGAGGGGCCGCTGTCGCAACCAGCCAGCCACCGCCAGGCCTATGTGGAGCATTTCTGCGCACGACTGGCCGGCCGCGAAGCCTGGGTGAATGCAGTGAAGGGGGCCATCGATGCCCGGGGCTGAAGTGCAGGTCTACGACTACGCCATCGTGCGCGTGGTGCCGCGCGTGGAGCGCGAGGAATTCATCAACGCCGGCGTGATCCTCTCGTGCCAGAAGAGCGGCTTTCTGCAGGCCGCCATCGCGCTCGACGAGGAGCGCCTGCTGGCCATGGACCCGCATGTGGACATCGACAGCGTGCGCCGCCACCTGCAAGCCATCGTGTCCATCTGCGCAGGCCAGGCGGGCTGTGGCCCGATCGCAAAGCTGCCGTTCCGCCAGCGCTTCCACTGGCTCACGGCCAAGCGCAGCGCCATCATCCAGACATCGCCCACACACACCGGGCGCTGCACCGACGCGGCGGCTGCGCTGGAGCATGTGATGGACCGCATGGTGAGGCCCCTGCCTTGACGGCGCCTGCTGCATCGCCCCGGCTCGCGCGCTGCGTGATGGTGCTGGGCACCACCAGCGGCGCCGGCAAGAGCTGGCTGGCCACGGCGCTGTGCCGCTGGTACAGCAACCAGGGCTATAAGGTGGCGCCGTTCAAGGCGCAGAACATGAGCAACAACGCGCGCGTGGTGGCCAGCGACCATGGCCATGGCGAGATCGGCAGTGCGCAGTACTTCCAGGCGATTGCTGCCCGCACGGTGCCCGACGTGCGCATGAACCCGCTGTTGCTCAAGCCCGAGGCCGACACCAAGAGCCAGGTGGTGCTGCTCGGCCAGGTGAGCGCCGAGCTCACCGCGCTGCCCTGGCGCGGCCGCAGCGAGCGCGTCTGGCCGCAGATCGCCGCCGCGCTCGACGCGCTGCGTGCCGAGAACGATGTGGTCGTGATCGAGGGCGCGGGCTCGCCCGCCGAGATCAACCTGCACGCCAGCGATGTGGTCAACATGCGCGTGGCACGCCACTGCGGCGCGCGCTGCCTGCTGGTGACCGACATCGACCGCGGCGGTGCCTTTGCCCACCTCTACGGCACCTGGGCCCTGCTGCCCGAGGACGAGCGTGCGTTGATCCACGGCTTCGTGCTCAACCGCTTCCGGGGCGATGCCACGTTGCTGGCCCCGGCACCGCAGATGCTGCAGGAGCTGACGGGCGTGCCCACCGTGGCCACCATCCCCATGCAGTGGCGCCACGGCCTGCCCGAGGAAGACGGCGTGTTCGACGACCGCAGCACCACGGCCGGGGCCGTGCACACCACGGTGGCCGTCATCGCCTACCCGCGCATCAGCAACCTCGACGAGTTCCAGCCGCTCAAGAACGTGCCTGGCGTGCGCCTGCTGTGGGCGCGCAGCCCGGCCGAGCTGGCGGGTTTGAAACCCACCGACTGGGTGGTGCTGCCCGGCTCCAAGGCCACGGCGGCCGACCTGGCCTGGCTGCGTGCGCAGGGTCTCGATACGGCCATTGCCGCGCATGCAGGGCAGGGCGGTGCCGTGCTGGGTGTGTGCGGCGGCCTGCAGATGCTGGGCGAGGCGCTGATCGACACCGAGGGCATCGACGGCAATGCGCCCGGCCTGGGCCTGCTGCCGCTGGTCACCACCTTCGAGCCGGCCAAGACCGTGCGCCGTACGGTCGCACGGTTCGGTGTGCTCCAGGGCGCCTGGGCGCCGCTCTCGGGCGTGCAGGCCAGCGGTTATGAGATCCACCACGGACAGACGGCCCAGCACCCGGCCATGGCCGCTGGCGGCGATGTGGCACGCGAGGTGGTGCCCGGCCTGGCCTGGCAGAACGGCGCGGGCAATGTGCTCGGGCTGTACCTGCACGGCCTGCTCGAAGACCCGGCCGCACTTCAAGCCCTGTTCGGCCGCGAGGGCGCGGCCCCCGTTCCCACGCTCGACGCGGTGATGGAGGGCCTGGCTCGCGTGGTGGAAACGCATTTCGAGCCCGGTGTGCTGCAGGCCCTGGTCGCCTGATTTTTGATTTTTTCCCTGACGAACCCCATGACCTTCTCGACCCCCGCCATTGCCGACATCACCGACGCCACGCTCACGGCGCGCCTGCAGCACAGTCTCGACTTCAAGACCAAGCCGCTGGGCTCGCTCGGCCGGCTCGAGGCACTGGCGCTGCGCCTCGGCCAGGTGCTGGGCACCGAGGCGCCGGCCCTGGTGCAGCCGCAGATGCTGGTCTGCGCGGGGGACCATGGCCTGGCGGCGCGCGGTGTGTCGGCGTTTCCGAGCGACGTGACCTGGCAGATGGTGGAGAACTTCCTGGCCGGCGGCGCGGCTGTGAGCGTGCTCGCACGCCAGCACGGCCTGGCCCTGACGGTGGTGGACTGCGGCGTGGCCAAGCCCATCGCGCCGCGCGTGGCCGCCGTAGGTGCTCCCCAACTGCTGCTGCGCAAGGTGGCCCCCGGCACGGCCGACGCCTCGGTGGGCCCGGCCATGACGGCAGAGCAGTGCCAGCAGGCCATCGCCAACGGCATGGAGGTGGTGCGGGTGCTGCCGGGCAATGCACTGCTGCTGGGCGAGATGGGCATTGCCAACACCTCCATCGCATCGCTGCTGCTGGCACGCCTGGCCGGCCTGCCGCTGGCCGAGGTGACGGGCGCGGGCACGGGCCTGGACGCCGCCGGCATCGAGCGCAAGCGCGCCGTGCTGCAGCAGGCGCTGGATGTGAACGCCGAAGCCACGAGTCCCTTCGAGGCGCTGGCCGCCCTGGGCGGCTACGAGGTGGCCACCCTGGTGGGCGCCGTGCTGCAGGCCGCGGCCGAGCGCCGGATCATCGTGGTCGATGGCTTCATCACCAGCGCCGCCGTGCTGGTGGCCAGCCGCCTGCAGCCAGCCGTGCTGCAGCGCTGCATCTTTGCCCACCGCTCGGGCGAGCGCGGCCACAGCCTCATGCTGGCGCAGATGCAGGCCGAGCCGCTGCTGGACCTGGGCCTGCGCCTGGGCGAAGGCTCGGGCGCGGCGCTGGCATGGCCGCTGCTGCAGTCGGCCTGCGCGGTGTTGGCCGAGATGGCGAGTTTCGAATCGGCCGGAGTCGACAACCGCAGCTGAGCTCGGCCCGTTCCGTCAGTCGCCCGCGCACTCCAACTGGCCGGCGCGCGGGTTCTCGCCTTGCTTGCCTGGACCTGGCCCGGTGGCGGGCAGGCCGTAGACGGCCTTCTGGTTCGCGCTGTCCGTGGCTTTCACGCCCTGGGCGTCGAAGATCCAGGCATCCCAGTAGTTGACCGGCACGACCTGCGGTACCTTGGCCGATGAGAGGAAGTCGCGCAGCAGCGGCTGCTCGTTGGGATCGTAGGGGAAGTGCAGGCCGTATTCGAGCTTGAACTCCGACACCGAGTTGGCGCGCACGCCCAGGTGGTGGGGCATGAAGGTCTTGACCTTGAACTCGGGCACCACGATGCGCGCCTGGGTCACTACGCGCGACTCCGGCCCGCCCTGCCACAGGTCCAGGCTGGTGGCCCCCGCAGCGGTCATGGCGGCACGCAGGTTCTCCAGCGGCGAGCCATAGTTCACGCCATTGGCCACGCGCGGCGTGGTCAGGTCCCGGCCCCCCGCACCGCTGTCGGAGACGAACAACTGCAGCGGTTCGGCGCGCGAGCGGGTCCTGGCGCTGATCAGGAAGCCGAAGGTCTCCGGGTCATTGGTGCCGTTGCCAAAGGCCGTGCAGCCCGAGACGCTGTGCACCCAGCGCACCACGCGCACGGTGACCGCGTCGTTCATGCGCACCGTCTCGCCGCCCTTGAGCGTGGTGCACTGGCTGGCGGGCAGGCCCGCCTTGGCCATGGCGCTGCAGACCGCTGCCGGCGCATACACCGGTTTGCCGGTCTGCTTTGCCCACTCGGGGATCTGCACGCCGTGGTCTCCGTGCTCATGCCCTACGAGGATGGCATCGATGCCGCCGCGCAGTTTGATGGCCTGCAGGGCTTTGGCTACCGACGCAGCATTTGCCGTAGGGTTGGCGCTGAAGTCGGAGATGGTCTCGCCGTCGAGCAGAATGCCGGTGTCCCCAACCTGGTAGTGCCAGTTGGTGATGCCGAACCAGGTCATGCGCATGTTCTCGGGCCGGTCGTCATCGGATCCGCCGCAGGCTGGCAGCAGGGCTGCGGACAGGCACAGGCTGGCTGCCGCGATGCGCGTCGAGGTCGTTTGGGGTTTCATCTTTTGTCTCCAGGTCGCGGCAAGATTGCCGTCTGTCCCGAAGACTAGGGGTGCGAAGCTGTCAATCTGCTTTCAGGGAAAGTGGGCACCTGGGGCAGAAAGCCGTCTGAAAGCTGTCTTGCGCCAGCATCGCGCGCGCCTTCAGGTGCGCGCGCGCCGATCCGGGTTGGCTGCGCCGGCTACCTTTGTCTGGTGGTGTGCGCACAGCAGGTCGATGAGCGCCTGCGCGTAGGCCGGCATGCGCCCCTCCTCGCGCACCAGGATGTAGCGTTCGCGCACGCTCCAGGCGTCTTCGAGGTCGATCAGCACCAGGCCCATGGGCGCCAGGTAGCGGCGTGCCGCGCTCTCGGGCACGATGCCGATGCCGACCCCCGCGCCTATCATGCGGCACATGGCGTCGAAGCTGGACAGCTGCACGCGCAGTTTCTGCGGCTGGCCGAGCTGTTCGGTGACCTGGGCCAGAAAGGTCTGCAGGGTGCTGGCCGGGTGCATGCCCACCATGGGCTCGTCCAGCGTCTGGGCAAAAGCCATGCGTTTGCGCCGCGCAAAGCGGTGGCCGCGCGGCACCACCAGGGCCAGGCGGTCGGTGCTGAAGTGGATGCTCTTGAGCCCGAGCGTGTCCACCTGGCCCGCGACGATGCCGATGTCGGCCCGGCCATCGAGCACGCCGCGTGGTATCTCGGCATTCGGTTTTTCCTGAAGCTCCACGTTCACGCGCGGGTTGGCGGCGAGGAAGGCGGGCAGGATCTCGGGCATGAAGTCCGTCACCGCCGTGGTGTTGGCGAACACGCGCACATGGCCGCGCAGGCCGCCGCTGTACTCCTGCAGGTCGGCGCGCAGCTGCTCGGCCTGGCGCAGCACGCCGCGCGCGTGGTGCAAGAAGGCCTCGCCCGCAGGTGTGGGGCGCATGCCGCGCGCCTCGCGGTACAACAGCGGCATACCGGCCTGCTGCTCCAGCGCCTTGATGCGCGCACTGGCCGCCGCCAGCGACAGGTGGCGCGCGGCGGCTGCGCGGGAGAGGGCGCCTTGCTCGGCTGTGAGCACGAACAGGCGCAGGTCGGTCAGGTCGAACTGCATGGCGCCATGGTACTGCGCCGGGCGGCGAGCTTTCGGTTCTTCCGAAGGCTCGGTTCAGAAATGCGTGATTGTGCGGGCGCGGCCACGCGGCGAACATCTGGCCTCATTCGAGAACACGCTTTGGAGACACACCGCATGAAGTTCGCTGCCCCCTGCGCCATGGCGCGCCGCGCCGCCCTCGCTGCCCTGCTGGCCGCGCCCTTGCTGGCCACCGCCCAGGCCGGCTACCCCAGCCGCCCCATCACCATGGTCGTGCCCCAGGCCTCCGGTGGCACCAACGACATCGTGGGCCGCCTGGTGGGCCAGAAGCTCGGCGAGGTGCTGGGCGGCGCCACCGTGGTGGAGAACCGGCCCGGCGCGGGCGGCAACATCGGCACGCAGTTCGTTGCCAAGGCGCCCAAGGACGGCTACACCCTGCTCATGACCATCAGCAGCAGCCAGGCCATCAACCCTGCCCTCTTCAAGAACCCGGGCTTCGATCCGGTCAAGGACTTCAAGCCCGTGGGCCTGATCGGCGCCGTGCCCAACGTGCTGCTGGTCAACCCCGACTTTCCTGCGCGCACCCTGGCCGAACTGGTGGCCCTGGCCAAGGCCAAGCCCGGCCACTACCAGTACGCGTCGGCCGGCAATGGCACGCTCAACCACCTGCTCGGTGAAATGCTCAACAGCATGGCCGGCATCCAGCTGCAGCATGTGCCCTACAAGGGCGTGGCCCCGGCCATCAACGACGTGCTGGGCGGCCGGTTGCCCATTGCCTTCGCCAGCATGCCTTCTGCCTTGTCGCACATCAAGGCCGGCAAGCTGCGCGCCCTGGCCGTGAGCGGCGCCACGCGCTCGCCCGTGCTGCCCGAGGTCCCCACCATGGCCGAGACCGTGGCCGGCTACGACGGCACGCTGTGGATCGGCCTGTTCGCCCCTGCGGGCGTGCCCGCCGACACCCTGGCCAGGCTGCAGGACGGCATGGCCCGCTCCCTGGCCGCCAAGGACCTGCGTGACAAGCTGGAGCTGCAGGGCGTGGAGATCGCACCCAAGACCACGCCGGAGCAGTTCGCTGCGCTGCTGCAGGAAGACCTGGCCAAGTGGGCGAAGGTGGTCAAGACCTCTGGCGCCACGGTGGACTGATTCATTTGAAGACCACCACCATGACCCGCCCTCTGGACCACATCACCGTGGTGTCGCTCGAGCATGCGATCGCCGCCCCGTTCTGCACCCGCCAGCTGGCCGACCTGGGGGCGCGCGTCATCAAGGTCGAGCGCCCGGGCGGCGGCGACTTCGCGCGCGACTACGACACGCGCGCCCAGGGCATGGCCTCGCATTTCGTCTGGGTCAACCGCTCCAAGGAAAGCCTCACGCTCGACCTCAAGCAGCCCGAGGCCCTGGCCGTGCTGTGGGAGCTGTTGGCCACGGCCGACGTGCTGGTGCAGAACCTTGCGCCCGGTGCCGCTGCGCGCATGGGGCTGTCGTGGGAGGCGCTGAGCAAGCACAACCCGCGCCTCGTCGTCTGCGACATCTCGGGCTACGGCAGCGACGGACCCTACCGCGACAAGAAGGCCTACGACCTCTTGATCCAGAGCGAGGCGGGCTACCTCTCGGTGACCGGCACGCCCGAGGAGCCCTGCAAGTCCGGCAATTCCATCGCCGACATCGCTGCGGGCATGTATGCCTACAGCAGCGTGCTGGCCGCGCTGATGCAGCGCGAGAAAACAGGGCAGGGCTCACGCATTGACGTCTCCATGCTCGAATCGCTGGCGGAGTGGATGGGCTTTCCCATGTACTACGCCTATGGCGGTGCCACGCCGCCGCCGCGCAACGCGGCATCGCACGCCACCATCTACCCCTATGGCCCCTTCGTCGCAGGCGATGGCGGCACGGTGATGCTGGGCCTGCAGAACGAGCGCGAGTGGAAGCTGTTCTGCGAGCATGTGGTGCTGCAGCCGGGGCTGGCCGATGATCCCCGCTTCGACAGCAACGCCCGGCGCAATGAGCACCGGGCCGAACTCAAGGCCATCATCCTCGGTGTGTTTGCCGAACTCACGGCGGCCCAGGTCATAGCGCGGCTGGAAGACGCACGCATCGCCAACGCGCGCATGAACACCATGGCCGAGGTCTGGGCCCATCCCCAACTGCAGGCACGCGGCAGGGTGCAGCCGGTGGACACACCCGAAGGGCCGCTGGACGCACTGCTGCCCCCCGGCGCGCACAGCAGCTTTGGCTACCGCATGGACCCGATTCCCGCCGTGGGCGAGCACACCGAAACCATTCTGCGCAGCCTGGGCCGCACCGGCGAACAGTTGGCGGCGCTGCGTGCCAGCAAGGCGATCTGATGGCTGCACCAGGGACTGCCCACGCGGCCATGGCCCGCGCGACCACCTTCCTGTTCGTCCCCGCCACCCGGCCCGAGCGCATCGCCAAGGCCCTGGCCAGCGGTGCAGGCGCGGTGATCGTGGACCTGGAAGATGCCGTCGCTCCCGATGACAAGGCGGCGGCGCGCACGGCGCTGCTCGCGGCCATTCAGACCCTGGCGCGCGAGCAGCGTGGCCGCCTGCTGGTGCGCACCAATGCCGCCGGCACCCCCTGGCATGCCGACGACGTGGCAGCCGTGGCCGCCTGCGTGGCCCAGGGCCTGGCGGGGGCGATGGTGGCCAAAGCCGAGTCGGCTGCCGTGCTGCAGGCCATGGCCCGCGCCCTGGGCCCACAGGGCCTGTTGCTGCCGTTGGTCGAGTCGAATGCCGGGCTGGATGCGCTCGATGCCCGGGCCCGGGCGCCGCAGGTGGTTCGGCTGGCCTTTGGCCACCTGGACTTTCAGGTGGACCTGGGCATGGCGTGCGGTGCCGACGAGGCCGAGCTGCTGCCCGTGCGCCTGGCGCTCGTGCGCGCCTCGCGCCGCGCCGGCCTGGCTGCGCCGGGGGACGGCGTGACCACGGCGACGGACGACTCCGAGCGCCTGGCGCGCGACACGGCGCGCAGCAGGCGCATGGGCTTTGGCTCCAAGCTGTGCATCCACCCCGCCCAGGTGCTGCCGGTGCAGGCAGCGTTTGCGCCCAGCCCGGAAGAGCTGGCCTGGGCCAGGCGGGTGCTGGAGGCTGCGCCTGCACATGGCGGCGCCGTGTTCCGGCTCGATGGCCGCATGGTCGATGCCCCCGTGCTGGCGCTGGCTGCGCGCCTCGTCGCTCGCGCCCAGGTCTGAAGCTTTACCCGACCACCGTCTGGTTGCGTCCCAGGGCCTTGGCGCGGTACAGCGCCGCGTCGGCGCGGGCGAGCATGGCGTCCAGCGTGTCCTCAGGGCCGGCCCATTGTGTGAGGCCAATGCTCACCTTGCAGTCGAGCGCATGGCCCACGGCCAGCGTGGCATGGATGCGCTGGGCCACAGTGAGAGCGGCGGTGGCGTCGGTGCCGGGCAGCAGCACGATGAATTCCTCGCCGCCGTAGCGGCCCATGCGGTCCAGTGTGCGCAGCTCGGCCAGGGTGCGTCCCACGAAGTGCACCAGCACGGCATCGCCATGCTGGTGGCCGCAGCTGTCGTTCACGGCCTTGAAGTGGTCCAGGTCCAGCATCATCAGCGAAGGGCCGTTGCCGTAGCGGCGTGCGCGCTGGATCTCTTCCTCACAGCGCTGCAGCAGTGCGCGGCGGTTGAGCGCCGGGGTCAGCGAGTCGTGCGTGGCCAGGTGCTCCAGCTCGGTGCGCAGCCGGTCGGTGGCCATGAGCAGGGCGCCGATGGACAGCATGAGCACCGTGAGCGCATAGGCGCCGATGTACAGGTTCTGGTAGATCGAGGGCTCCATGAGGTTCGCCCCCGTGTGCCCCGCGAAGATGGAGATCAGGCGCATGAACAGCGTGGCCAGGTGCAGCACCAGCACCACCTCTACCAGCCGCACCGGAAAGTTGCTGCCGCCAAAGCGCAGCAGAAAGCGCAGCTGTGCGCCATAGATGCAGGACATCACCAGCGTGAAGAAGGTCAGCCGCGCCTCGTAGTTGGGCCAGCCATAGGACAGCCAGGTGAAGACGCCCAGGCAGACCAGCAGCACTCCGCTCCAGATGCGCCAGGTGTGGCGGTGCCCCAGGAAGGCGCGCGTGCCCATGTAGTAGGTCATGGTGCCCAGCACCAGCAGGGTATTGGCGCCCACCAGGCCCATCCAGTCGGGCACCAGGCCCCGCGAGCTGAACAGGGCGGTGGACGCGAGCCAGAACACGGGGGCCGCCGCCCAGGCTCCGATCCCCCGGATATGGGGTGGGTAGTAGCGCCGCATGCAGGCCAGCACGATGGCCATCAGGGCGGACATGAACCCCGCCAGGGCGATCATGGAGCGAGGATCGAGGTTCGTCATTCTGCAGTGATGCGGCGGGACGGGAAGCGCCTCGTAAAGAAATGTTTCCGTGACCGGCCAGTATAGCCAGCGACCAGCCCGGCAGGACGATTGGCCAGTGGGCACAGATGGTGCCGAACGGCGGATGTGGCGGCCGCGCGACGGGCTCCATGGGCGGTTTTGGTGCCATGCCATCCATGTGCGGGAGCGGTTGTGCACGCTATCGGTGCATTTTGTATACAAATCGCCGTGAACATTGTGTGCAAAAGCTGGCACGTGGTTTGCGTAAGCCCTGGCATGCACGACACCACGCCTGCCCCAGCCCCGGCCGCCATCGAGATCGTGGCGCTCACCAAGCGCTATGCCAGCGGCAAGCCCGCCGTGGACGCGATCAACCTGCGCATCGCCAGCGGCAGCTACTGCTGCCTGCTGGGCCCCTCGGGCTGCGGCAAGAGCACCACCTTGCGCATGATCGCCGGGCACGAGTCGGTGACCAGCGGCGACATCCTGCTGGAGAATCGCAACATCACCGACCTGCCCGCCGCCGCGCGCGGCACGGCCATGATGTTCCAGAGCTTCGCGTTGTTCCCGCACCTGTCGGCGCTGGACAACGTGGCCTTCAGCCTCAAGATGAAGGGCGTGGCCAAGGCCGAGCGCCAGGCCAAGGCGCGCGACCTGCTGGAGCGCGTGGCCATGGGCCACCTGGCCGAGCGCAAGCCGGCCGAGCTGTCGGGCGGCCAGCAGCAGCGCGTGGCGCTGGCGCGCGCCCTGATCACCCAGCCGCGCGTGCTGCTGCTCGATGAGCCCTTGTCGGCGCTGGACCCGTTCCTGCGCATCCAGATGCGCGCCGAACTGCGCCGCTGGCAGAAGGAGCTGGGCCTGACCTTCATCCATGTGACCCACTCGCAGGAGGAGGCCATGGCCCTGGCCGACACCATGGTGGTGATGAACCACGGCGTGATCGAGCAGGTGGGCACCCCGCACGAGGTCTACAACCGCCCCGCCAGCGAATTCGTGGCGCGCTTCATGGGTGGCCACAACGTGATCGATACGCCGGGTGGCAAGGTTGGCGTGCGCACCGACCACTTGCAGGTGTTGCCGCAGGGTATGCCGCTGCCCTGGGGCGCCCAGCACATGCAGGCCGTGGTGACCGATGTGGAGTACCAGGGCACCTACGTGCTGCTGGGCCTGCAAAAGCAGGGCGTGGCCCTGTCGGCCAATGCCACAGCGGCCTATTCGGTGATGGTGTCCGAAGCCGCCTTTGCCGCCCAGCCCTACGAGGTGGGCCAGGGTGTGCAACTGCACTGGACCTCAGAGCAGGCCCATCCCCTGTACCCGCCTGCGGCGCCTGTGTCTGCGCCCGTGGCCACGGCCACTGCGCAGGCCGTGCCGGCCTGAGCATCGCTTTTTTCGTTGTCCGCTGTCTGTCTGTCTTTTCGTCCGTTTCCAACCCCTCCACTTCGCAAACCAAGGAGCTTTCCCATGTCCGACGACTCTCGTGCTGATTCCCCTGCTGCTGCCGTTGCCTCCGAAGCCACTGCCGGCGTGCAGCGCCGCTCGCTGCTCAAGGGCACGGCGGGCATCCTGGCCGCCGGCGTGTTCCCGGCCGTGCACTCGCAGGAAAAGATCGTGCTGCGCTACCTGGGCACGGCCGTGAACCAGGACAAGGCGATTTCCGAGAAGTTCAAGGCCGACACCGGCATCGAGATCCAGTACGTGGCCGTGACCACGGACGATGTGACCAAGCGCGCCGTGACCGCGCCCAACAGCTTCGATCTGATCGACACCGAATACTTCTCGCTCAAGAAGATCGTGCCCACGGGCAACCTCAAGGGCATCGACACCAAGCGCATCAAGAACGCCGACAAGATCACCACGCTGTTCACCACCGGCATGGTCAACGGCAAGGCCGTGGGCGACCAGGGCACGGCGCCCAAGAAGGTGATCTACCTCGAAGGCGAAAAGTCCAAGAAGTTCGCGGCCGCGCCCACGCAGTTCATGTCGCTCATCCCTACCGTGTACAACGCCGACACGCTGGGCATCCGCCCCGACCTGATCAAGCGCCCCATCAACTCCTGGGCCGAGCTGCTCAACCCCGAATTCAAGGGCAAGACCGCTATCCTGAACATCCCCTCCATCGGCATCATGGACGCCGCCATGGTGGTCGAGGCCATGGGCATCTACAAGTACCCCGACAAGGGCAACATGACCAAGAAGGAGATCGATCTCACGATCAAGACCCTGATCGAGGCCAAGAAGCAGGGCCAGTTCCGCGCGCTGTGGAAGGACTTCAACGAGTCGGTGAACCTGATGGCATCGGGCGAGGTGGTGATCCAGTCGATGTGGAGTCCGGCCGTGACCGCCGTGCGCACCAAGGGCATTGCCTGCAACTTCCAGCCCCTGAAGGAAGGCTACCGCGCCTGGGCCGCCGGCTTCGGCCTGCCGGCCACGCTGTCGGGCAAGAAGCTCGATGGTGCGTACGAGTTCATCAACTGGTTCCTCGACGGCTGGGCCGGTGCCTATCTGAACCGCCAGGGCTATTACAGCGCCGTGCTGGACACCGCTAAGTCCAAGATGGAAGCCTACGAGTGGGCGTACTGGATGGAAGGCAAGCCCGCCACGCAGGACATCAAGAGCCCCAACGGCGACGTGCTGGCCAAGGCCGGTGCCACGCGCGATGGCGGCAGCTACGAGTCGCGCATGGGCGGTATTGCCTGCTGGAACGCGCTGATGGACGAGAACAACTACATGGTCCAGAAGTGGAACGAGTTCGTCGCGGCGTAAGAAGCACCCCCTGAGTCGCTTCGCGCCTTCCCCCTCTCTCATATTGCTTCGCAATCTGGGAGGGGGACGCCCCCAGTGCGGCGGGGCGGCCCTTGCACGGGGGCACTGGCTTTTTTGCAGCGCCAGTTTCAACAGCTGGCGTGTAGCGCAACGAGTATTGAGATAGCAAACACCATGAGCACCACCACCACGCCGACCCTGCCGGCCAGCGCCATTCCCGGGCGCGGCATTGCCGCCTGGTGGCAGGCGGCGCCGTTCACGCTGCAGAGCTATGCCGACATCTTCAAGGGCTGCGGCATCGGGGGCGGGGGCGACCTGTGCGTCACCCTCAAGACCTACGGGTCGACGCTGAAGTTCAGCTTCCTGGTGTGGCTGATCACCGCGGTGC
>NZ_JBKDTZ010000274.1:0-12269 GCF_046339755.1 Acidovorax sp. | reverse complement strand
ACATGCATCACGGGCACGCCTGTCATGCCGATGACCATCATGTTCTGGCCATCCAGGCCCAGGTTGCGGTTGACGACCGGAAAGGGCGGCACATGGTTGGCCTGCGCCAGCGCGCTGGCGGTGATCACCATCCAGTCGTCGGAGCGCACGCTGCGCGGCTGGCCTGCCACATGGGTCATGGCGCTGTCCTGCGACAGGAAGGGGTGCGGGCCCTGGTCCGTGCGGCCCAGCAGCAGTTCCAGCGACGAACCCGTGGCGCCTATGCCCACCAGCACCAGGAAGATGCCCACGATGCCGCCTGCCACCACCCGGCGATGGCCGCCGACCCAGGTGCCCAGGCGCGCCTGCACGCGCCCGGAGCCGGGAAGCAGCAGCAGCGCAATGGCGCCGGCCACTGCGGCGGCGATCACCCAGTGCCGCGGCGGGGTACCTGGCCCGCTGATCTTGCCGGCCGCCGCCGAGGAAGCCTGGACGTTGAAGCGGGCGCCGTCGTCGAACCGGGCAATCACCGAAACCGGCTGCTCGCCACCCTCCAGGTAGCGCGGGTATCGCAGCTCCAGCGCAAATTCCAGCGCGATGCGGTCTCCGTCCTGGAAATAGACCCCGACGCTGGAGCGGGTCTTGCGCTCGGGAATGGCGATGCGTTTCTCGGCGTCGCCGATGCGCACCACGAAGTCCTTGGGCAGGCGCTGGTTCCGGGAGTCGTAGCACCAGCCGGTGATGCGCACCATGCTTGTGGCGGCGTCGTACTCCACCGTGTCGACGAAGCCGTAGACGCCTGGCGGCAAGGGCTGCTGCGCCTGCGTGCCTGCCGGCCACAGAAGTGCCAGGGCCAGGACCATGGCCCAGGCGGCAAGCAGCCATGCGCTGGCCCCTGGCACTTTGCAGGCGCGCCATGCACTCATCGGGACGCTGCCACCGTGACCACGATGCCCGACATGATCAGGGCCGTGCCGACGAAATAGCCCGGTGCGAAGCGTTCGCCGAAGAAGAAACGGCTGGCCAGCGGCACGACGATGAAGGCCAGCGCCATGAAGGGGTAGACCTTGCCCAGCTCGGCCTTGCGCAGGATCAGTACCCAGCCGATGGAGGTGATGCCGTACAGCACCATGGTGGCAAAGAACACGGCCAGGGTCTCGAGGGCGAAGAAGCTGCCGGTCTTGTTCATGGAGTTGGCGCTGACCTTGAACAGGATCTGGCCGATGGCAATGCCCAGCACGCAAAGGATGGTCAGGAAATAGACGTACATGGATCGGAATTTCGGGTGAAGGAGCGGGCCAGGCCCGGGGATGTTAAAGGAGCCGCAGCGCGTACCGCTCGGACAGGGTCGTGGCCAGGATATAGAGCGAGCCCAGGGCCAGGGCGGCCGTGAGCACGTGGGCCACGGTGCGCTGGGTCGGCGAAGCCGGCTGGCCCATGGGCCCCAGTGCGGTGGCGGCCAGCAGGGCGGGCACGATGAAGTACCGGCCCTGGATGCCGCTGATGATGGCGACCGGGTAATCGTTCCAGCTGATGGCCAGCGCGAGGAAGACCATGGCCGAACTGGCCAGCCCCACGATCAGCAGCAGCCCGCGCGCGGCAGCATCACGCCGCAGGTAGCGCGTGGACCAGATGGTCATCGCCAGCGCCATTGCCAGGGCGCACCAGATGGCCTTCATCGCATCCTTGGTGACGGCGGCGTCGAGCCAGCCCATCATGCCGACGAAGGAGTAGGCGTAGAAGTAGCCGGTATCGCTGTCAAGCAGTGTGTCGAGGATCAGGCGGGCAAATCCGAGCGGATCCTGCAGGTAGATCGCCAGGATCTCGATGGTGGCGTGGTTGCGCACCAGGCGGGCGTCCGCCGTGGTGGCGATGCCGTACAGGGTCCAGCCGGCGCAGGCCATGCACAGCGCGATCCAGGCCAGCAGGTGCGCGGCCGAGAACCGGCGCACCAGCAGCCACAGGGGCAGCAGCAGCAGCGGGGCGAGGTTGACGCGGGACGTCACGAGCAGCAAGGTGCAGGCGTAGAGGGCGTACTCCTGCAGCGGGTTCGCCTGCTCCCGCGGGGCCATGCAGCGCGCCGAGAACAGCGCAGCCAGCAGCAGCGCCGCGGCGATGCTCAGGCCGTCGATGGTGGGCGAGATGATCTGGAACACGGCCATGGGCATGAGCACCAGCGCGCGCACCAGCAGATTGGGCGTGAACACGCGCCAGGCCCAGGCGATCATGGCCAGCGCGGTGGCCGCTACCAGCAAGCGCGTGAGCTCGTAGCTGGCGCGCATCGACAGGTCGAGCGCGCGCGCGGTGCGCAGGCCCAGCGCATGGGGCAGGTAGATCAAGGGCGCGTAATAGCCCGTGCCCACGGCGTTGACGAACAGGTCCTTGTGCGCCCAGCGCTCCGCGGAAGCCTGGTCCATGAGGGCGCTGGCCGATGCCGTGTAGTCGCGCTCCGTGCCGGAGATGGCGCGCATGCGCGAGGTGAAGGCCATGAAGTTGCGGTCCACGTAGCCGCCCTGGTTGCCGACCTCGTCCGGCTCGTCCTTGCGCAGCGTCCACTGGCCGTGGGCGATCATGTCGGCGCGCAGCAGGTGCACATTCTCGTCAGGCGACTGGAAGGCGGGCACGAGCCGCATCAGGCCCCATGCCACCAGCAGCGCGAGCAGGAACGCCCCCACCAGCATGGGAAGGCCCCCCGTGCGCGGGCCGCGCAGGTCGAAACGAGCCGCCGGGCCGCGCGCCGCAAGGCGCCCGGCGATGGGCTGGACGGAAGCGCTCATGCCTCAGCCGTCTTGCTGCCGAGTTCGATCTTCCTGTGCAGCACCTTGTGCAGTGGCCGCTGCGGCACCGAAGCGATGTCGTGCCCGATGAAGGCCAGCAGCAGCTGCAGCCCGGCGATGATGGGCAGGGCCGCCAGCATCACCGTGCCGGCCGAGGAGTAGGCCTGGTGGACGCTGGAGTTGACCCAGTGCAGCACGCCGAAGGCCGTGCCGAACAACACCATCAGCAGCCCCAGGGGCAGCTCGATGGAGGCCAGCGACATGTCGCGCAGGTAGTAGTTGTAGAAGATGCGCTTCGTGAAGTTGCGCAGGTGCTTGACCGTGAACTCGGGCAGGATCTTGCTGATCTTGAGGTTGCTTTCCTCATCCGCGTAATGGGCGTTCATGGGCACGTCCACCACCACCGCACGCAGGGTGTTCAGGCGGAACAGCATGTCCGTCTCGAAGAAATAGCGGCGGCTGATCTTGTCGAACGGCAGGTAGCTGGCCACGCGCGCGTGGATGGCGGTGTAGCCGTTGGTCGGGTCGAACACCTGCCAGTAGCCCGAGGAGATCTTGGTCAGGAAGGACAGGGCGGCATTGCCGAAGATGCGCATGCGCGGCATCTGGTGGATCTCTTCGAGGTCGAAGAAGCGGTTGCCCGTGGTGTAGTCGGCCTCGCCGCTCAGGATGGGGGCGATGAAGCCGGGCAAGAGCCGCGGGTCCATCTGGCCGTCGCCATCGACCTTGACGATGATGTCGTAGCCGGCCTCGATGGCGCGGCGGTAGCCGTGCATCACCGCACCACCCACGCCCAGGTTCTCGGGGTTGAAGACCACCTGCACGCGCGGGTCGGTGCAGTTCTGCTGGATGAAGGCGCCGGAGTTCACCGGGCACTTGTCGTCCACGGCAAAGATGCCCTGCACCTCGGGGCCGATGCGCTCGATGACGCCCAGCACGTGGGCGGTGACCTTGTAGCAGGGAATGACCACGGCAACGCGGGTGGGCGCCGGGGATACCGACAGGGCCATTGGGGCCGAAAGGGCCAGGGGAGGGGTGATGCTGTTCATGGCTGGACCAGCGCCTCCCGCGTGACGAGCAGCACCTGGTCTTCACCGGCGCTGGTATCGATCCAATAGACCGGCAGGTTCGGGAAGGCCGCTTCGAAGTGCGCGCGCTCGTTGCCGATCTCCAGCAGCAGCACGGCGTTCTCGCTCATGCGCGAAGGGGCATCCTTGAGCAGTTGGCGCACGAAGTCCATGCCGTCTGCGCCGCCGGCCAGCGCCAGCTCGGGCTCGGCCCGGTACTCGGCTGGCAACTGCGCCATGCTGCCGGCATTGACGTAGGGCGGGTTGCACAGGATCAGGTCCCAGGGGCCGGGCAAGGCCGACAAGCCGTCCGACAGCTGCAGCGTGACCCGGTCCTGCAAGCCATGGCGGTCCACATTGATGCGCGCCACCTCCAGGGCATCGGCCGAGATGTCGGCGCCGGTCACGCTGATCTCGGGCCATGCCATGGCGGCCAGCACGGCCAGGCTGCCGTTGCCGGTGCACAGGTCCAGCACGCGGTGCGTCTGGTCGCTCAGGAACTCGTCCACACTGCCGTCGGCCAGCAGCTCGGCGATGAAGCTGCGCGGCACGATGGCGCGTTCATCCACATAGAAGGAGACGCCCTGCAGCCAGGCTTCGTGCGTGAGGTAGGCAGCGGGCTTGCGGGTGGCGATGCGCTCCTGCAGCAAGGCCTGCACCTGCGCCAGCTGCTCGGCTGTCACGCCCTGGGCGCCCACCGCGTCGGGGGCGTCCGACAGGTCGCTGGAAAGCGGCAACCCCAGGCGCCACAGCACCAGCCACGCGGCTTCATCGTGCGCATTGGCAGTCCCATGCCCGAAGGACAGGCCAGCCGAGTCGAGGACGGCGGCTGCAGACTGCACCACGGCACCCACGGTGCCGCCCGTCAGCACCGCGCTCATGCGGCCACCGCCTGGGCGTGCAGGTTTTCCAGCGTGCGGCGGTAGATGTGGGTCAGCGGCTCGATGTCGGCCACCACGATGTGTTCGTCGATCTTGTGGATGCTCGCGTTGGGCGGGCCCAGCTCGATCACCTGGGGGCAGACCTGGGCGATGAAGCGGCCATCGCTGGTGCCGCCCGTGGTGGACAGTTCGGTGGTGATGCCGGTTTCGGCCAGGATGGCCTGCTGCACGGCGGTGACCAGTTCGCCCGGGGTGGTCAGGAAAGGCTGGCCGCCCAGGGTCCAGCGCAGCTCGTAATCAAGGCCGTGGGCGTCGAGCACGGCATGCACGCGCTTTTGGAGGCCCTCGGCCGTGGACTCGGTCGAGAAGCGGAAGTTGAAGTCCCACACCACCTCACCGGGGATGATGTTGGTGGCACCCGTGCCGCCATGCACGTTGCTCACCTGCCAGCTGGTGGGCGGGAAGAAGGCGTTGCCCTTGTCCCACTCGGTCGCGGCCAGTTCGGCCAGCGCCGGCAGGGCCTGGTGGATGGGGTTGCGCGCCAGTTGCGGGTAGGCGATGTGGCCCTGGATGCCGCGCACCGAGAGCTTGCCCGAGAGCGTGCCACGCCGGCCGTTCTTGATCATGTCGCCGGTGCGCTCCACCGACGTGGGCTCGCCCACGATGCAGTAGTCCAGGCGCTCGCCTCGCGCACTGAGCTGCTCGACCACGACCTTGGTGCCATCGACCGAGGGGCCTTCCTCATCGCTGGTGAGCAAGAGGGCCAGGGTGACCGCGGGATCGGGCGTGGCGGCCAGGAAGTCTTCCACGGCCACCACGAAAGCCGCGATCGAGGTCTTCATGTCGCTGGCGCCGCGGCCAAAGAGCTTGCCATCGCGGTGCGTGGGCACGAAGGGGTTGCTGGTCCATTGTTCCAGCGGGCCGGTGGGCACCACGTCGGTGTGGCCCGCGAACACCAGGGTCTTGGCCGCAGCACCGGCACCCGGGCGCCGCGCCCAGAGGTTGCTCACGCGGAAGTTGTCGGGGCCGCTGTCGATGCGCTCGCACACAAAGCCCAGGGGAGCGAGCCGTGCCGCCAGCACCTCCAGGCAACCCGCATCGTCGGGGGTGATGGAGGGCAGGGAGATCAGCTGTTCGGCCAAGTGCAGGGTACGGGACATCGCAGAAAAAGAGACAAGGATAAAAAGGACAGGGAGCGCGCGGTGCGCGCGCCGGGCTCAGGCGGCGGGTTTGACGTCGAGCACGATCTCTGTGAAGGACGGCGTGTCATCGGGCGCATCGCGCGATTCCTTCTGCGCCTTGGCGGCGTTGGCAGCCAGCGAGAAGTCGTTCTGCAGGCGCCACATCAGGTTGGTGGGCGAATCGGCGAAGGCCAGGCCTTCCTTCTTGTCGATGCGCTTGTCGATGATCATGCGCGCCAGGTCTTCCTCGAAGGTCTGCGAACCTTCGGCCATGGACTTTTCCATGGCTTCCTTCACACCACCGAAGTCGCCCTTTTCAATGAGGTCGGACACCAGCTTGGTGTTGAGCATGACCTCCACCGCCGGCAGGCGGCCTCCGTCCATGGTGCGCACCAGGCGCTGGGAGATCACGGCCTTGAGGGCCGAGGCCAGGTCGCCCAGCATGGTCGGGCGCACTTCCACAGGGTAGAAGGACAGGATGCGGTTGAGCGCGTGGTAGCTGTTGTTGCCGTGCAGCGTGGCCAGGCACAGGTGGCCCGACTGCGCATAGGCGATGGCCGCGGACATGGTCTCGCGGTCGCGGATTTCGCCGATCAGGATCACGTCGGGTGCCTGGCGCAGCGCGTTCTTGAGCGCCGTCTGCAGCGACTGGGTGTCGCTGCCGATCTCGCGCTGGTTGACAATGGATTTCTTGTTGCGGAACTGGTATTCCACCGGGTCCTCGATGGTGAGGATGTGGCCGGTGAGCACCTCGTTGCGGCTGTCGATCATGGACGCGAGCGAGGTGCTCTTGCCCGAGCCCGTGGCACCCACCATCAGGATCAGGCCGCGCTTTTCCATGATCAGTTCCTTCATCACCTCGGGCAGCCCCAGAGTGGCGATTTCCGGAATCTGCTGCGAGATGAAGCGGATCACCACCGCATAGCTGCCGCGCTGGCGCATGGCGCTGATACGAAAGCGCCCCACGCCCGAGAGCGGCACGCCCATGTTGAGCTCACCGGTTTCCTCCAACTCCTCGATACGGTCGGGCGGGACGATCTCGGACAGCAGGTTGCGCGGGGCATCCGGCGGCAGGATCTGGTTGTTGATCGGCACGCATTCGCCGTTGATCTTGATCAGCGCCGGGGCATTGGCCGACAGATAGACGTCCGATGCCTTCTTTTCGCTCATCAGGCGAAGAATCCGCTCCATCGTGCTCATGGTGTTTCCCCTCTCGTTCGTTGGTGGGCCGGCGCCGGCCGCGTGCGCATGCGTGCTTCTCGGTGGCTGCGGGACGTGGGTCAGTCGCGCAGCAGGTCGTTGATGCTGGTCTTGGAGCGGGTCTGCGCGTCCACCTGCTTGACGATGATGGCAGCATACATGCTGTACGGCGCGCCGTTGGCGGCCGTCTTGGGCAGGTTGCCGCTCACCACCACCGAGCCCGTGGGCACGCGGCCGTAGCTGATCTCGCCCGTGGCGCGGTTGAAAATGGGGGTGCTCTGGCCGATGGACACGCCCATGCCCAGCACGGAGTGCTCTTCGATCACCACGCCTTCGACCACTTCGGAGCGCGCGCCGATGAAGCAGTTGTCTTCGATGATGGTGGGGCCGGCCTGCAGCGGCTCCAGCACGCCACCGATGCCCACGCCGCCGGACAGGTGCACGTTGGCGCCGATCTGCGCGCACGAACCCACGGTGGCCCAGGTGTCGACCATGGTGCCTTCGCCCACATAGGCGCCGATGTTGACGTACGAAGGCATCAGGATCGCGCCCTTGGCGATGAAGCTGCCGCGGCGGGCCACGGCTGGCGGCACCACGCGCACGCCGGTGGCCTTCATCTCGTCGGCCGACAGGTGGGCGAACTTGGTGGGAACCTTGTCATAGAAGCCCAGGTCGCCGGACTTGACCAGCTCGTTGTCTTTCAGGCGGAACGACAGCAGCACGGCCTTCTTGATCCACTGGTGCACGGTCCATTGGCCCACAGCCTCGCGCGTGGCCACGCGCAGGGTGCCGTTGTTGAGTTCGGCGATCACGTGCTCGACGGCGTCGGCCACTTCCTTGGGGGCGGCTGCGGGCGAAATGCTGGCGCGGTTTTCCCAGGCGGCGTCGATGATGTTCTGGAGTTGTTGGGTCATGGAGTTCAAGCAGTACGGGATTGGATGAATTGGACGATGCGCATGGCTGCTTCGGCGCATTCCTCGGCCTCGGCCACCAGCGCCATGCGCACGCGCTGGGCGCCGGGGTTGAAGCCCCCGGCCTCGCGGGCCAGGTAGCTGCCCGGCAGCACGGTGACATTGTATTGAGCCAGAAGCTCGCGGGCGAACTCGGCGTCGGTCATTTGCAGGGCGTCTGGCACCTTGGCCCAGAGGTAGAAACCGGCGTCGGGCAGGGCCACCTCCATCACGCCGGCCAGCAGCGGCGTGACCTGGGCGAACTTCCTGCGGTACAAGGCCCGGTTCTCGGTCACATGCTGCTCATCGCCCCAGGCGGCGATGCTGGCCGCCTGCACCACGGGGCTCATGGCGCTGCCATGGTAGGTGCGGTACAGCAAGAAGGCCTTGATCAGCTCGGCATTGCCGGCCACGAAGCCGCTGCGCAGGCCGGGCACGTTGCTGCGTTTGGACAGGCTGGTGAAGGAGATCAGGTTCTCGAAATCCTTGCGGCCGGCCTGGATGGCCGCCTGCAGGCCGCTCAGCGGCGGCTCGTCGCGGAAATAGATCTCGCTATAGCACTCGTCCGAGGCGATGATGAAGCCGTGCCGGTCGCTCAGGGCAAACAGCTTCTGCCACTCGGCGAGCGGCATCACCGCACCCGTGGGATTGCCCGGCGAGCAGACGAAAAGCAGTTGCGTGCGCTTCCAGACCTCGGTCGGCACGCTGTCCCAGTCCACCGCGAAATTGCGTGCCGGGTCGCTGGGTGCGTAGTAGGGCGTGGCGCCCGAGAGCAAGGCCGCGCCTTCGTAGATCTGGTAGAACGGGTTGGGGCAGACCACCACCGGATCAGGCTTCGTCGGGTCGACGATGGTCTGGGCAAAGGCAAACAAGGCCTCGCGCGAACCGTTGATGGGCAGGACCTGGGTGGCAGGGTCCAGGCTCAGCGCATAGCGCTTGTGCAGCCAGGCGGTGAAGGCCTCGCGCAGGCGCGGCTCGCCGGCCGTGGCCGGGTAGCTGGCCAGGCCGCCGAGGTTGTTACTGAGTGCATCCTTGATGAACTGCGGAGTAGGATGGCGCGGCTCCCCCATTCCCAGGCTGATGGGGGAATACTGGGCCGGAGGCGTGACCCCGGCGAAGAGCTTTCGCAGCCGCTCGAACGGGTAGGGCTGCAGGTGGGAGAGCAGGGGGTTCATGGGCCATCATTATGGGCGATGCCGTGCCCGCCGGACCGCAGGCGGCGGGCTTGGTGCGCTCCCGATGTGCGCTCCGGCACAAGTCCGGGAGCCTCCTATCGCAAACCCTGGGGTGGCGCAGCTTGTCAATCCCGCGTAAGGCGCGTGCCTAGTATGGTTGCGAACCCCCGGAGCGTGCCCTGGCAGGGGTCACAACGATATCGGAGACAACATGGCAGGATTTGTTCCCATGCGGCCGGGCCTGTGGTGGATGCGGCGGCTGCATCTTCCGGCCAAGCTGGCCACACTGGCGGTGCTCATCGCCTGCACGTTGGCAGCGGCGCTGCTGGGCGCGCCCTGGTGGGTGGACCTGGCGGGGGGCGTGTTGGTGCTGTACGCGCTTTTGGCGCTGTACCTGAGCCTGGTGGGCGACATGGCGTCCCTGTCCGGCGCCATGGCGCGCATCACCGACGGCGACCTGTGCGTGCATGCCAGCACAGTCGGCACCGATGAGATGGCGCAGATGGCCAAGGCGCTGGACGCCATGGTGCTCCGGCTTTCTTCCATGGTGGCCGACATCCGCAGCAACGCCGCGCTGGTGGCCCACGCCGGCCAGAGCCTGGCCCAGGGCAACCGCGAACTGGCCGACCGCACCGAGCAGCAGGCCGCCAACCTGGAGGAAACCGCCGCCAGTGTGGAGCAGCTCTCGTCCACCGTGCAGAACAATGCCCAGACGGCGCAGGGCGCCGACCAGCGCGCCGGCCAGATGCGCCAGGCCGCGGATACCGGGGCCGAGGCCATGGGCCGTGCCGTGCAATCGGTGCAGGCCATCCAGCAGGGCGCGCGCCGCATGACGGAGATCATCGGCACCATCGACGCCATCGCCTTCCAGACCAACATCCTGGCGCTCAACGCGGCGGTGGAGGCGGCCCGCGCAGGCGAGCAGGGCCGCGGCTTCGCCGTGGTGGCCTCCGAGGTGCGCACGCTGGCCCAGCGCTCGGCCACCGCTGCGCGCGAGATCCGCGAGCTGATCAACGACTCGGTCACGCAGGTGGAGTCCAGCGCCGGCCTGATCCGCACCGCCGGCGATGGCATCACCGAGATGGCGGGCGGCATGCGCAGCGTGGCCGCCAGCATGTCGGAGATATCGAGCTCCAGCGCCGAGCAGAGCACGGGCCTGCGCGAGATCAGCAGCGCCGTGCAGCAGCTCGATCAGATCACCCAGCGCAACGCGCAGATGGTCAGCCAGGCCGTGGGCCAGGCCGAGGCGCTGGAGAGCCGGGCCTCCACCCTATCGCGCGCAGTGTCGGCGTTTCGCCTGCAGCAGGGCACGGCCGAAGAGGCGGTGGTCTTGGTCAAGCGTGCCGCGGCCCTCTACAAGGGCACATCACGGGACCAGTTCCTGGCGCGCGTCACCGACAAGAGCCAGCCCTTCAACGACCGCGACATGTATGTCTTCGTGCTCGATGCCGGGGGCACCTACCGGGCCTTCGGCGGCAATCCGGCCAAGGTCGGCACCCGGGTGCAGGACATTCCCGGCATCGACGGAGACCGGTTGATGGCGGAAATTGCGGCCCAGGCGGACGTAGGACCGGGCTGGGTGGAGTACGACATCACCAACCCGGCCACCGGCGCGGTGCAGACCAAGATGTCCTTCGTGGAGCGGGTGGGCGACCTGTACCTGGGCTGCGGCGTGTACAAGGCCCTGGCGGCACGCTGATATCCGCGGCGCTCAGCGCTGCGCGCGCTGCTCCCGGGCGCGGGCCATGGCCGCGGCAATGGCTGCCTTGCGGGCCTGGGCTGCCGCTGCGTCGCTTGCGGGTGCCGGGGCGGTGGCACCGGAGGGGGCCGCAGTGGCCTCATCGTCCTGCGGCTCTTCGGCCGTGCCCGATGCCACCCGCAGCTTGTGGGCCGCATAGCGTGCGCGTGCATGGCCGGCCAGCACCGGGCTCCACGCGGCCCAGCCAGTGGCCTGGCCGGTCACGGTTTCCAGGCTGATGCAGTCCACCGGGCAGACGGGAATGCACAACTCGCAGCCGGTGCAATGCGCCTCGATCACGGTGTGCATGCGCTTGTTGGCGCCCAGGATGGCATCCGTCGGGCAGGCCTTGATGCACAGCGTGCAGCCGATGCACCAGTTCTCGTCGATCACCGCCAGGGCGCGGGGCGCCTCCAGGCCGTGCTCCACGCTCAGTGGCAGCACCGGCCGCCCGGTGATCGCCGCGAGCCGGGCGACCCCCTCGGCTCCGCCAGGCGGGCACTGGTTGATGGGAGCCGCCTCGAAAGCGATGGCCTGCGCGTAGGCCGCACAGTCCGGATAGCCGCAGCGGGTGCACTGCGTCTGCGGCAGGGCTGCGTCCAGGCGGGCCGCCAGCGCATGCGCAGCCGGCCCTGCAGGTGGTGAAGGGATGGGGGTGTGGGCGTCCGGCTGCGGGTTCAAGCCTTGCGTGCCGCCGTGGTGCGGCGGGTACGCGATGCGGGAGCTGCAGTGACTGCGGCCTTGGCCACCGGCGCCTCGGGTTCCGGGGCTGCTGCAGCACCGGTGGCAGGGGCCGCAGCCTTGACGGCTGCCTTGGCCGGCACCTTCTTCGCCACGGCCTTGGTGGCGGCTGCCTTGCGCGGCGGTGCGGGCGGGTTGTCGTCGGGCATCTCGGTCACGGCGGCAGGGCGGGGCGCCTTTTTCTGCGGCACCTCGTGCGAGAGGATGAACTTGCGCACTTCGGGGTACACGATCTCGCGCCAGCGCCGGCCGCTGAAGATGCCGTAGTGCCCGGCGCCCTTGGCTTCCAGGTGGCGCTGCTCCTTGCGCACGATGCCGGTGCACAGGTCGTGTGCGGCTTCGGTCTGGCCCGAGCCGGAGATGTCGTCCAGCTCACCCTCCACCGTGAACAGGGCGGTGGTCGTGATGTCCTGCGGGCGCACGCGCTCGACCTTGCCCTCGGGCGAGCGCACGTCCCAGGTGCCGTTCACCAGCTTGTACTCCTGGAACACGGTCTCGATGGTTTCCAGGTAGTAGTCGGCGTCCATGTCGAGCACGGCGTTGTACTCGTCGTAGAACTTGCGGTGGGCCTCGGCGCTGG